>NZ_JABBVZ010000015.1 GCF_012933365.1 Sulfobacillus harzensis | reverse complement strand
TAGTGTAGGAAAATCGCAGCGTCCAATGCGTCAAACCCGCGCGCCGTGCGGGTTCGGATTAAATGAAAAGGCTCCTATCACCCGCTCTGCCATTTGGAGATCCGGGAGGAGGGCGGCCTCAAATATCTTCATCGCATTGAATCCATTCTTTTGGCCGATGATTCGCGCCTCATTACGTTGGATGACGTGCGACAGCTTGACGGACAAGTAGCGGCTTTGCTCCTAGAACTTCCGCAACGGGAGATGGGAGGGCTGTTGCCGGATTTCGAGACCTTAGAAGGCATTTCGGCTTGGTGCAGCGACCACGATATTAGGCTGCATCTGGATGGAGCCCGCCTCTACGAGTGCCTGCCGCACTATCACAAGACGGCGTCCGAGATTGCGGATCTCTTTGACAGCGTATACATTTCCTTCTACAAGGGCATTGGAGGCGTCGCCGGCGCCATTTTAGCGGGACCTGCCGACTTCGTGCACGAGGCTAAGGTCTGGAAACGCCGGCAGGGCGGTGATCTCATCAGCCTCTACCCCTATATTGTCGCGGCCGACTATTACTTCGAGCGCCGTATCAGGAAGATGGCGCAATATGCAGGATGGGCCCGCGAACTGGCGTCGTACTTCAACCAACTGCCGCACATTCATACCAGACCAGGGGTTCCCGTAACCAACATGTTTCACGTGCACGTTGACCGCCCACCCGCGATTGTTGCGCCATTTTTTCAGGCGGTAACGGAAGAAACGGGAATCGGGTTTGCTGCAAGTTTGATGCCCGCGGCATCCGGCTCGTACTTTGAAGTCAGTTTGGGGGATGCATTCGAACGCGTGCCACAAGATCGTCTCGAAAAGGCCTTTGGCTACTTGGGGGAGATGCTGCAAACCCTGAATTGAGGATGGGAGTGTCCAGCACGTTAGGGGATTCTCTCAAGCGTTGCAAAGGGGCGGTCTCCAATGGAGGCTGCCCCTTTGCACCCTTTGCGTTACGATTTCCGACTCCCGCCACGCGTTAACACCGCACCTAATCCCACGATGCCCACCAAAAGCAGTGTGAGCGAGGCCGCAAACATGGTCTGATGGTTTTGGGCTATATAATGCTGCACGCTCATAACCGTGAAAATGCCGCCCACCACGATGGCGCCGACGACGAAAAGGGCTGAGATAAACCGCATAATTTTCCCTGCCTTTCCAAGAATCCGTGTCAAGGCAGCACGTGTTCTGCGCCGTTTTGACCGATGAAAAGTTGTCGATTAACACTATAGCCTAGCCGTGAAGAATCTGCACCCCTCAAGATTGGATCCGGAATTACGCCCACGCCTCCAATGCGGTATAATTAGATTTCCGGTTTAATCCAAATGAGGAGGCATCCCCATGGCCAACAGCAAGGATAACGAACTGGCGGCCGAACAATCGGTATTGGACGCCTGGGCCCAATGGGTTGAGGGAGAGCTGGTGTCCCGGCGTGAGAGTGCAGACCGCGCGTACAAGCGGGCACTCCAGATTGGCGATGAGCCGGCCTGGCAGCACGCCGAGATTGTTGAGCGGAGCTATGCACAATTGGAAGAAATGAAATCCCGTCAAGATCCGTATTTTGCCCGCATCCAGGGCCGCATGAAAGATGTTGATGGAGTGCCATTTGAGGTGGATTTGCGTGTTCACCGCTATCACCGTTCTGAAGCCTTCCCGCTTGTAACGGGTGGCGAGATGCTCGACATTAGCCATTTGGCGCCCCTGGCTGATCTGGTGCGAAACCCTGCGCAGAAAGAATTAACCCTTACCTTGCGCGATCGGGAGTTTCTTGACTTGATGGAGCGGGGTGGAACCAATCCCCGTATTGAAGTCGTAGATTGCACGGTGGAGGACATTGAGCTCGAGGACGGCAGGGTCGTCCGAATGGCACCGCGCTATGGAGCGATTTTCGAAGACCGCGTGCGGAAAAGACTCGGTCAAGCGGCGACGCCAGCCTTGGACATCCTTGCGGACGTATTGGACCAAGAACAAAACGCGATTATCGCGGACCGCGATCCGAAGATGCAGCTGCTGATTTTGGACGGTCCTGCGGGAACCGGGAAAACGGTAGTCGCCGCCCACCGTATTGCGGTTGCTGCCGATCCCCAAAGCCCCGGTCTTTACCTGACCCCCACCACCACAGTTCGGGACTATGTACGCCCGGTGTTGCCCCGTCTAGGATTGGAGCGGGGCCGTGCCAATGCGTGGAGTCTTGCCGACTTAGCTGCCATGATGTGGCCGGATTTTCCTTGGGATGAGAATTTGTTGGGGATTGTCCCCGAGTCGCCTTGGAACCAGAAAGATTGGACAAAAGCGTTAGACGCTGCCAAACAGCGTTTGGGAAATGCGTCACCCGAACGCCTGTATCGGGAGGCGGCCGGCCGATTGGGGGCAGCAGCATCCACGACCTTTGGCCTCCGCGACGTCGCCCCGCTGTTGTGGCTCGGGGCGTGGTCGAAGCGCCCGCGTCCCACCCCTGAGCCGGACTGGATCATCATTGATGAAGCGCAGGCCATTCCCATTCTCGCCTATGAAGCGCTCCGGGAATGGCTTGGACCCGGGGTTTCATGGATTTTGGCCGGGGACTTGATGCAACAAGGAACGCACCACGACTGGGACGGATGGACGCTCATCCAAGAGGCGCTAGGCATCAGTTCCCGGAGGCTGGCGCATCTTTGGCTGTCCCGAAGTTACCGTGTACCTCCAAAGATTCATGCGGCGGCAGAACGACTGCGCCTGGTTCTGAATCCCCACGCCAAACCGAGTGAGAGCGTGCCATGGCATCTGCACGCCGGGAGCGTCACCGTTTCCTCAACGGAAGATATGGCTAACATGCCGGAATTGGTCAAAACCCGTCTTCAGGCAGCTCGTGACGCCGGGATTGTCTCCATTGCCCTCTTGGCGCCAAGCGATCAGCGGCTCGGTGACTGGGAAGGCACCATGCGAAGGTGGAATCAGGAGGTTCAAGTCCTTCGCGGGACTCGTGCCTATGGGGGTGGGGTGGTGCTGGCGACGCTGGATATGGTGCGGGGGCTGGAGTTTGATGCGGTGCTTATTCTTGATGTTACCGACGCCTATTATCCCAATACGTCGGCTGCCGCTCGCACCCTGTACACATCCATGACACGGGCACGGCGCATAGTCGACTTTCTCACCGTATCGTCGGCGGCAAGACCATCGTCATGGCTTTCGGTGATCGTGCCGGACATGTCGACACCGTAATGAAGCCAAAAGAGCCCGTGGCCGGCTGGTAGGCGGTCAGGGGCTCTACGTGAATCCATTGCTGATTCCGGATGATGGTCTTCGAACACGAGCCCTGGATAGCAGGAGGACCTGAGTTCCACTACGAGGAGAGCGGGGAGATTCGCACTTATGTATTCGGTGTATTATGAAATATCTCGCGAACCCGCTAAGATTGAATTTGGGGTATACGACAAGCCGTCTTCAGGGAGAATGGCACACTGTAGAATGGCGATTATCAAGGGAGAATGACATGAACGAGCAAAAATTGGTATGGACCATCGACGCCACATGCGGAGCAGTCGGGATTGACGCGCGACTGGAGGGGACCATTTGGCCCCTAGACATGCCAGGAGTCAAGGCGCGGTTTTCCACCTCGCCGTCCCCTTTGTTGAATTTGGTTGGAATGGCGTCCTTCGTCCCGGACAAGGTTGATGAAGAGATTGACCGCGTTATTGCACAGTATCGACGAGAGAACAAAGCCTTCAGTTGGCTGGTGGGGCCGACCAGTACGCCCGGCGACTTGGGTGCGAGACTTGTAGAGCACGGTCTCACATTGGTGGAGGAGGAACGCATGGATGGTATGGTTCTCCGGAATCTAAAGCACCGAATTGAGGTCAATCCGCGCATCCGAATCGCCGAGGTGTCTCCCGAAGATTGGCGGGCCAACGCGGAAATGATGGCCGCATCATACGGGTTTGGCATGACTCCAGAAACAGTTCGCTCGTTGGCGGATTTTCACGAAGCATTAAGTGACCAGGCCCACGTTTATTTGGCATACGCCGAGGATCGACCCGATCCCATCGCCTTCTCGGGTGGCGTCATCGACGAGTCCGGCGAGGTTATGGTGTTAGGCGGCGCGGCTACGGCGCCTGAGTATCGCGGGCGCGGTGTCTATTCCAGTATGGTGGCAAAGCGCCTTGACGATGCCCGTGCGCTTGGTTGCTCGATGGCGGTAGTGCAAGCCGTCAAAACAACGTCGGCGCCCATTTGCCAACAACTGGGCTTTGAGAAAGTGTGCGAAATTGATTTGTATACGTGGATGCCGCAATAAAGCACTTATGTTGCATGCCTAAATAAGAGACATGGTGGGTGACCGGCCCGTTTCCCCTAATCGCCGCCGACGCAAGACGATTGGGCGGGGTCGATACGTACGGTGGTGGGGTGGGATTGTGACTCGACGTACAACCTGGGTGGTCGGCATTGTGGCCGCGGTGGCTGTGGGCGGTGTGTCCGCCTTGAAGATTACAGCGCCGACAAGTCCGGCTGCTACATTTCTGGGCAGTGCTCACATTGTTGTGATGCCCACGACGGAAAGACCGGGCGAGATCTCCGCCGCGGTTGCCGAGGCGAAGGCCCGTCTGGCCTTTCCGCGGCTCAATCCGATGACTCGAATGGCAGTCGAATTGGTGGTCTTCTCCAATCGCGGCGTGGCCCGTCTTCAAAAACCGGAGCCGGCGTGGGTTGTGACCTGGAATCAAACGTCATGGCCCCAAGGACCTCTTGCGTCGCGCGTCCCGGTAAAGCCATACCGCCATATGAACGTGGTGGTCAACGCGGTTAAGGGCTCCGTTCTGGAAATCTTCCCGAGTCCCTAGTCATGCTCCGTTGGCACGGGGGTCTAATACCTTTTCTAAGGGAAGCGACCAGATGGTTAGCGTTATCGTGTTTGGCGCGAGCGGCATCCTTGGAGCGCATGTCTATCGGAAACTGGGAGCACGGAAGGACGCGGGGGTACAGCTGATAGGGACGTGTGGACCGATTTCTAAGGCCGCGGGGCTGGTCGCCGGCCTGCTTCGGGATGTGAGGCCCGACGCATTGGAGAAAGAGCGTATGGACATCGTCGGGTAACTATAGTTGTCCGCGGGGCGGACGATGGATGGGCGCGAGGCGGGCTGTGGTGCCGTTCGAATGGCCCCCGAGCCTTGAATCCATTGCCCCGTTCGCTTGACATCGTGTGTTAGAGCTGGTAACATTCCTCTGAAGCCCAAGACGGTGGGTGTCCTCTCGGGGACTCAATATCCCATCCAGGTGTAGAAGATTAAACGCGGCGGTGGACACCGTGCCTTCTCCCTGTGGGTGGAGGTTATTTTTTTTTGAGGAGGTGAATCAATGCCAACAGCCGAAAAAGCAGCCGTAATCGAGGAAACCCGCGACGCGCTCGCCGCATCGCAAGGGACTGTGTTGGCGGACTATCGCGGCCTCACGGTTCAGCAAATGGGCCAATTGCGCGAGCGTTTGGCCAAGGGCGGCGTGACCCTTCGGGTGGTTAAAAACACCTTGATTAAACGGGCTGCTGACGAGGTGGGCATTGACGGCCTCGATCCTTACCTAACCGGCCCCACGGCCGTGGCTTTTAGTCCTGACGACCCGGTAGCGGCCGCCAAACTGTTGTCCCAAGCTCAGCGCGAATTTCGCAAAATGGAAATTAAAGCGGGGATATTGGGCAAATCGGCCATTTCAGCTCAAGGTGTTAAGGAACTGGCCGACTTGCCGTCCAAGGATGTCTTGCTGGGCAAGGTGGTTGGTACGCTAAACGCCCCGATTCAACAGTTCGTGTGGGTGTTAAACGCACCTTTGACCAATTTGGCTCGGGCTTTAGACCAAATTCGGCAGCAGCGTGAAAGCCAGGGATAGGATCGACTGTTTTTTTGAAGACTTGAGGAGGTAAATTGATGGCTAAGGTCGAAGAAGTTATAGAGATTGTCAAAGGGTTGAACGTGCTCGAGCTGTCCCAGCTCGTCAAGGCATTGGAAGACGAGTTCGGTGTGACTGCGGCGGCCCCGGTGGCCGTAGCGGCTGCGGCTCCGGCAGCGGGTGGCGCAGCGGCTGGCGGCGCGGAAGAGGCCGAACAGACGGAATTCGACGTGGTGTTGACGGCCGCTGGAGACAAGAAGGTTCAGGTCATCAAGGCGGTGCGTGAGCTGACCGGGTTGTCGTTGACGGAAGCCAAGGCAGTTGTCGACGGTGCTCCTAAGCCGGTTAAGGAGAAGATTTCCAAAGCTGACGCAGAGGCGGCGAAGGCCAAACTTGAGGAAGCCGGAGCGACGGTTCAAATCAAGTAGTACCAATCGAAAACAGTGCATTAGCCCTCCTCCAGGGATACTTGACCTGGGGGTGGGCTTGTGATACTGTTTTATATTGCTATATTTCATAGTCCAATTTATTCCTGCGGCTTGCGTTTGGTAAGCCACCTTGACGTGTGAGCGTTGACCCCAAAAAGGAGTTGAACTGAATGGCCCTTCGTCTCCCGGCTGAGAAGCCTGTCGAGCGCTACAGCTTTGCCAACATCCACGAAGTGCTCGACATGCCTAACCTGATCGAGATCCAGCAGAACTCGTATCGCTGGTTCTTACGGGAAGGCCTGCGCGAGATGTTCCACGATATCTCCCCCATCCAAGACTTTACCGGCAATCTGGTGTTGGAATTCGTGGATTATACGTTGAAGCAGCCGAAATATTCGGTAGAGGAGTGCAAGGCGCGCGACGTCACCTATTCGGCTCCCTTGCATGTGCGCGTGCGTCTTTTGAATAAAGAGACGGGCGAAGTCAAAGAGCAGGACGTCTTTATGGGCGATTTCCCGCTCATGACTGACAAAGGGACGTTCATTATTAATGGTGCAGAGCGCGTGATTGTGAGTCAGTTGGTACGTTCCCCGGGCGTGTACTTTGGCGAGCAGTTGGATGCATCCGGTAAGCACCTCTTCTTTGCCACAATCATTCCCAACCGCGGTGCGTGGCTGGAGTTTGAGTCGGATGGCAACGACGTGCTCTCAGTGCGTGTGGACCGCACCCGCAAGCTGCCCGCGACCGTGTTAATGCGAGCGCTGGGCTACGGTACCGACGCGACGATTTTGGAGACCTTGGGCGATGACGAGCGCATTCAAAACACGTTGTCCAAGGATCCGTCAAAGACGCAAGAGGAAGCCCTGATTGAAATCTATAAGCGCTTGCGCCCGGGGGAGCCCCCCACGGTGGAGAGCTCCCAGAGCCTCTTGCAGTCGCTGTTCTTTGAGCCTAAGCGGTACGATTTGGCGGGAGTAGGCCGATACAAGATTAATAAGAAGCTGGCGCTCAGGAAGCGCATCGTCGGCACCACCGCCAAAGAGACGGTCGTCAATCCGGAAACCGGCGAAGTGATCGTCCGTGAAGGCGAGCACATCGACCGCACCATCGCGCAAGCGATGGATGAGGCCCATGTGTTGACGGTGCGGGTGGAGCTGCCCAACGGCCGCGAGGTGCTGGTGGTATCGAACGGCCAGCCCGACGCCAGTGCGAAGACCATCACCCGCCAAGACATTGTGGCCTGCGTCAACTACATGACCACATTGCATGAGGGACTTGGCGCGACGGATGACATTGACCACTTGGGCAACCGGCGTTTGCGCTCGGTGGGCGAGCTGTTGCAGAACCAATTTAGAATTGGGCTTTCCCGTATGGAACGCGTGGTGCGGGAACGCATGACCATTCAAGACATGGAGTCGATTACGCCCCAGGCGCTGATCAATATTCGTCCGGTGGTGGCGGCGGTTAAAGAGTTCTTTGGGTCGTCACAGTTGTCTCAGTTTATGGACCAGACCAACCCGCTGGCGGAATTGACCCACAAGCGCCGCTTGTCTGCGTTGGGACCGGGAGGATTGTCCCGGGAGCGTGCCGGCTTTGAGGTGCGTGACGTTCACCACTCTCACTATGGTCGCATGTGTCCCATTGAGACGCCTGAAGGCCCGAACATTGGTCTGATTGGGTCGCTGTCAACCTTTGCGCGTATCAATGAGTTCGGTTTTATCGAGACCCCGTACCGCAAGGTTGATAAAGAGCGGGGCGTGGTCACCGATGAAATTGTCTATCTCACCGCGGACGAAGAGGACGACGCCGTTATCGCTCAGGCCAACGAGCCGTTGACGGACGATGGCCATTTCCAGGCGGATCGGGTGACGGTGCGTTCTCGTCACGAGATTTTGGAGGAGTCCCCCTCGCGGGTCGACTACATGGACGTGTCGCCCAAGCAGGTGGTGTCGATCGCCACCGCTCTGATTCCCTTTCTAGAGCACGACGACGCCAACCGCGCCTTGATGGGCGCCAACATGCAGCGTCAAGCGGTGCCGCTTTTGGTCACCGATTCGCCGGTGGTCGGAACCGGCATGGAGGCGAAGGCCGCGCGTGACTCGGGTGTGGTGATGATTTCCGAAAAGGACGGCATCGTCGACCGTGTGGCCTCCAACCAAATTGTCGTGAAGAACGACGATCACACCGTCAGCACCTATTCGCTATTGAAATTCACCCGTTCCAACCAAGGCACCTGCATCAACCAGAAGCCGATTGTCAAACGGGGCGAACGAGTGACAGCCGGCCAGATTATTGCCGACGGACCGTCCACTGATATGGGGGAATTGGCGCTGGGGCGCAACGTGTTGGTTGCCTTCATGCCATGGGAAGGCTACAACTACGAGGACGCCATTTTACTCAGTGAGAAGCTGGTCAAAGAGGACGTTTTCACCTCCATTCACATTGAAGAATATGAGTGCGACGCGCGTGACACCAAGTTGGGACCGGAAGAAATCACGCGCGACATCCCTAACGTCGGTGAGGAAGTCTTGCGCGACCTGGATGACCGCGGCATCATTCGCATCGGCGCGGAAGTCCGTCCCGGCGACATTTTGGTCGGCAAGGTTACACCTAAAGGGGAGACGGAGCTTACCGCCGAAGAGCGCCTGCTGCGGGCTATTTTCGGTGAAAAGGCCCGCGAGGTGCGCGATACCTCACTGCGGGTTCCTCACGGGGAATCGGGCATCGTGGTGGATGTCAAAGTGTTCAACCGCGAGCAGGGCGACGAGCTCTCGCCAGGGGTCAACCAGCTTGTGCAGGTGTATATCGCCCAGAAGCGCAAAATCTCCGAAGGCGACAAGATGGCTGGCCGCCACGGCAACAAAGGCGTCATTTCCCGCATTTTGCCGGAAGAAGACATGCCCTTCTTGCCGGATGGCACTCCGGTTGAGATTGTATTGAATCCCCTCGGTGTGCCCAGCCGTATGAACATTGGTCAGGTGCTCGAAACCCACTTAGGTTGGGCTGCTCGGGCGCTCGGTATGAAAGTCGCCACACCGGTGTTTGACGGGGCCCACGAGGACGACTTGCAGGAATGGTTGCGCCGTGCTGGGCTTCCTGAAGATGGCAAGACAGTGCTCTACGATGGCCGCACCGGTGAGCGTTTTGACCGGGAAGTCACTGTGGGGATTGTCTACATGCTAAAGCTCGCCCACTTGGTGGATGACAAGATTCATGCTCGGTCGACCGGTCCGTACTCGCTGGTGACTCAGCAGCCGCTTGGAGGCAAGGCACAATTCGGCGGCCAGCGGTTCGGTGAGATGGAGGTGTGGGCGTTGGAGGCCTATGGCGCCGCCTACACGCTGCAAGAGCTGTTAACGGTGAAATCGGACGATGTGGTCGGCCGCGTGAAGACTTACGAGGCCATCGTCAAGGGCGAGAACGTACCTGAGCCGGGGGTGCCCGAGTCGTTCAAGGTGTTAATCAAGGAGCTGCAAAGCTTGGGCCTTGACGTCAAAGTGCTGAATGAGCTGGACGAAGAGATTGAGATTCGGGAGCTCGATGACGAGCCGATGCGCGAGGGCCAGGGCTTGGAACTCTTGCCCGAAGGCGAAGAGGGCGAGGGTCAGGAACTGCATCGTCTCATGGAGGACACCGCCGGCGGTGCCAAGGACATGTTTGAACCGGGACGCGGTATGGACTTTGACCAAGAGGCGGAAACTGCCTACGCCATTCTCAGGCGCGGGAGCCAAGCGGACGAGGGATCAGAAAGCAACGACAACGAGGACGCCTCAGACGGGGACGATGAGGATGACGAGTACTAAAGGCCGGGGAGGGTCAGCGGAATGCTAGATGTGAACAACTTCGATTCCATGCGGATCGCGCTTGCCTCGCCGGAGCAGATTCGCGAGTGGTCCAAAGGGGAAGTCAAGAAGCCCGAAACCATCAACTATCGCACGCTCAAGCCGGAGCGTGAGGGGCTGTTTTGCGAGAAAATTTTTGGACCAACCAAGGACTGGGAGTGCCATTGCGGCAAGTACAAGCGAGTGCGCTATAAGGGCGTCGTCTGTGACCGTTGTGGCGTGGAGGTCACCCGCTCCAAGGTGCGCCGTGAGCGCATGGGCCACATCGAATTGGCCGCGCCGGTGTCGCACATTTGGTACTTCAAGGGCATTCCCTCACGGATGGGCCTCATTCTCGACATGTCGCCGAGGGCCTTGGAAAAGGTGCTCTATTTCGCCGCCTATGTGGTGATTGAACCCGGAACGACGCCCTTGATGAAGAAGCAACTGTTGGTGGAATCGGAGTACCGGGAATACCGCGAGAAATATGGCAACCACTTCCGGGCTTTGATGGGTGCAGAGGCCATCAAAGAGCTGCTCTTGGAGCTGGACCTCGATCAGTTGGCGGAAGAACTCCGTGAGGAACTCAACTCGTCAACTGGACAGCGCCGGGTTCGTGCCATTCGCCGGCTCGAGGTGGTCGAGGCGTTCCGAACCTCGGGCAACCGGCCGGAATGGATGATTATCGATGTGATTCCGGTTATTCCCCCGGATCTCCGTCCTATGGTGCAGTTGGACGGCGGTCGCTTTGCCACCTCCGACTTGAACGACCTCTATCGGCGGGTGATTAACCGCAACAATCGGTTGAAGCGTTTGTTGGACTTGGGCGCGCCGGACATCATCGTCCGCAACGAAAAGCGGATGCTGCAGGAAGCGGTCGACGCCCTGATTGACAATGGGCGCCGCGGCCGGCCGGTCACTGGTCCGGGCAATCGCCCCTTGAAGTCGCTGTCCGATATGCTGAAGGGTAAGCAGGGCCGTTTTCGCCAAAACCTCTTGGGCAAGCGGGTTGACTACTCGGGCCGTTCCGTTATTGTGGTCGGGCCTAAGTTGAAGATGCATCAGTGCGGACTCCCTAAGGAGATGGCACTGGAACTGTTCAAGCCGTTTGTGATGAAGAAGCTGGTGAACGAAGGCTATGCCCACAACATTAAGTCCGCTAAGCGGATGGTGGAGCGGGTTCGTCCCGAGGTGTGGGACGTGTTGGAGGACGTGATTCGGGAGCATCCGGTGCTCTTGAACCGTGCACCCACGCTGCACCGTCTGGGCATTCAGGCCTTTGAGCCGGTATTGGTGGAAGGGCGTGCCATTCAGATCCACCCCTTAGTTTGTACCGCCTACAACGCCGACTTCGACGGCGACCAAATGGCCGTGCACGTGCCCTTGTCAGCAGAGGCGCAGGCGGAAGCGCGAATTCTGATGCTCTCCTCGCAGAACATCTTGAACCCCAAGGACGGCCGCCCCGTGGTAACGCCCA
Organism: Sulfobacillus harzensis; assembly: GCF_012933365.1. Classification (GTDB taxonomy): domain Bacteria; phylum Bacillota; class Sulfobacillia; order Sulfobacillales; family Sulfobacillaceae; genus Sulfobacillus_B; species Sulfobacillus_B harzensis. Next base: position 52,120 of record NZ_JABBVZ010000015.1, on the reverse strand, counting down.
CGCAGGACATGGTGCTCGGATCCTACTATTTGACCATGGACGCGGAAGGGGCCCGAGGAGAAGGTATGGTGCTCGCTGACCTCAAGGAGGCAGAGATGGCCTACCACGAGGGAGTGCTCGATCTGCACGCGAGGATCACCATGCGGTATGACGGTGAGCGGCGGCAGTCCACTTTGGGCCGCTTCCTGTTCAATGATGCGCTGCCCAAGGAACTGCGCTTTATCGACAAGGTGGTCGATCGCAAGATTTTGGGTGTGTTGGTGGCGGATCTGTTCCGGGTGTTTGGCAACCAAACCACGGCCGAAGTCCTGGACCGCATCAAGGCGCTGGGATTTAGCTTTGCTACCCGGGCGGGCATTACCATTTCGGTGGCTGACATCCACATCCCCGAACAGAAGAAACAGATTCTGGCTGAGGCGGAAGAGCAAGTGGCGCTTGTGGCTCGCCAATACCGTCGCGGTCTCATCACGGCCGACGAGCGCTATGAGCGTGTCATCGAAATCTGGACGCGAGCCAAGGAAAAGGTTACCCAAGCCTTGATGGACAACATGGATACCACCAACTCGGTTTACATGATGGCCACCTCTGGAGCTCGTGGTAATGTGCAGCAGATTTCGCAGTTGGCAGGTATGCGGGGATTGATGGCTGACCCGTCTGGACGCATTATCGAGCTGCCGATTCGGGCCAACTTCCGTGAAGGGCTGACCGTGTTGGAGTACTTCACCTCGACGCACGGAGCCCGCAAGGGCTTGGCGGACACGGCGCTTCGCACCGCCGACTCAGGGTACTTGACCCGCCGTTTGGTGGACGTGGCCCAGGACGTCATCGTCCGCGAAGTCGATTGCGGCACGACGGAGGGAACCTTGGTGCGCGAAATCAAGGACGGCGGCCAAGTCATCGAGACCTTTGAGGAACGCCTGATCGGGCGCGTGGCGGCCGATCCGATTAGCCACCCGGAGACTGGTGCGGTGATTGTTGACCGTAACCATCTGATTGATGAGGATACCGCGCGGGAAATTGTTGAATCTGGTATCACTGAAGCCTACGTGCGCAGTGTGCTAACCTGCCAATCGCGCTACGGCGTGTGCGTGGCTTGTTACGGGCGCAACTTGGCCACGGGCCGCATTGTGGAGGTAGGCGAGGCGGTTGGCATTATTGCCGCCCAATCCATTGGTGAGCCGGGTACACAGTTGACCATGCGGACCTTCCACATGGGCGGCGTAGCCGGCGATGACATTACCCAAGGTCTACCGCGTGTGGAAGAGTTGTTTGAGGCTCGCAAGCCCAAGGGCCAGGCGATTATCACCGAGGTGGCGGGTATCGTGCATTTCGGTGAGAACAAGGGTCGCCGCGAAATCACCATTACGGCTGAGGAAGAGGCTGACAGCCAGGTCTACGTGGTGCCGTTTGGTTCCCGCCTCAAAGTGCACGAAGGGGAACGGGTGACCGAAGGCCAGGAACTGACCGAGGGCTCGGTGAACCCGCACGACTTGCTCAGGGTTCTGGGACCGCGTGGCGTGCAAGAGTATCTGTTGCACGAGGTGCAGCGCGTGTACCGCGTCCAGGGCGTGGACATCAATGACAAGCACATTGAGGTCATGGTCCGCCAGATGATGCGCAAGATTAAGTTGGATGAGGCGGGCGACACCAACATGCTGCCGGGATCGTTGGTGGACCGGTTCGAATTTGAGGATGAAAACGCACGGGTCTTGTCCGAGGGTCGCGCGCCGGCGGTTGCCAAGCCGGTCGTACTCGGCATTACCAAGGCTTCCTTGGCCACCGACTCGTTCTTGTCGGCTGCTTCGTTCCAGGAGACCACCCGAGTGTTAACCGAGGCCTCCATCAAGGGCAAGCGGGATCCGCTGCTAGGGCTGAAGGAGAACGTGATTATCGGTAAGCTGGTTCCCGCGGGAACGGGCATGTCCCGCTACCGTAATGCGACCGTTATCGCGGAAGAGGAATCGAGCGACGCCGAGTTATATCAATGACCCGCGAAGGGGCGTGTCACGGGAGTTTCGGCCGTTGACACGCCCCCTTGGCGGTGATAAAATACCTAAGTGTGTCTAAGCCTGGATGGCCGGGAGGAACAGCCGTGGATAGGGCCGCGCTCAAGGATTTGCGGCAACGCGTGGTCGGCCGCCGCGAAACGCTGAAGGTGATTCAGCGGGGACGGGCGGTCTCGGTCTATGTTGCGCGCGATGCCAATCCCGCGATTCTATCGGAATTAGAGGAACACTGTCGTATCCATCAGGTACCTATCATTTATGTGGATAGTATGCGCGAACTAGGGCTGTTGTGCGGCATTGAGGTGAACGCGGCGTGCGCTGCGCTCACGCGGGGCCACACAGCAGCGACTCAAGAGGAAGGAGGGCGAACGGGTGCCAACTATTAATCAGTTGATTCGCAACGGACGCAAGAAGGCAAAGAAGAAGTCGGCGGCCCCGGCGCTCAGAAGCAACCCGCAAAAACGTGGCGTGTGCATTAGCGTCAAGACGGTGACCCCGAAAAAGCCGAATTCGGCCTTGCGGAAAGTGGCGCGTGTGCGACTGACCAACGGGGAGGAAGTCACGGCTTACATTCCGGGCATCGGACACAACCTGCAGGAGCACAGCGTCGTGCTGGTGCGCGGCGGGCGTGTGCGGGATCTGCCGGGTGTTCGCTATCACGTCATTCGTGGAACGCTCGACACCGGTGGCGTGCAAAAGCGCGCACAGGGCCGTTCCAAGTACGGCGCGAAGAAGAACCAGCCCGCCGGAAAGAAGTAAAGGGGGAAAATCATGCCAAGGCGTGGAACAGTCGTACCGCGCGAGACCGTGCCGGATCCGGTTTACCACAGTCCGCTGGTCGCCAAGTTTATCAACAAAGTTATGCTCTCTGGCAAGAAGAGTTTAGCTGAGCGCATCGTTTACGGAGCCTTCGATATTGTATCCGAGAAGACCGGAAAAGATGCCTTGGAAGTCTTCGAGACGGCGGTTAAGAATGCCACGCCGCTGTTGGAAGTTCGGCCCCGCCGGGTTGGTGGCGCGACCTACCAGGTGCCCATGGAAGTGCGGCCTAACCGCCGGACCTCGTTGGCCATTCGCTGGCTGGTGAACTACTCCCGGCAGCGTGGCGAGCGCACCATGGAGGAGCGCTTGGCGGCCGAGCTCATGGACGCCTCGCAAAATGCGGGTGGAGCGGTCAAGAAGCGTGATGAGACCCACCGTATGGCGGAGGCCAACAAAGCATTTGCGCATTACCGATGGTAGGAAGGGAGTTCGCTGGTTATGGCTCGTCAATTTAGCTTAGAGCGAACCCGCAACATTGGCATCATGGCCCATATCGACGCGGGCAAAACCACCACCACTGAGCGGATTTTGTTCTACACCGGGCGTGTGCACAAGATCGGCGAAGTGCATGAGGGGACCGCGACGATGGACTGGATGGTGCAGGAGCAGGAGCGCGGCATCACGATCACGTCTGCTGCCACCACGGCCCAATGGCGGGATCATCGCATCAACATCATCGACACGCCCGGCCACGTGGACTTCACGGTCGAGGTGGAGCGCTCCTTGCGCGTTCTTGACGGCGCTGTCGCCGTGTTTGACGCCAAGGGTGGCGTGGAGCCGCAGTCCGAAACGGTCTGGCGGCAGGCAGACAAATACGGTGTCCCGCGGATGGCGTATATCAACAAGATGGACATCATCGGTGCGGACTTCGCGATGTGTGTGGATCAGATTAAGAACCGCCTTGGCGCCAATCCGGTGGCCATCCAGTGGCCGGTTGGGGCGGAAGACACCTTCCGCGGCTTAGTTGACCTAATCCGCATGCAGGCCTACTTCTATAAGGATGACCTGGGGACGCGGGGAGAATTCGAGCCGATTCCGGACGATCTCAAAGAGATTTGCGACGAGCGCCGGCAAATGTTGCTAGAGGCTTGTGCCGATGTCGATGACGCCTTGATGGAGAAGTACCTCGAGGGCCAGGAAATCACCGAGGACGAGATTCGCCAGGCGTTGCGGCGCGGCACCTTGTCCAATCAGCTCGTGCCGGTGCTGTGCGGCTCCTCATACCGCAACAAGGGCGTTCAGCCGCTCTTGGATGCGGTGGTTGACTACCTGCCCTCCCCGTTGGACGTGGGGGCTGTGCATGGCGTGGACCCCAACGACGCGGAAGTGGAGATGTTTCGCGAAGTATCCGACGATGCGCCTTTCTCGGCGCTGGCGTTCAAGATTATGACCGATCCGTTTGTCGGGAAGCTGGCCTTCTTCCGCGTTTACTCCGGCACCTTATCGTCAGGTTCCTATGTGTACAACGTGACCAAAGGTCGGCGTGAGCGCATTGGCCGCATCCTGCAGATGCATGCCAATCACCGTGAGGAGATTGAGACGGTTTATGCAGGAGACATCGCCGCGGCGGTCGGCCTTAAGGACACCAGCACCGGTGACACCTTGGCCGATGAGAGTCAGCCGATTGTGCTGGAGTCGATGGTATTCCCCGAGCCGGTGATTTCGGTGGCCATCGAGCCGAAGACTAAGGCCGACCAAGACAAGATGGGCACGGCCTTGGCGAAGCTGGCCGAAGAAGACCCGACCTTCCGCATGTACACTGACCAGGAAACTGGTCAGACCATCATCTCAGGAATGGGCGAGTTGCACCTGGAGATTATTGTCGACCGTTTGCTGCGCGAATTCAAAGTGCAGGCCAATGTCGGCAAGCCTCAGGTGGCTTACAAGGAGACCATTCGCAAGGCGGTGGAGGCGGAAGGCAAGTTCATCCGCCAAAGCGGCGGCCGCGGCCAATACGGACACGTGTGGCTGCGTCTTGAACCGCTGGAGCCTGGGGAGAATCCGGCAGGCTTTGAGTTTGTCAACAAGATTGTCGGTGGTGTGGTGCCGAGGGAGTACATCCCGGCCGTTGAGGCGGGTGTTAAAGAGGCGATGCAGTCCGGTGTTTTGGCCGGATATCCCACCATCGATGTTCGCGTCACCGTTTACGACGGGTCGTACCACGAAGTCGACTCCAGTGAAATGGCATTCAAGATCGCCGGCTCCATGGGATTCAAGGAAGGGGCCAAAAAGGCCAATCCGGTATTGCTTGAGCCTATCATGTCGGTCGAAGTGGTGGTTCCCGAAGAATACATGGGAGACATCATTGGCGATTTGAACTCCCGCCGGGGACGCATTGAGGGCATGGAGCCGCGTCCAGGCGGCGTGCAAGCCATTCGTGGCTTTGTACCGCTGGCCGAGATGTTCGGCTACGCGACGGATTTGCGGTCGCGGACCCAAGGCCGTGGCACCTATACCATGCAGTTCTCGCATTATGAAGAGGCTCCGCGGCATGTCACTGAACAGGTGATTAAGGCCAAGCAGTAATTGCACAAGCAGGCAATTTCTTAGGGAGGGTACCAATCAATGGCGAAGAAGAAGTACGAGCGCACCAAGCCCCACATTAACGTGGGTACCATCGGTCACGTTGACCACGGCAAGACGACTTTGACGGCGGCCATCACTCGCGTGCTGGCCACCCAGGGCAAGGCCGAATTCACGGCTTACGACCAGATCGACAAGGCTCCGGAAGAGCGCGAGCGCGGTATCACCATTGCGACCGCCCACGTTGAGTACGAGACCGAGAAGCGGCACTACGCTCACGTCGACTGCCCCGGACACGCCGACTATGTGAAGAACATGATCACCGGTGCAGCGCAGATGGACGGCGCAATCCTGGTTGTGTCAGCGGCTGACGGCCCCATGCCTCAGACCCGGGAGCACATCCTGCTGGCCCGTCAGGTGGGCGTGCCCAACATCGTCGTGTTCTTAAACAAGGCGGACATGGTCGACGACGCCGAGTTGATGGAACTAGTCGAGATTGAGGTTCGCGATCTGCTGTCCAGCTACGAGTTCCCCGGGGACGAAATTCCCATCGTTGCAGGCTCCGCGTTGAAGGCGTTGGAGTGCGGTTGCGGCAAGCGCGACTGCGAATGGTGTGGCAAAATTTGGGAATTGATGGATGCGGTCGACGAGTACGTTCCCACCCCGGAGCGCGACACCGACAAGCCCTTCTTGATGCCCGTTGAGGACACCCACTCCATCACCGGTCGTGGTACCGTGGTGACCGGCCGTGTTGAGCGTGGACAAATCAAGGTTGGCGAAGAAATCGAGATTGTCGGATTGGTGGACGCCGCCAAGAAGTCGGTTGTGACTGGCGTGGAAATGTTCCGCAAGACCTTGGACGTAGCCGTGGCCGGAGACAACATCGGCTGCCTGTTGCGTGGTGTTGACAAGGAGGAGGTGGAGCGTGGCCAAGTCTTGGCGAAGCCCGGTTCCATCAAGCCCCACACCAAGTACAGCGCTGAGGTTTACGTCCTGACCAAGGAAGAAGGCGGACGCCACACCCCGTTCTTCAACGGCTATCGTCCGCAGTTCTACTTCCGGACCACGGACGTGACCGGTGTCGTTAACCTGCCGGAAGGCGTGGAAATGGTCATGCCCGGAGACAACGTGACGATGGACGTTGAACTCATTGCCCCGATTGCCATGGAAGAAGGCCTTCGGTTCGCTATTCGCGAAGGTGGCCGCACAGTCGGCGCCGGTGTTGTGACGGCCATCAAGGCCTAAAGTAGGGGGAGAAATTAGTGGCCCAGCAGAAGATTCGCATTCGACTGAAGGCGTACGATCACGAGGTGCTGGATCAATCTGCGGTACGGATCGTGGAGACCGCGCGGCGCAATGGCGCCGCGGTCTCCGGGCCGATCCCGCTACCGACAGAAAAGACCATCTACACCATCTTGACGGCGCCCAACGGGGAGAAAGACATTCGGGAGCAGTTTGAACGTCGGGTTCATAAGCGGTTGATTGACATCATGGATCCGAGCCAGAAGACAGTCAACGCGCTGATGCGCCTAGATCTCCCGGCTGGAGTGGACATCGAGATCAAGCTGTAGGCAGGGGGACGCTATGAAGGGAATTATGGGGGTAAAACTGGGGATGACCCAGGTGTTTGACGAAGAAGGCCGGGCCATTCCGGTTACCGTCATTCACGCCGAGCCCAATCAGGTGTTGCGCGTCCGCACCCCGGAAAAGGAAGGCTATGAGGCCGTCCAATTGGGGGTGGGCAGCATCAAAGAACGTAAGGTGGCATATGCCCAGCGCAAGGATTACGAAGCGCGTGGATTGACGCCGGCCCGCTATGTGCGGGAATTTCGGTTGCCAGGAGCCACTGCACTGGAACCGGGGCAATTTGTCAAAGTGGAAGAAGCCTTCGAGCCGGGCGACATTGTCGATGTCATCGGCACCAGCAAGGGCAAAGGTTTCGCCGGCGTGATTAAGCGTTGGGGATTTCGTCGTGGACCGACTACCCACGGATCCAAGTACCATCGCCGCGTGGGGTCATTGGGGTCCCGGACTTCAGGAGGCGGCGGCCGCGTTCACCCGGGGCGCAAGATGCCCGGCCGCATGGGCGCAAAGCGCGTGACGACTTTGCGTCTACGCGTGGTGCGGGTGGATGCCGACCGCAATTTGCTACTCATTCGTGGCGCTGTACCAGGCCCTAAGGGCAGTTTGGTGATGGTTCGGGAGTCCGTTCGCAACAAGAAAGGAGCGAACTAATGCCGACCGTAAACGTGTATAACTTGGCCGGCGAGGTCGTCGGCGAAATGGAATTGTCCGAACGGGTGTTTGAGGCGCCCGTCAACCCGGCGCTCTTGCACCAGGCTGTGTTGGTTCACCAAGCGAATCAGCGGAGCGGGCAAGCGGATACCAAGACCCGCAGTGAGGTGAGCGGCGGTGGCCGTAAGCCTTGGCGGCAGAAGGGTACCGGACGCGCCCGGGCAGGTACCACGCGCGCACCGCATTGGCGCCATGGTGGGGTGGTATTTGGACCGCACCCGCGGGACTACAGCATGCGCTTTCCCAAGAAAATGCGCCGGGCTGCGATTCGTCAGGCGCTTTCCGCTAAGCTCAGGGACCAGGAGCTTGTCGTCGTGGATAGCTTGAAGCTGGACCAGGTCAAGACCCGGTTATTGGCCCAGGCGCTGGACAAGTTGAACCTCGGGCGCAATGTGCTCTTGATTACGGCCGAGCCGGAAGAGACCATTAAGCTCTCGGCGCGAAACTTTAAGGACGTGCGTGCCACCACCGCGCAGAGTTTGGACGCGTACAACCTTTTGAAGTACCACCGGCTGGTTTTGGATCGGAGTGCCGTGGAAGCGGTGGAAGGAGTGTTCAACGCATGAGTCCCTACGACATTCTGAAGCGGCCAATTGTGACCGAAGCGAGCACTGACGCCATGGAACTCAACAAATACACCTTTGAAGTGGACGCACGGGCCAACAAGGTGGAGATTCGGCGGGCGGTGGAAGAGATTTTCAAAGTGCATGTCACCAAGGTGAACACCATGTGGGTGCCCGGCAAGACCAAGCGCCGCGGATATTCGGTAGGCCGCACCCCGGATCGCAAAAAGGCGATCGTCACCTTGGCCCCCGGCGAAAGCATCGAGCTTTTTGAAGGGGTTTAAACCAAGGAGGAGGACACGATGCCAGTTCGCAAGATGAAACCGACCTCCCCCGGAGTTCGGCAGATGACGGTCTCCACGTTTGAGGAGATCACCAAAAAGAAGCCGGAGAAGTCCCTTACCGAGGGACTGCACCGCAAGGCTGGCCGAAACAACTACGGTCGCATCACGGTGCGCCATCGCGGTGGAGGCACCAAGAGGCTTTACCGCAAGATTGACTTCAAGCGGCAAAAGCAGGGCGTTCCCGCTACCGTGACCGCCATCGAGTACGACCCGTTTCGTACGGCGCGGATTGCGCTGTTGGAGTACCAGGACGGCGACAAGGCCTATATTTTGGCTCCTTTGGGATTGAAGGTGGGCGACCAGGTGTTGGCGGGTCCCGGAGCGGACATCAAGCCTGGCAACGCGTTGGCGCTCTCAGATATCCCGGTCGGTACTGTGGTTCACGCCGTCGAAATGCACCCCGGGCGCGGTGCTCAGTTGGCCCGGTCAGCAGGAACCTCGGCGCAGCTGGCTGCCCGGGAAGGGCGCTATGCTTTGTTGCGGCTGCCTTCGGGCGAGCTTCGGCGCGTCCCCGTCACCTGCATGGCAACGGTCGGACAGGTCGGCAACGTAGAGCATGAAAACATCTCCATCGGCAAGGCGGGTCGCCATCGCTGGTTGGGCCGGCGCCCTTCGGTGCGCGGTGTAGTGATGAACCCGGTAGACCACCCGCATGGTGGTGGTGAAGGCAAGGCGCCGATTGGCCGCAAGCATCCGGTGACGCCATGGGGCAAGCCGGCCTTGGGCAAGAAGACGCGCAAAAAGCGAAAGGCTTCGGACCGCTTGATTGTCCGTCGCCGGAAGTAGGAGGCAAGCATGGGTCGTTCAGTGAAAAAAGGACCTTATGTCGAGGAAAGCCTCTTGAAGAAGATTGAGGGCCAAAATGCGCGCAATGAAAAACGCGTTGTGAAGACGTGGGCGCGCGCCTCGACAATCGTGCCGGAAATGGTCGGACACACGATTGCAGTGCATGATGGGCGGCGGCACGTACCCATCTACATTAGTGAAGAAATGGTCGGTCACAAGCTGGGCGAGTTCGCGCCTACCCGGACGTTCAAGGGTCACGCGGACAAATCCGAGCGGTCGACCGGCATGCGATAGGGGGCGGAGACGATGGCAGAAACAGCAGAAGCTCGTGCGCACGTACGTCATGTACGCATCGCTCCCCGCAAGGTTCGTATTGTGGTGAACTTGGTTCGCGGCAAGAACCTCCGCGATGCCCAGGCGATTTTGCGCCATACGCCCAAGCGGGCGTCCAAGGTGGTGGCGAAGCTCATTCAGAGTGCGGCCGCCAACGCGCAGAACAACCATGACCTCGATCCCCGGGATCTTTACGTGGCGGAGATTTGGGTCGATGGCGGGCCGATCCTGAAGCGGATTCATCCCAGAAGCCGTGGGCAAGCGTTTCCGATTATGAAGCGGACCAGTCACATCTCCGTGGTGCTGCGGCCACGGCACCAAGGTTAGGGGGGCAAGCATGGGTCAAAAGATACATCCCAAGGGACTTCGGCTCGGCATCGTGAAGAGCTGGGACTCGCGTTGGTATGGAAACCAAAAGACGACCCCGGAGCTTCTGGGCGAGGATTACCAAATTCGGCGGTTCGTGAAAAAGCGCCATTACAACGCCGGCATCTCGCGGGTGGAGATTGAACGCGGAGCGGCCAACAAGCTGAAGATTACGGTGCACACCGGAAAGCCGGGCATGGTGATCGGCAAGGGTGGCGTTGGCGTCGAGGCGTTGAAGAAAGAGTTGGAGGCGCTGACCAAAAAGCAGGTCAACCTCAACATCGTGGAAGTCAAGAGCCCGGACACGGATGCTCAACTGGTCGCCGAGTCGGTTGCTTCGCAATTGGAGAAGCGCATTGGGTTCAAGCGTGCCATGAAGCAGGCGCTGGGTCGGGCCATGCGGCAGAACGCCAAGGGCATCAAAATAATGGTTAGCGGTCGCCTAGGTGGTGCGGAAATTGCCCGCCGGGAGTGGACCTGGGAAGGCTCGATTCCATTGCACACACTCCGTGCGGACATCGACTACGGATTTGCGGAGGCTCACACCACCTACGGGATTATTGGCGTGAAGGTGTGGATCTATAAGGGTCAAGTGTTGCCGAATCAAACCCGTCGTCCCGCCGCAGCTTCGGAAGGAGGGCGTTAAGGTGCTGCAACCGAAACGGACCAAGTACCGCAAAATGCATCGGGGCCGTATGAAGGGCCGCGCGCACCGCGGCAACAGTTTGAGCTTTGGTGAATACGGCCTGCAGGCACTGGAACCCGCGTGGATCACGGACCGGCAGATTGAGGCGGCACGTGTGGCCTTAACGCGGTACATCCGCCGCGGTGGTAAAGTGTGGATTACCATTTTTCCCGACAAACCGGTAACCAAGAAGCCAGCCGAGACCCGACAAGGTTCCGGAAAAGGGAATGTGGAATATTGGGTCGCTGTGGTGAAGCCGGATCGGATTATGTTTGAGCTCTCCGGCGTGCCGGAAGAAGTGGCGCGCGAGGCCATGAGGCTTGCAGCCCACAAGCTCCCGATCAAGACGCGCTTCGTTAAGCGAGAAGAGTCAGGAGAGAATGCGCATGAAGCCTAAGGAACTCCGAGACATGAGCCAGGATGAGCTCACCGCGCAATTGAAGTCTCTGAAGGAGCAGCTTTTCCGTCTGCGCTTTCAACTGGCTACGGCTCAGCTGGAAAACCCCATGCGTATCCGTCAAGTAAAGAAGGACATTGCGCGGGTGCACACCATTCTCCGAGAGCGCGAGCTCCATGAGAACGTGAGATAGGGAGGGCAAGTATGGCTGAGACGGTGACAAAGCGCAAAGTGCGCGAAGGCGTCGTGGTGAGTGACAAGATGAACAAGACGGTTGTGGTGGCTGTTGAGTCGTGGGTACCCCACCCTATGTATGGCCGCCGGATTCGCCGCACCAAGCGGTATAAGGCGCACGATGAGGAAAATCGCTGCCGAGTGGGCGATCGGGTGCGGATTGAGGAGACCCGGCCGCTGTCGAAGGAGAAAAACTGGCGGGTTGTGGCGATTTTAGGCCACCAGCAAGACTAACGAGAACGCAGGGAAGGAGGGTGACCGATGATCCAGCCACAGACGCGGCTTCAGGTTGCGGACAACACGGGCGCCAAGGAAATCATGTGCATTCGGGTGTTGGGCGGCTCGTATCGCAAGTACGGCAACATCGGAGACGTGATTGTCGCTTCTGTCAAATCGGCTTCGCCCGGGGGCGTGGTCAAGAAGGGCGACGTCGTCAAAGCCGTCATTGTGCGCACTAAGACCGGATGCCATCGGGCGGATGGCTCACACATCAAGTTCGACGAAAATGCGGCGGTTATTCTGCGTGGCGATGAGAAAGAGCCGCGCGGTACCCGCATCTTTGGACCGGTGGCCCGGGAACTCCGTGAACGAGATTACATGAAGATTATCTCGTTGGCGCCGGAAGTGCTGTAAGGAAAGAGAGGAGGGGCGCCAGGTGCACGTAAAGAAAGGCGACACGGTCAGAGTTCTGGCGGGCCGTGACAAAGGCAAGGAAGGCCAAATCATTCAGGCGATGCCGAAAGAAAATCGCGTGATTGTGGAGAAGGTCAACTTGGTCAAGCGCCACCAGAGGCCGACACCGGACATCCCGGAAGGCGGCATCATCACGAAAGAGGCGCCGATTCACGTCTCTAACGTGATGCTTATCTGCAAGTCGTGCAAGAAGCCAACCCGCATTGCCCACAAGTTCCTGTACAACGGCAAGAAGGTTCGGGCTTGCAAACACTGCGGAGCAACGCTGGATTAAGCGCGGAAAGGAACAAAGAGACGATGGCAATTGAGTCGGCACTGAAGGAGCGCTATCAGCAGGAGATTGTTCCGGCGCTGATGGAGCGATTTCACTACAAAAACCCCATGGAAGTGCCCAAACTGGCCAAGATCGTGGTCAACATGGGTGTCGGGGATGCCGTCGGCAACTCCAAGGCCTTGGACGCGGCGGTCGACGACTTGACCCGCATTACTGGCCAGAAGCCGATGGTCACCCGAGCCAAAAAGTCAATCGCGAGTTTTAAGATTCGGACCGGGATGCCGATTGGCGCGAAGGTTACGCTGCGTGGACAGCGCATGTACGATTTCTTGGAGAAGCTCTTTTACATTGCGCTTCCTCGCGTGCGGGACTTCCGCGGCTTGTCGACGCGCGGATTTGATGGTCGGGGCAGCTACACCCTGGGGATTCGGGAACAGCTTATTTTTCCCGAGATTGAGTACGACAAGGTAGACAAATTGCGCGGCATGGACATCACGTTGGTGACCACAGCCAACACCGATGAGGAAGCTCAGGTGTTGCTCACCATGTTGGGGATGCCCCTGCAGCAGCACCGGTAAGGAGGTCGATTATGGCCAAAAAGTCATTAATTGCGAAGGCCAAGAGAAAGCCCAAGTACGGCGTGCGGAAGTACCATCGTTGCCAGCTCTGCGGACGACCCCATGGGTATTTGCGCGATTTTGGGCTATGTCGCCTGTGCTTTCGACAGCTGGCGCACAAGGGCGAAATTCCCGGCGTGCGCAAGGCAAGCTGGTAACTTTTAGGGAGGAGGATCGTCGTGACTGATCCGATTGCGGACATGTTGACCCGCATTCGCAACGCCAATGTTGTGTACCGCGAGGTCGTCGATATACCGGCATCCCGCATGAAGCGGGCGATAGCCCAGATTTTGAAGCAGGAGGGCTATATCCGGGACTATGAGTTGGTTGAGGACGGGAAGCAGGGCATTCTACGCCTGCATCTGAAGTATGGCAGCAACCGGGAGCGCGTTATCACCGGGTTGAAGCGCATCAGCCGTCCGGGTCTTCGGGTCTATGCCGGCCACGATGAACTGCCCCGGGTGTTGGGCGGTTTGGGCATTGCGGTGCTATCCACCTCTCGGGGCGTTATGACCGAGAAGCAGGCGCGCGAGGAGCATATCGGCGGCGAAGTACTCTGTTACGTGTGGTAGAATGCCCGGTTAGGGGAGGAAAGAAGCATGTCTCGGATAGGCAAACAACCAATTGCGGTTCCGGCTGGGGTGGAAGTGACGCTCAATGGCCAGACTGTACGGGTTAAGGGCGCCAAGGGCACCTTGGAGCGGACCTTGCGGCCGGAAGTGCGGGTGGAGATGGAAGGCAGCACCATTCGTGTCGTGCCGGTAGACGAGAGCGGCGACGCGCGGGCGCAGTGGGGCTTGTCCCGGACCCTGATCGCCAACATGGTGGAAGGTGTCTCCAAGGGCTTTGAGAAGCACCTGGAGCTGGCTGGTGTCGGTTATCGTGCCTCGAAGCAAGGTCAACGATTAGTCTTAACGGTGGGATTTTCGCACCCGGTGCACATTGACCCGCCGGAAGGCATTGAGTTTGACGTGCCCAACCCAACCAACGTGTTGGTGAAGGGATACAATCGTGAAGTGGTCGGCGAAATCGCCGCTAAAATTCGCGGCGTCAGACCGCCGGAGCCATACAAGGGCAAGGGGATTCACTATAAGGGCGAACGCATCCGCCGTAAGGTCGGAAAGACCGGAAAGAAGTGAGGGATTAGGCGTGTACAAGCGATTTGACAGGAACGCGGCGCGTAAAAAGCGTCATTTGCGGATTCGCGCGAAAGTGCACGGGACGTCCGAGCGGCCGCGCCTTAATGTCTTTCGATCGAATTTGAATATCTACGCCCAGATTATTGATGACACCCAGGGCCGTACTATTGCGGCGGCTTCCACCTTGGAAGCGGGTCTCAAGGCTCAGCCAGGGCGGTTAACGGTCGACAAGGCACGGGAAGTAGGCCGTTTGGTTGCCAAGCGGGCGCTTGAGCACGGGGTGAAGAAAGTTGTGTTCGATCGCGGCGGATACCGGTATCACGGTCGCGTCAAGGCTTTGGCCGACGCAGCGCGCGAAGCCGGCTTAGACTTTTAATTCGAGGGGGCTATTATGGCACGCGGGCAAAATCAACCGGGCGACGACAAGCGTGGCGCGGGCGAGTACAAAGAAAAGGTAGTGGCCATCAATCGTGTGGCCAAAGTGGTCAAGGGCGGCCGGCGCTTTAGCTTCAGCGCGTTGGTGGTTGTCGGCGACGAGGATGGCAAGGTGGGAGTTGGCTTAGGTAAAGCGGCCGAGATTCCCGAAGCCATTCGCAAGGGCATCGAAGATGCCAAAAAGCATATGATTACGGTTCCCCGGCTGGGGACCACCATTCCCCATCAGGTGATTGGCACGTTCGGGTCGGGACGCGTCTTGATTAAGCCAGCAGCGCCCGGCACGGGTGTCATTGCTGGGGGCGCGGTGCGTGCGGTGCTGGAGGCGGCCGGGGTGCACGATGTGCTGACCAAATCGCTGGGCACCTCCAATCCCAATAACGTGGTGGCTGCCACCATGGAAGGCCTCAAGCAGTTGAAGAGCGCGCAACATGTCGCGAAACTGCGCGGCCTCACGCTGCAACAGGTACTAGGAGGGGCGCATCATGGCTAAGCTGCGCATTACCTTGGTTAAGAGCCCGATCGGGTATGCCAAAGACCAAAAAGACACCGTAAAGTCGTTGGGCCTGGGAAAGATGTGGCGTACAGTGGAGAAAGACGACAATCCCTCAATTCGCGGCATGGTTCACAAGGTGCGCCATCTGGTCCGCGTGGAAGAGGTTGAGGAGGGAAACGACTAGATGCGACTCAATGAATTGCGGCCTGCTGCCGGATCGCACCAGCGGAAGACCCGCCGCGGCCGTGGACTTGGTTCGGGTCTCGGCAAGACGGCCGGGCGCGGTCACAAGGGGCAGAAAGCCCGTGCCGGCGGTCGAATTCGTCCCGGATTTGAAGGCGGTCAGATGCCGTTGCAACGGCGCTTGCCGAAGCGCGGATTTAAGAACCCCTTCCGGGTGGAGTATGAGGTTGTGAACCTGGGCGACTTGAACCAGTTTGCTCCCGATAGCGTCGTAACCATCGATTTGTTAAAAGAGGCCCGTTTGGTGCGCCGCAACCTACCCGTCAAGATTTTGGGAGACGGAGAAATTGACCGGGCTTTGACGGTTCAGGCTAACGCGTTCTCCAAGTCTGCCAAGGAAAAGATTGAGGCGGCTTCGGGACGGGCCGAGGTGGTTTAAGTGGCCCAAAACGCGATGATGGGAGCGCTGAAGGGCTCCCAGCTGACCAAGAAGCTTTTGTTTACCGTGGGCATGCTGGTGGTCTTTCGGCTGGGCGTCCACATCCCTATTCCGGGCGTGAACGCGGCGGTCATTCAATCGTTGTTCAAGCAGCAGGCCAGTATTTTTGGACTGCTCAACTTGTTCAGCGGGGGAGCGACCGCCACCCTGTCCATTTTTGCGCTGAGTATTGTGCCGTACATTAACGCCAGCATTATCATGCAGCTAATGACGGTGGTTCTTCCCTCCGTGGAAGAATGGAGCAAAGAGGGCGAGGAAGGCCAAAAGAAGATGAACCAGTGGACCCGCTGGCTTTCGGTGGGCCTGGGATTTCTCCAAGCCATGGGCGTCTCGTTCTATTTGTATCGTTACAATGCTAGTGGACAGTCGGTCTATCAACATCACGCAGTATGGATGATTTTCTTCACGGCATTCATGCTGCTGGCGGGTTCGACCCTCCTGATGTGGATTGGCGAGCAACTCAGTGAAAAGGGTATTGGGAACGGAATTTCCCTGTTGGTGATGTTTGGGATTGTGTCCCGGTTGCCATATGGCATCCAGGTTCTCGCCCAGTACGTCACCGCGGGCGTTCTCAGCATCCCGAAACTGGTTATCTTCTTGGTTGTTGCGGTGATTATTATCGCCGCCGTGGTCTATGTCAATGAAGGTCAGCGTAATGTGCCGGTGCAATACCCCAAGCGGGTGGTGGGACGCCGCATCTATCAAGGCCAAAACACTCACTTGCCCATACGGGTGAACCAGGCGGGCGTTATTCCCGTCATTTTTGCCATTTCTCTCTTGATTCTGCCCGGAACGATCGCGCAATTCTTCAAGGGAAACTGGGTCACAATTGTGGAGCATTACCTCGGGTTCACGACGCCGCTCTATATCGTGCTGGAGTTTCTCTTGGTAGTGGTGTTCACCTTCTTTTACACCCAAGTGGTGTTTAAGGTGGACGATGTGGCCGACAACTTGAAAAAGGCCGGCGGTCATATACCCGGAATCCGTCCCGGCAAGCCCACCTCGGAATACCTGGGCCGCGTTAGTGGGCGCCTCACCGCCTTCGGCGCCGTGTTTTTGGGTATTGTGGCGGTTCTGCCCAGTCTCTTGAGCCTTGGCATTGGCATCAATTTGTATTTCGGCGGTACGTCGCTGCTCATTATTGTCGGCGTGGCGCTAGACACCTTGAAGCAGATGCAGGCGCAGATGATTATGCAGCAGTATCAAGGGTTTATGAAATAGGAGGGCATGGCATGGAATTAGTGCTATTGGGCCCTCCCGGATCGGGAAAGGGTACCCAGGCAAAGCGTTTGGCTGACGCCTTCGGAATTCCCCATATCTCCACCGGGGACATTTTCCGAAAGAACCTGGCCGAGGGCACGGAGCTGGGGCAGTTGGCGAAGCGGTATATGGATGAGGGAACGTTGGTGCCGGATGACGTGACCGAGCGTATGGTCAGTGCCCGCCTCAGCGAGCCCGATGCCAAGCCCGGATTCATTCTCGACGGGTTTCCGCGCAACCTTAATCAAGCCGAACATTTTCAGACGGCCTTGAGGACCATGGGAAGACAACTGACCTGTGTGGTGTATTTGACGGTCAATCATGACGTCCTGATGGCTCGGCTGACCGGTCGCCGGGTCTGTCCTGGGTGCGGAGCGACCTATAACGTGGTCTTTCAGCCCCCGAAGCAGGCCGGCATCTGCGATGTATGCGGCGCCGAGCTGGTCCAGCGTCCGGATGACAGCGAGGCCACGGTGTCGCGGCGGCTGGAGGTCTATCGCGAGGAAACGGCGCCCTTGGTCGCTTACTATGAAAAGCTCGGACTTTTGGCCCGTTTTGACGGCGAGCAGCCGGTGGACGAGGTGACCCGGGCGATTCAGGAGAGGCTCTCATGATTGAGTTGAAAAGTGCTCGCGACCGGGAAAAAATGCGACGGGCTGGCCGTGTGGTGGGCGAGGTGCTGGCGGAATTGCGTGCAGCGGTCAAGCCCGGCATAACCACCAGGGAATTGGACCATGTGGCGGATCGCGGCATTAAGGCGCGAGGCGGTATCCCCGTGTTCAAGGGATACCACGGCTATCCGGCCAGCGTCTGTGTGTCCGTCAACGATCAGGTTGTTCACGGCATTCCAGGACCTCGGCTTCTCAAGCCCGGGGACCTGGTGAGTATTGATCTGGGCGCTACGGTGGATGGTTTTGTTGGTGACGCTGCCTTCAGCACTTTTGTCGGTGAGCCCCCCGACGAGCGAGCTGCCGAATTGGTCCGGGTGACGGAGGAAGCACTCTACCGGGGCATTGAACAAGCGCGGGTAGGCCAGCGTTTAGGCGATATCTCAGCCGCCGTCCAACAACATGTGGAATCCCACGGTTTCAGCGTGGTGCGGGATTTTGTGGGCCACGGCGTGGGTCGACAAATGCATGAGGAGCCGCAAGTGCCCAATTATGGAACGGCTGGCCGCGGATTGCTGCTGAAGCCGGGGCTCGCCATTGCCATTGAGCCGATGGTGAATCTGGGCGGTTATGCGGTGGATGTGGGAGACGACGGGTGGACGGTGACAACCCGCGACCATAGTCTTTCGGCCCATTTCGAGCACACGATCTTCATTGACGACGACGGTCCAGAAATACTGACTGCAATTTCTTGAGAAATTGGGTATAATGGATCGGATACTGATGGGGATACTGTCGGGCGAATTTGGGCAAAATTGTCAGTGCAGGAATTTTAAGATTGGCGAAAGGGGGGAAATCGTTGGCCAAGGAAGACGCGATTGAAGTCGAAGGAACAGTCATTGAACCGTTGCCCAACGCCATGTTCCGTGTGGAATTATCCAATGGTCATAAGGTGTTGGCGCATGTCTCGGGCAAAATTCGTATGCACTTTATCAAAATTTTGCCGGGCGACAAAGTGACGGTGCAACTGTCGCCTTACGATTTGACACGCGGTCGCATTACCTATCGTTACAAGTAGACGGCGTGGTGTTGGCCGCCCGCGCTCTGGGTCTGGCCGATCCCAAGCGGCAGGGGAGTAATTTTGGACAAGGGGAGGAGACCGCCATGAAGGTTCGGGCGTCCGTGAAGCCGATTTGTGAGAAGTGCAAGGTCATCAAACGCCATGGGCGAGTGATGGTCATCTGCGAGAATCCCAAGCATAAGCAGGCACAAGGTTAGAAGGAGGATATCTAGTGGCGCGTATTGCTGGAATTGACTTGCCGCGGGACAAGCGCATTGAGGCAGCTCTGCCGTACATCTATGGCATTGGCTGGCCGGCGGCGCGACAAATCCTGGCAGAGAGCCAGGTGGATCCGGATACCCGGGTGCGGGATTTAACTGAGGAAGAGGTTAGCCGCATTCGCGAGGTAGTGGACCGCGATTGGCGCGTGGAGGGTGATTTGCGCCGTGAGGTGCAAATGAACATCAAGCGTCTGATTGATATTGGGTCGTACCGGGGTCTTCGGCACCGCCGCGGCTTACCTGTGCGTGGTCAACGGACCAAGACCAACGCGCGTACTCGCAAGGGACCGCGTCGTACCGTGGGAGCCAAGCGTAAAAAGTAAGGACAACTAAGGAGGGGTTTCTGGCCATATGCCAACGCGTCGAAACACACGGACCAAGCGCCGTGACCGTCGTCACGTCGATCGAGGAGTTGCCCATATTCGTTCGACCTTTAATAATACCATCGTGACCATTACCGATCCCCAAGGCAATGCCTTGTCGTGGGCGTCGGCTGGCGGCTCTGGTTTTAAGGGCAGTCGTAAGAGTACCCCATTTGCTGCTCAGTTAGCCGCGGAAACGGCTGCCAAGGGAGCCATGGAGTACGGTGTTCGAGAAGTGGAAGTGTTGGTCAAGGGACCGGGATCCGGTCGCGAGGCTGCCATTCGTTCGTTGCAGGCTGCGGGCTTAGAGGTTAGCATGATTAAAGATGTAACCCCGATTCCGCACAACGGGTGTCGTCCGCCCAAGCGGCGTCGAGTCTAACAAACAGAAAGGAAGGAGGCGCAACACATGGCACGTTATACAGGACCCGTTTGCAAGCTCTGCCGACGGGAGGGGACCAAGCTATACCTGAAGGGTGAGAAGTGCTTTACCGACAAGTGTCCAGTAAACCGCCGGCCGTATCCGCCGGGTCAGCATGGACAGGGCAACACGCGCCGTAAACTTTCTGAGTACGGGGTACAGTTGCGTGAAAAGCAAAAGGCACGCCGGACCTACGGGGTCATGGAGGGCCAATTTGCCCGGTACTTCGAGAAAGCGGAAAAGAAGCAAGGCGTCACCGGCGAAGTGTTGCTGCAGGCGTTGGAGCGGCGGCTGGACAATGTCGTTTATCGCATGGGGCTTGCGTCCTCGCGGGCCGAAGCGCGCCAACTAGTTCGGCACAATCACTTTCAGGTTAACGGTCGTCGGGTGAATATCCCGTCGTTCGCCGTCAAGCCCGGAGACGTCATCGAAGTCCGTGAAAGCAGTCGGCAAAAGCCCCGGTTCAAGCAGATGGCCGAAGTTACC
This sequence comes from Sulfobacillus harzensis, assembly GCF_012933365.1. GTDB lineage: Bacteria > Bacillota > Sulfobacillia > Sulfobacillales > Sulfobacillaceae > Sulfobacillus_B > Sulfobacillus_B harzensis. Next base: position 31,952 of record NZ_JABBVZ010000015.1, on the reverse strand, counting down.
TCGCGGCTGATTCCTGCTTGGCTGGAAGTGAACTCGGAGGCCTTGCGTGGCACCGTACTGCGATTGCCCAACCGCGACGAAATTGACGCACCGGTGCAAGAGCAGCTCATCGTTGAGTGGTACTCGCGAGTCTAGTTCAGGGGATTTGGAAAGGGGGCAAAGCCTGCCTATGCGGGCTGGTGGAATGACCGAAATCGAGAAACCGGAAATTCGACGGGTTGACGAAGGCAATGAGCCCAATTATGGGCAGTTTGTGGTGGAGCCTCTCGATCGGGGCTATGGCATCACCCTTGGCAATTCGCTTAGGAGAATTCTTCTAAGCTCACTTCCCGGGACGGCTGTGACATCCGTTCGGATCGAGGGCGTTCTTCATGAATTTTCGGTCATTCCGGGCGTCCTTGAAGACACGGCGGATATCATCCTCAACCTGAAGCGGCTCGCCCTCAAGTCTTGGTCTGACGAGCCGAAAATGGTTCGGATCGACAAGGAAGGGCCCGCGGAAGTGACCGCAGCCGATATCCTCGCTGATGCGGATGTGGATATTTTGGATCCCTCGCAACACATTGCCTATGTAGACGAGGGAGCCAAGCTGTCGATGGAAATGACCATTGAGCGTGGGCGCGGTTATGTGCCTGCGGATAAGAATAAGCGGTCGGAACAGGCTATTGGAGCTATTCCCGTCGACTCCATTTTTAGCCCCGTGGTGAAGGCGAACTGGTGTGTGGAAGACACGCGTGTGGGCAACATCACGGACTACGACCGACTGACGCTGGAAGTGTGGACGGATGGATCGCTCACCCCTGAGGAGGCTGTCTCCATGGGGAGCAAGATTTTGTCGGACCACTTAAGGCTATTTGTCAACCTCACGGATGGCGTGCCAGGCGTGGAGATCGGCGTGGAACGCGAGGAAGATAAGCGCGATCGCTTGTTGGAGATGCCTATCGAAGAATTGGACCTGTCGGTGCGCTCCTTTAATTGTTTGAAGCGGGCCGGCATTAACACCGTCGGAGAGCTTACCGCCAAGACGGATGAAGACATGATGAAGGTGCGTAACCTTGGCAAGAAGTCCTTGGAAGAAGTAAAGGAGAAGCTGGCAAGTTTGGGCTTGTCCTTGAGACCCTCCGAGGAGTAAGACATTATTCGCACAAAGGAGACAGAACGATGCCTGGACATCATCGCAAACTAGGCCGGAACGGTGGACATCGCCGGGCTATGATGCGAAATCTGGTGACATCGCTCTTGCGCGAAGAGCGGATTCAAACCACCGTCACGCGCGCCCGGGAAGTGAACCGGGTGGCAGAGCACATGATCACTCTCGGCAAACGCGGGGATCTGGCGGCCCGCCGGCAGGCGCTGGCCTACATTTGGGACGAGGACGTGGTAACCAAGCTGTTCACCACGTTGGGCCCGCGTTATCAGGACCGTACCGGCGGGTACACCCGAATTATGCGCACGGGTTTTCGCCAGGGCGATGCCGCCCCTATGGCGATTCTTGAATTGGTGTAAAGATGGCGAGCGAGGACACGGCACCACGGTTCATTCCGGGTGCCGTGCTTTCATGTTCGGAGCCACGCGAGCTAGGGATGATTGTTCGCTACGACGGAACTGATTATCATGGATTTCAGAAGCAGCCAGACGGGTGCTCCACGGTGCAAGCGGTTCTAGACCAAACACTCGCGGGCGTGCTCGGGCCAGGCCGGTCGATCGGCGCCAGCCGCACGGATGCGGGTGTCCATGCTGCGGGACAAGTGGTGGTATGGCGGGGGACGGTGGCGATGCCGCTGGAAAAAGTCCCTGTGGTGCTGAATCGACGGCTGCCGCCGGATATTCAAATACGCGCGGCATTTTGGGTTCCTAAGGGATGGGACCCGCGGCGGGCGGCTTCATGGAAGCAGTACAGCTATCGTTTGTGGCGCGCGCCGACCCCTCCGCCCTTGTCTCTCTATCGACGCGCACTCTGGCGGCCTGACGCATTATCGTGGACACGACTGAACCAGGCTGCCGCACTTTTCTTAGGCCGCCATGACTTTCAGGCATTTCGTACGGAGGGTTCCAGCGCCGAGACCACCGTCCGAACTCTCTTGGTGAGTCGTTGGGTTATGGAAGAAGCGGGTTTGGTATGGCGCTATCAGGTACTAGGGAATGGGTTTTTGTACCGCATGGTACGGCACTTGGTGGGGGCGATGCTGGAGGCAGCCGAGCCCGGGGGCGACATGGACCGCATTCGGCATGGTTTGGCATTTCCGGCGGATAAGGTGGGGGCTCTGGCGCCTCCGAGGGGACTCACATTGGAAGACATTCAGTTTCGGGAACCGGCATCGGGCAAAGGCTAAGGGGGAAAATGGGATGTTTCGGGAAGTCGTGCTGGGACTTGGGGGAAACCCCGTGGTGGAAGGCATGGTCAAGCGTTATGGCATGCAGTTGGGTGCGGCGCGTTTTGTCGCGGGAAGCACCTTGCCGGAAGCGATCGAGCGCATCCGCGAAATCAATGGCCGGGGTGTGATGGTCACGCTTGACCATTTGGGCGAGTCGGTACGGTCGGAAGCGGAGGCCATGGACGCCAAGAATAGCTATTTGGCTATGTTGGACGGCATCCATCAATCGGGCGTGAACGCTAATGTGTCATTGAAGCTGACGATGATGGGATTAGCGTTGAATGAAGATTTAGCCCAGCGAAACTTGGACGAGATTGTGACGCGGGCCGAGGAGACGGGAAACTTCGTCCGCATTGACATGGAGGACTCGCCCTATACGGACGTCACATTGAGGCTTTATGATGAGGCTTATCAAGCGCACCCAGGTCATGTCGGCGTGGTGCTTCAGGCCTATCTCTATCGCACCATGGATGATTTACGACGGCTGTCCAACCCGCCGCGGAACTTCCGGATTGTCAAGGGTGCCTATATGGAACCGGTTTCCGTGGCCTTTCCCAGCAAGGCCGATGTTGACGAAAATTATCTTCAGTTGGTTCAGGAGTCGCTCAAGCTGGGAAATTATACGGCCATTGGCACTCATGATGAGCAATTGATAGGACGCATTTTAAAGTTTCTTCACGAAGAAAATATTGAGCGGGATCGTTTTGAGTTCCAAATGCTCTACGGCGTGAAGTTCTCCTTGCTGGAGAGTTTAGCCCGTGAGGGATACCGGACACGTGTCTATGTTCCATATGGTGAAGACTGGTACGCCTATTATGTTCGGCGAATCGCGGAACGCCCGGCCAATCTTCTCTTTTTTGCCCGAGCCCTGGTGGATCGCTAAACAAGGGGTTTGGGGAAATTATTTCGTTGAAGTACTGTTTACCTTTCGAGTATATGGTAAAATAAACCTTATTAAGCATATTGTGGCAGGGCCCAAGCAAGAATTTTCGGGAACCCTGTCGCATGTTGATTGATATGATGGATACTGGAGACGGGTGGGGAATTCCGTCGACGGGCGGGGACTACATCCCGAGACAATGCTGTTGGAGGCGAACGCATGGCCGACCGTGACGAGGTAATTGATCGTTTAGATGCTATCTTTACGCGCATTTCTCGTTTGTCCCGCCGCCGCATGCCGGACGATACCTTAACCTTTGGGCAATTTGCGGTGTTGCGCATGCTGTTTAACCAGGGGCCAATGGCGATGGGCGCGATTGCGGAGAGTCTTGGAATCTCGCTAGCCGGGGCAACGGGCATCATTGACCGCCTGGTTAATCAGGGGGTGGTGGAACGGACCCGTTCGCGCGAGGATCGCCGGGTAGTTTGGGTCGACTTGAGTGGCGAAGGCAAGGACCGCATGTTGCGGCTGCAGCGGGAGCGACATCAGCAAATGAAGGAGTTGCTCAATCCTCTGGGGCCTGCGGAGATTGAAACCTTGGTTCAGCTTTTAGAACGGGTAGCAGAAGGGGCCGAAGAGGCCTCCGCGAATTCCTGAGCCGATGTTGCCGGCGCAGGAACCCTGCGCCGGATTCCTGCACCTCCTGTTACAGGAGGTCTTTTCTTTTCTCCCGCGACAATCAGGCGTTCCGACGTCTCTAGGATGCATCAGCCCCAGCTTGCCGCGGGGGCTTGCCCCGGCCAAAATGCCGCGATCGCGTCAGGCGGCCAGACTTGAACCGCAGCAGATGGCGGTGAAAGAGGCGGCCTGCAAAACCCAGCAATAGCCACCAGAATACGATTTGCCAAAGGGCATCAATTGCCACTTGCCACCAGGGCATGCCGCCCAACTGCAGCAAGGCAAATCCCAAAAATGGGGCCAAAAAGGGGACAAATGCACCAATGTGCAGCAGGCTAGCCCATATTCCGCTGGGGTGGGCTGAGGCGAGCATCGATCCGAGATAGCCTACCATGGCGACAAGACTAATGGGCATGACGGCCTGATTAAGGTCGGCCGAGCGCTGTGCACGGGCTGCAAGAGCCGTGAAGGCGGTGCTGAACTCAAGATAGCCAAGCGATGTCCATAGTAAAAAGAGGCCGACCAACCCGGGCGTGATCCCAAAGGCTTGTCCTTGGTGTTTGATTGCCAGGGCAACAAAGCCGGCGAGAGCCCAAAGAGCCAACTGAACGAACGCGAGGGCGGCAAAGCCAAGAATTTTTCCGACCATGAGCGGGCGTGGCGTTATCCAGGCCATCAGCATTTCCGCGTGGCGGCTCTCCTTTTCTTCTGCTACCGACATGCCAATGAAGACCCCGTAGGTCATAACCAAAATCATCATGACAATGTTGAGGGCGTATATCGCCGAGGAATGCACAAGCGCTTTGATCCCCGGAGCCAGTGGGACGAGTTTGACGCTAGTCGTGGCCGCCGCACGCTGAATCTGGGCGGCCACAGCGGCGGGAATGCCTTGATCCAGTCCTTTTTGATCAAGCGCGGAAATCATGGCCGCGACTGTCCCGTTCGGATCGCCGTAAAACACCAGACGGTCGTTGACCCTTTCGAAAAAGCCGGTTAAATTGTGCTGAGTCACTTGATTGGCCGCTTTGCGATAGCTGGGGAATGCCTGGACGTTGAGATGCACGCCCGGCGGCTTGACAGCCACCAGCACCGAGCGGGGCACGCCTACACTACCAACCGTTTGGGTGGGATGGATTCCGCTGGTAATGAGGCCAGGCAAAACCACCAAGGCTACCATGACAACCATCCCTATTACGGTTGTGACCCAATATCCGGCGCGACGTGCACGTTCTTCCCATTCACGGCGGAAGACCGCGGCGACTTGAAATGCTGTCATTAGGTGTGCTCCACTAGCTTTCGAAATACCGTCTCGAGGCCGCTTTCAGGAGATACCGCGAGGAGGGTGGCGCCATCTCGGGTAATCTCGGCGATCCGGTCGGAAAGCCTTTCCGTTTTGACCGTTTCTTGACGCTCAAGGTTCTCGTGGCGAATCCTCAACCGGTACTGGTCGGGGCTTTCAGAGGGAACATATTCTGTGAAGCGGCGACTTGCCAGAATATAAGTTCGGTCCGCGAGCAACGCCAAATCGTCAAGGCGGTGGGTAGACAGTAATACGGTGACTCCTTCGGTGCGCAGCTCCTTCAGCACCTCCAGCAAAAGCTCCTGGTTCAGCGCATCAAGGCCTGAAAAGGGCTCATCCCACAGCATCAGATCGGGTCTAGGAACCAAGGTGGCCGCCAATTGAACTTTTTGTTGGTTGCCCTTGGATAAGGTCTCGATGCGGACCCAGCCGTAGCTCCCCAGCCGAAACCGTTCGATGAGTTCACGGGTGCGCTCCCCGGCCGCCCGTGCCGCCATGCCGTTGAGCCGACCGACAAAGGTGAGATATTGGTTGGGGGTCATGCGGCGATATAGACCGCGTTCCTCCGGCAGATATCCCAGCCGTCGGTATTGACGGGTTATCTGCCCTTGGCTGGGTTCTAGAATGCCGGCAATGAGGCGCATCGTGGTGGTCTTTCCGGTGCCGTTGAGGCCTAGCAATCCGACGACTTCAGCGGCCTCAAGGGTGAAATCGGCGCCGTCTAGAATTGGCCGACCTCCGTATTGAAAACCGACGTTGGAGAAATGGACCAGCATGCGCCACCTCGAGCCATTGATACCGCTACTGTAATCGAGGATTTGACCGTGATCAACAATTAAGCTCGTGATCGACTGTACTGAACGGCACATTCCGGAGTGCGATGTGCTCTCGACCTCGGTACAATAAATCCAGGAGGTGACGAAATGAAGGTCGTGGTAACGGGCGCCAGCGGGTATTTGGGATCCCAGGTGGTGGCGGCGTTGGTGGAGGCAGGTTATGAGGTGGCTGCCATCGCTCGGCATCGCGATCCGGCAGCATCCCCCGCTGTCCGATGGTATCTTGGGGACATGCGGCAGATGGACTTGTCAGAGCCTCTTCAGGGGGCTAATGCTGTGGTGCACCTCATCGGGATTATCCGCGAAAATCCTCAGGAAGGCGTCACATTTGACGCAATCCATGTGGGAGTCACGGAGCGGTTGGTGCATGCCATGCAAACCCACCAGGTCTCTCGTGTGGTGCACATGTCGGCGCTGGGGACGCGTGCGGGAGCACGGGCCCAATATCATCGGACCAAGTGGCAGGCCGAACAACGGCTGCTTGCGTCCGGGTTGGATGTGACGATTTTACGGCCATCCCTCATCTTCGGTGGCCAGCCGCCGTTCTTCCTCATGTTGCGTGATTTAGCCCGCCTGCCCCGAACGCCCGTGCCAGGCGACGGCCACACCTTGTTTCAGCCGGTTGCCCGAACCGACGTTGCCCAGATGGTGCGGTCAGCATTGGATGATGAGACGACGATTGGCCTTACCTTGGAACTCGGCGGGCCTGACCGTTACAGTTTGAATGAACTCTTTGACCATATGGCTCGTGGACTAGGAAAGCGTCGAGCCCATAAGGTGCATCTCCCGTTGGGCCTGGTGGGTGCGGTGGCCCAGTTGAGTCGCTATCTGCCCGTGCCCATCACTCCTGACCAACTGGCAATGCTGACGGAAGGCAACGTCACCGACGACCGACGCTGGCACCAATGGGTCAGCCATCCCGAGGGGATGGCATCATGGTACCCGGAATAGCACCCGTACCGTCGTCGAGGCAACAAAGCTGAAGTGCGGGAAGCTGGCTCGATACTGGGCCTTGGCTTCCATCCAGCCGGCTTCATCAATCAAGCCTTCCTGGATGAGAGCGGGAAGCGTGCGTTCGATGCGGTCAATGTCAAATTGAACCGTCAGATCTTGGCCATCCAAGTCACCGGCATAGACCGCCGGATTAAGGGAGACAGACTCCAGCTTCAGGCCGGATTGCACGCCCGCCTGGGCTAATTTTCTGCCGACATAGCGATCCCCGACGGGGCCCGCCTGATGGGATTGAAAGGCGCGTACGGCAGCCTGCCAAGCAGCGGGGGGCTCAGGATACTCAATGACAAATCCATCATCCGTGTCCTCAATCGCCAACAGACCGCCAGAATGAACGTGAGTTTGGGCTTTCTGGAAAAAGGCGGCAAGATCCGGAACGTGCTGGGCCACAAATCGTGCCACCGCCAAATCGCCTTGGCGCTGACCTTCGTCTTTTAACAAGTCATGGCGCCGAAAGCGGACGCGCCCTTCTTGATTCAAGACCCGATTGAGACTTTGCGCCATATCGAGGGCATTACTGTCAATGTCCAGCCCCAGCACCTGTACCCCTTTCAAAGCGGCAATCTCCTGCGCCATGATTCCTGGGCCGCAGCCCAAGTCCACGACCAGACCGCCTGCGTTCATGGGCAAGCTGTGAATCCATTGGCGGCGCGCCGTGGAGGTGGCCAAGGTTTGCAACAACAGCCATTGATAGTCGGGAGAGGCGGTGGGCCAGCTCTTGGCGAGCCATTGATCCAACCAATTGAGTGATGAGTCTAAGAGGTTCTCCATATACTGTCATCATACCGCCTTCCGTGAAAGGAGGCGAGTTTTTGGGGACGCTTTTTCACAGAAATGGACAGAATTATGTAAAATATAGAGGGGGAGGGAGAACCAAAAGACCAAATTGCCGCTAAGAAGGAGGCAGCGTATGCGTAGCCAACTGATGACTTATTACTTGAGGAAGTTCGTCAACAGTGTGGTCGAATCCACGCTCGAAAGCCCGAGTCTAGCGGAACTGGTTCGCCACCATCTTTGGGTCGACTGGACTCGCCAGCATCATCCTCCCTATCTGGCGCTGTATAAAGTCTATGATGCGCGCGAATCCTATTTGGAATTGTCAGTCACGGACGCCCGGGGATATGAGGACGCCGTGTATGAGCGCGGGCTTGCGCTCTTAAAGATTGGCGTCAACGGGGCCTTGGTCTCGCCGGAAGACGAACAGTATGCCGAGAAAACCTTTGACGGGCGCCCGTTCCGCACCTGCCCGCGCTGCCAAACCCCTTTTGCCCGTTGGCTGGACTTTTATGGCCACATCAAGACCAGCCATTGGGGTAGTGAAGCAATTTAGGGACCTGGGACCGCCGGATTCTATCCTTTTCTTGACACGCCTACCTCAAACCGCTAGAATGTTTATGTTTGGTTGTCGGAAGAGCGCCGACACGTTATTTTGGGAGGGGAATTTCACGCATGTCCACGTATATGGCTCGTCCTGCTGAGGTGACACGCAAGTGGTACGTGATTGACGCGGCGGGATTGCCTTTGGGCCGGGTAGCCACGGCGGCGGCCATGCTTCTGCGTGGAAAACACAAGCCGATATATACTCCGCATATTGATACCGGTGATTATGTTGTCATCGTGAATGCGGATAAAGCCGTGTTGACCGGTCGGAAGCTTGACCAAAAGATTTATTTCCGTCATTCGGGGTATGAGGGCGGTTTGAAGCGCACAGTCTATCGCCAACTGATGGCTAAGAAGCCGGAATTTGCGGTAGAGAAGGCTGTGCGGGGTATGTTGCCGCACAACCGCTTGGGCCGCGCGATGTTCAAAAAGCTCAAAGTGTACCGTGGATCTGAGCACCCGCATTCAGCCCAACAGCCTGACGTATGGGAGGTTAAAGGCTAATGGCAATAGCACAGTTCTGGGGTACAGGCCGCCGCAAGAATGCGGTTGCCCGGGTTCGGTTGGTTCCCGGAACCGGCCGCATTGTGGTTAATGGCCGCGATTTCGACCAGTACTTTCCTGTTTTGACGTTGCGCACCGCCATCTTGAGTCCGCTCAAGACGGCCGACGTCGAGGGACGTTTTGATGTGTTGGTCCGTGTCGAGGGCGGCGGAATGACGGGACAGGCAGGTGCCGTACGCCACGGGATTGCCCGCGCGTTGTTGGGCGTTGACCCCAACTTCCGGGTGCCGTTAAAGCAACACGGATTTCTGACCCGCGACCCGCGTGTTAAGGAGCGTCGCAAGTACGGTCTGAAGAAAGCCCGTAAGGCGCCGCAGTTCTCGAAGCGTTAATTCACTAGCAGAGAAAGCCCCCCAGCGGGCTTTTTTTGTTGAGCTTATGGGATTTCGACGGGATCGCTCGAATCCAACGTGCTTTTCAGGGTGCGGATCTGTTCTGGGTCGTTGTCGTTCAGAACCTGCAAAACGTAATCGCGTAAAATGCCGGCATTCTGAGGGTCTAGCGCGATGGCCGCCTTTAATGCCTGCAGACGGTCTTCGGGTCGCGACTGCAGGCGGGATAACGCCCAATAGGCTTTGGCCTTCACGTCTGGGGCAAGCGACTCTCGGATCGCGTGTTCGGCCCATAGACGGGCCGTCTCAGGGGAGCAGTCTTCCATCAACGCTAATTCGACCCCAAGTGTGAGCCCATCCGAGTCGACCGGGACTTGGCGGAGCAGCGTTTCGGCCGTAGCTGTCAGTCCCAGATGAAGACTGGCTTGGACCGCCTCTTTGGCAATGCGGGCCCGGACCGGACCATCGGGAAGCGATTGAAACGACTGCCAGGATCGAGCCCAGTAGCCTTCCCCTTCTTCCCGGTTGACTAGCGCGGCTAATTTAAAGGCAATTTCGATGGCTTGGGGAGAATCTTCTGAGGCCTGGGCCTCCGCTTCACGATACAAAGCGAGGGCTGCCTTGGGCTCGCCGTGGCGCCGGCAAAAGTCTCCGAAGGCGGCAAGAACTTGGGCCCGGGCTCCGCTTTTCGGTTTGAGACGCTGGACAGCATTGATGCTGTCAATGTACCAGCGGAGGGCCTCATTAAAGTATCCTTTCTGGTCTTCCACGTCAGCAAGCGCGGACGCCGAAAGAGCACGGTCGACGGGCGAATCCTCTAAGGCAGACGATGCGAGAGCGCGTCGAAGGTGGTTTTCCGCCTCCGCCAAATTGTTGCGGCTCAGCTCCAGTCGGCCCATCGTCGCCTGAATCTTGGCCAAAATATCATCGCGCCCCGTCCGCTCGGCAAGGTATTGGGCTTCCTTGAGGCCGGTGGCGGCTTCGTCGAGGCGCTGACTCATCCATAACGCCTCGGAAGCCCGTAGGAGGACATCGATGGTGCGCAAGTCGTCATCGTTGTCGAGGAAATAGCCGAGGGGCTTTCCCAAACGCCGGGCGATGATTTCCAGCGCGTTCTTGGACGGCCGGATACGCCCCAACTCCACTTGGCTGACATAACTTTTAGTTAGTTCCGGTCCTGCCAGTTGTTCCTGAGTTAAGCCGATCTTCTTACGCAAGTCGCGGATTTTTGTCCCGACCACGACTACCCCTCCTTGGATAAAATGTATCATAAGTAAAGTGGAATTTGGACTCGGGAAGAGCTTCGGGAGGCCTCTTTTATGCCATTCTGGGCTGTTGAGCAACAGATTTTCGAGATGCCGATGGCAGGCGTTGTTCGGGACGCCATCGCCCGTATTCGCGCCCAAGGCGGGCAGGCTTGGATTGTCGGCGGCGCGATCCGGGACTGGGTATGGAATCCACGGGGGTTTAATCCAGACCATGTCGAGTGGGATTTGGCTACCGATTTAGCCGTGTCAACTTTAGCCCAGTTAAAGATGCAAACCCACCCAGGAGAAGCATTCGGGACATTTTGGCTGGCACCTCGGGTGGAAGTCACCCATCTGCGCCGGGACAGGGACTATACCGATCGCCGGCGACCGCAAAGCGTGGAATCCATTGATTCCCTGGTTGAGGATTTAACGCGGCGCGATTTGACCGTCAATGCGGTTGCCTACGACGGGCATCGGGTCACGGCTGTGGACGGGGCGCTTGACGACTTGGCTACGCATACGCTGCGTGCGGTAGGTGATGCCAACGCCCGCTTTCAAGAAGATCCGCTGCGTATTTTACGTCTCTGGCGTTTCGCTGCCGTCACCGGGGCCGGTATTCACCCCAGCACCGAGGAGGCAGCGCGCGCTTTAGTGGATTTAACCCAGGGCCTGAGCCGTGAACGGCGGCTGGCGGAGTTTTTGCGGTTTTTAAAGAGTCCCGTGGAGCGATGGCCTCTGTGGTCGGAGGCCGGTCTAGACGTTGCTCTGGAGTGGCCCACAATGCCACAGGAGATGGTTCGGGTTCCGCTACGGGTGCCGGATCATCCCGTGGCACGCATTGCCGTTTATAGCGTTTGTCGCGGGCTCGGCCTGCAGCATTTGACCCAGTGGGCGGACCGATGGCCGCTTCCTCGCGAATGGCGTCGTGCGCTGATGTTGGCGGGGCGAACTGCGCCCGATCTTCAATCGTGGGTAGAAGCGGCGCGGAATCCGCGTGGGCGGGAACGTTGGATTTTCCGACACTTAGCATGGGCTTTTGGGGCTCCGTCGCTGGACATCGAGCCGCTTGAGCTTGCAATCGGCGCTCACGACCTCAAAGAGCGCTGGTCGCTGACAGGTACCCAGGTCGGTAAGCTGTTGGAAGGGCTCGCTGTACACGTGGCAAAGAACCCGAAAGACAACAACCCGGAGACCCTCTGGGCCCTTGCGGAAACGTGGGCGTCATCGCGGGAGATTCCGGAGTCCGAGGTCTGAATGGAAAAGCCTCCGAATACCCCTTAACAAGGGACATGTTAAGGAGGATCCGCATGGGGGCAAAGGGTGCATGGCGGAGCCGTGTCTTGGGTGTGGGCGCCGCTTTGGTAATGACCGGGTCCTTTGTGTTGACCGGACGAGCTGCGTCCGCGCCGCCAGAGCCAGCGAACCGGATCTTGCCGCCGCTGGTGGGCGATTTGTTGGAGGGCCGTACCGTCATCATCGATCCCGGCCACGGCGGATATGATCCCGGGGCGTTGGGTCGGAGAACCCAAGAAGCGGCCATTAATCTCGCCATTGGCTTGCAGCTTCGCAAGTGGTTTCAAATGGCGGGGGCGCGGGTGTTGATGACGTGGTCCAAACCCAGCGAAATCCCCCCGAACAAAAAGTATCGGGTCCAGGATCGACTTACCTGGATTAATCAACAAAACGGCGATGTATTGATTGATATTCATTGCAACTCAGGGTCTACGGTGTGGCGCAATCCCCAGACCTTTTATTGGGACGGCGCGGCCAGTTACCATCTGGCGAGCGACGTGCAGGAGGAATTGCGCTATTTTACCAAAAGTCGCCGCGGGGTCAAGCGTATCAATCAGTATGTGCTGCGCCACGCGCGGATGCCTGCCATCAATGTGGAGGTAGGCTACGTCACAAACCCCGTGGAAGAAAAGCTGTTGACCACCCCGCAATATCAGAAGGAACTGACCTGGGCCATTTTTATCGGCACCGAGCGTTGGCTGGTGAAGGGTCGATGGCCGGCTGAACTGTTGGAGGCTCCCCCGCCGGTGGACCTCCTGAAGCGTTAGAGAAGGACGGGGCGCTCGGGTTATAATGGTGTCAGTATAGAAAGGAGCGCGTTATGACACCAAAGACCATCAGCATTATCGGCGTCCCCTTGGACTACGGTGCCGACCGGCGTGGGGTGGACATGGGCCCCAGCGCTATCCGCTATGCGGGATTGCATGAAAAGTTGCGGCAGGCTGGTCATCAGGTCAACGACCTCGGCAACTTGGCGGTGCCCGTGCCTGAGAGCCGCGTGCCCAAAAATCCCCGTTTGAAGTATTTGGACGAAATCGTCAAGGTGAACCGAGTTCTTGCCCGAACCGTGGAAAAAGTGGTCAATGAGGGTCAATTTCCCGTGGTGTTGGGGGGCGACCACTCCATTGCCATGGGGACGATTGCCGGGCTGTTGCGCGCTCGACCCAAGATCGGATTGTTGTGGTTCGATGCCCATGGCGACTTTAACACCGAAAATTCTTCCCCGTCCGGCAATATTCATGGGATGCCAGTCGCGGTTGCCGCGGGGCGGAGCCAAACCGACCTCGCCATTCCGTTCAAGGGCCACTTCTTGGATGAAGCCAAAATTGTTTACGTGGGCGTGCGCACACTTGACTCCGACGAGGCCGCTACGCTCCGGGCTAGTCAGGCCACCGTGTTTTCCATGCACGAGGTGGATCGCTATGGCATGCGCGAGGTCATGGCCCGGGCTATGGACATCGTTAGCCAAGGCACGGACGGGGTGCATCTCAGTTTTGACATCGATGCGCTTGATCCTCTTTATGCACCGGGTTCGGGCACACCGTACAGTGGGGGACTGACCGATCGTGAGGCGCATCTGGCGTTGGAATTGCTGGCCGAAGCCGACATCCTTACGTCGTTGGAAATGGTCGAGGTCAACCCCATCTTGGATGAGCATAACCGTACCGGAGAGTTGGCCGCGAACCTCATTGCCTCGGCACTGGGGCACCGCATCATTTAGAGGGGGGGTACCGCGATGAGTTGGGACGAGAATGTGGTTCGTTATCGCCGAGATTTGCACCGCATCCCGGAACTAGGGTTCCAAGAACATAAGACCCAAGCCTATCTCATGGAGAGGTTGACGCGATTGGGGCTAGAACCGAAGCCGATGGGCTCGACCGGCCTCATCGCCGATATTGTTGGCCGTGGCCCGGGTCCCGCAATTGCCATCCGAGCGGACATGGACGGGCTACCTCTGCCGGAAGAGACAGAACTTTCTTTTTCTAGTGAACACCCCGGCGTCATGCATGCCTGCGGGCATGACGGCCACATGGCGATTGTGTTGGCCTTGGCTGAACGTCTGGTCGAGGAGCGTCGTTTTGACGGGACCGTGAGGATTTTATTTCAGCCGGCTGAAGAGTTGCCCCCGGGCGGGGCGCTTCCGATGATTGAAGGAGGGGCACTAGAGGGCATTGATGAGATCTACGGGTTGCATCTTTGGGCCAGCGCCCCGGTGGGGACGGTTGAGTTGAGAAGCGGACCGATGATGGCCAATGCCGATCTGTTCACGATTCGCGTCAAGGGACTAGGCGGGCATGGATCCGCGCCTCAGCAAACCAAGGATGCGGTGTTGATTGCGTCTCAAATCGTGGTGAATTTGCAGACCATTGTGTCCCGACGGGTAAGGCCGTTTGAACCCGTAGTGGTCACCTGCGGAACGATTCAGGGAGGGCATACCTTCAACATTATTGCTGAGAGCGCTCAAGTGACGGGCACAGTGAGGACCTTCTCGCGGAGTGTTCAAGAGCAGGTGATCGCGGAGATTAGACGCATGGCCGAACGCACGGCCGCCCTATATGACGCATCGGCAGAAGTCGAGTACGTCAAAGGCTATCCAGCGGTGATAAACCACGAACGGCAGGCCGGCGCCTGGGCGGAGAAGCTACGCGGGGTGGTCGAGGTGATTGAACCGGAGCCGGACATGGGCGGCGAAGACTTTGCCTATTATCTTCAGCACCGTCCGGGCGCCTTTCTCTTCGTCGGGGCTGGACAAGATCAAGGCGAATCGCCTCCCCATCATTCTCCGCATTTTCTCATTAACGAGCGCGCATTGCCGATTGGTGCAGAAGTTTTGTATCGGGCAATTCATGCGTAATTGGGCGGCCTCTTCGGAGGCCGCTCATTGTTTGTCCCCATCGAGGATGGTAAACTGGGCCTACCAAAAGGTGGGTGAACATGGCGCAATTATCCTCCGTGTACCGGCGGTTGGAAGAAGGCCGCCGGCGCCTGACGCCGCAACGCGAACGGATTATTAAGATTTTCTTAGAACGTCCCGGTCAGCATTTGTCAGCGGAAGAGGTTCATCAATTGGTGAAACGGGATTTCCGCGACATTGGCATGGCGACCGTCTATCGGGCCCTTGAACTATTTACACAGCTTGAGATTTTGCAGCGAATTCATTTCAACGACGGTCGCGCCCGATATGAAATCAATCGGCATACGACCAACGTGCATCGCCATCATCACCTGGTGTGCCTGCGGTGCGGGCGGGTTGAGGAGTTTCAAGAGGATTTGCTCGACGACATGGAGGATCGCCTGGCCCGCGAGCGCGGGTTCCAGGTGGTGGACCATGAATTAAAATTTTACGGAACCTGCCAACAATGCAATCGCAAGCAAGGGGGGCGCGTGTTGTCGTGACATTTTATGGATATAAGCGCTGAACGACATCCAATCGAGCGCAAGCGTGGCTTGCGCAACAACGTGGAATCGATGAATTCCGCGATTTGATTGGGGAGCCGTTGTCGACCGACGAAATTCGATTCTTGGCGGAATTGGCTGGTGGTGTGGAGCTACTGCTGTCAAAAAAGAGCCCTAAGTACAAAGAGTATCGAGATCGGGCGGCAAGTCCTGAAGACTGGATCGCCTTTATGGCAGAAGAGCCTCGCCTAATCAAGCGCCCGATTCTCGTGGAAGGCGGCCAAATTTTAATCGGTTTCGACCAAGACGCTTGGACGGCTGCGGTGAAACGGTAGTACCAGGGCCTCTAGTTCGGTCTCGGCTGGCAAGGCTGGGCTTTCGTGCGGGACGATGACCAGCCCGTCGGCGTCCCGAAAGGAGCGAATGGCATCCGAGGACTGGTTGTCTATCAAATCGAACCAAAGCCCCTCGGGATCACGACGAAAATGGGCTTTCAAGTACCGAGTCTCGCGTGTTGGCTTGGAATAAGGGCGGGCCAACCTTCCCCGCACCCGCCTTTCAGGCCAGGACCATCCGGCGATTTGGGCCGTAATTGGGGCTACCAGGAGATACCATTCCGTCAACATGGCGCCCGGATTGCCGCTGAGTCCCAGCCAAATTGTTCCGTCATGCACCAGAGCGGCGGCGGCGGCTTTTCCAGGGTGCATGTCCACCCGCCAAAAGAGCCGTTGGTAGCGATCCTCCATTAGTGTGGGAATGTAGTCATGGGCGCCCACCGATACGCCGCCCGTCGTGATAATGAGGTCGGAGGCGGGTGCCACCTTTTCCAAGGCCGCAATCAAGCGCCGCTTTTGATCAGGCACATGGAGACGACGAACGCGACAGCCGAAGGTTTCCGCATATAACGCGGCTAACAGCGCTCCGTTCGCGTCATAAATTTGCCCGGGCTTTAAGGGTCGAACAGTAGTCGATGCCACCTCGTCGCCGGTGGAGAGGACCGTGACGCGAGGGGGCAGCACGGTCGGTACCCGGTCGATGCCCAGGGCGGCCAATTGGCCCACGTCCAACGGGCCAAGCCGTGTACCCGCAGGAATAACGGGATCGCCAAGACGGTATTCGTGGCCTCTGACCATGATGTTGCGTCCGGGGCGCACCTGATTTAACACGGCGATGACGGGACCTTCGGTAACCCGTTCTTGCTCCAACACCGTGTCCGCCCCTTCGGGAATCGGTGCGCCGGTCATGATGCGGAGCGCCTCCCCGGGCATCAACGGCTTGGTCCAGACTGCCCCCGCGTAGAGCGTTCCCACGACTTGAAAGGTGCCGGGGGTATTTGCCGAACGAAAGGCGTAGCCATCCATGGCGGCCCGTGAAAAGGGCGGCCAATCGGAGGGTGCCTGTATGTCGTCCGCCAGTACCCGTCCCAAAGCTTCGTTGAGGGGGGTGTCTGTCCTGCGAAGCGCTGTCGAGATCCGGGCTAACAACAGGGCCCGCGCTTCGTCCACGCTGATGTAGCTCATGAGTTCCCCTCCTGACTAAGTTCGTAACTGTATTCACGCCAACGATGGCTGATTCGCTCGGCCAGCATGTTGACCGATTCCGCCTCCAACGGGAGCGGCATGGGAATCCAGGGAAGATGTGCCCCTCGCGGTTTGTCCGGTCCAATAACCAGAGCCAGTTGCATAGTGGGCGGTGGTGCATTACCCAGCCAGATTTTCGGATAGGGTGCCCACTTATCGCCCTCGATGAGCACGAGTTCCATCGTGCCGGCTTCCCGGGCAAGGCGTGTATAGAGAGCGGCGCGTTCTTCGGGGCCCAGCACCCGGCGCTCCACGATGCCGGTCGGAGTGACAAACCAGGTTCCGACTCCGTGGCGTTGAAACCGCGTGGTATCCCGCTCTGGCTCATCAGGGGGGAGCGGGTGGTGACTCCATTTCACCACCAAGGTCCCGGGCAGGCGAACCAGCAGGGCTTCGATGAGTCGTGTTTTGCCTACGCCTGATGGTCCCGCAAAATGAAGAACCCTCATTGTTTCCACCCCAGGAGAAAATCGTTGAGGTCCTTGGGGGTGTTGACATTGACGAGCCAATCAGGATCGACGGCCACCGTATGCGAACTCAGTCGAGCCACCACCTCCATGAGCCGTGGTACCCGATTCAGCGCCAAGGCCTGGGCGATGACCGGAAGAGCCCGGCGATGCCAAATCGCCGCGAGCGGTTGAGCAACAGATTGGGCAACGGGGTACACAAGGTCCGCGTCCGGGTGCTCCTGCCAGGCCCGCCACAACTGGCGAAAAAGTTCTGGCGGAACCTTAGGCAAGTCCACAGCTAATACGGCCAATGCTTCTTTTTCCGTGCGCGCCAATCCCTCTCGAAGACCGGCCAACGGCCCTTTTTGAGGCACGCGGTCAGGCACGTGACAAGGATTAGCCGTCTCAGCGCCATACGGACGGGAAACCCACACCGTGCCCGCCACGGTCTTCTCGAGGACGCGGGCGGCATTCTCTAAAAGTGTGGTGTTGTTGGGAAGGCATAGTTTTTCTTTTGGCTGCTGCATTCGCCGTGACATGCCTCCCGCCAAGACCAGACCGTCGATGGGTAGCACAAAGCCGCCTCCTCGATGTATGCTTCTAGACTCAATGGTACACTAATTAGAGGCTCGATGATGTGACTACCGAGGTGAAGCATGAACCATGACATCCGCGTGGTGGCGTTTGACTTGGACGACACCTTGATTCGGCTTGATCCCACATTTGTTCCCGAATATGTGAGATTGCTCGATGAGACCCTTCGGGCTGCGCTCGCGTTGTCTGAACCGCTTTCAGGCCATTTTCTCGAGGTGACGAACCAGATGATGGCGAAGATGCGCGATGAGGAGTCCTTGCAGGACTTTTTCTTTCGGCAGTTCTCGGAGCGCGCCTCTCTCACGCGAAACCAAATTGAGGGTCCGTTAACAGCCTTTTATGAGGAGATTTTCCCCCGGCTTCGCTCCTTGGCGCGCCCTGTATATGGGGCTATGGGGATGCTGTCGCAGTTAAAGGCGGCGGGGTATCAGGTGGCGTTGTTGACCAGCGCGCTGTTTCCCAAGGCGGCCATCGATGAGCGCCTCCGCTGGGCCGGATTGGAAGGATTCCCTTTTGATTGGCGCACGGCATTTGAGGTGGTGCACGCCACCAAGCCGCAACCCGGATATTATGAAGAAGCAGCCGACGCGTTAGGCGTTCCACCACAGGCATGGCTGATGGTGGGCAACGACTTGGTGGAGGACATTATTCCTGCCCGGTCGGCGGGAATGGCCGCATATTGGGTTCGCGACCAGAAGCCAACGGCCGAGGAAGAGGCTACCCTTCCTCCGGGTACCCCGTGGGGTCCGGTGGAAGCGGTCTTGTCGCACCTGGGGTTGGCGTAAGGCCCAAGACGACAATGACGAGCCCTCCGGAGATGGCCAGGATCCCCGCGAGGGCCCAACTACTGGGGGCCTGTCCAAGGATAAGCCAAGCCAAAATGGCGGAACCGGCAATTTCCCCTAAAAAGGCAAGCGACACGGTGGTGGCGGGAAGGTACTTTAGGATCCAGTTGAACAAAGTATGTCCACCGAGCGTAGGAAGTAGGGCTAGCAAACCATAGATGATGCCGATGCGAAGGGTGATGGGCCCTAACGTGTGCGCCTTCGTAAGTTGAAAGGTGCCCAGAAGCATGGCCGCTGCCAGATACACGGCAGGCGCATATAAGGTTGTGTCCAACGTTTTTCGCACCTGTTGACCGATGATGAGATATCCAGCCGCAAAGAGGGCGCCCAACAACGCCTCCGCCATGCCGATCAGACTTTGTACATGAAAGTGGGCGCTGCCCGTGACCAGGGCCAGCCCTCCTAAGATAATCGTCCCGCCTGCGAGTGTGGCCGGTGCCAGTCGCCGCTTTTTGACCAAACGTTCGTACGTCGCGACGAAAATAGGGTGGCACGACACCAAGGCCGTGGATGCGGCCACTGGGATAAGGCTAAGGGACTTAATCCAGAACAGGAAGTGGAGGGCCAAAAAGATGCCCGAGAGCGCGATCGGGCCGGTTTGGGCTGACACCTCGCGCACGCGGCGTCTTTGGCTCCAAATTCCGGGGGAGAGCAAAACCAGCGCCAGCACTAGGCGCCAAAAGGCAATGGCCGCCGGAGCGGTATGGGCCAACCGAATCAACACGGCAGCGGAAGACACAGAGAGAACCCCGACCGCCAGCGCTCCTTGCAAAACCGCCGACGACGGGGTTCTTTGCGATGGGTCGTCAGACTTTGGCATACGAGTGGGTCAGCATGTCGCGGAATCCTGTGAGGGAATCGGCGCGATCCGGATCTTGGGTACTGTAAATTTGGATGAGATTGGTGAGCATGCGCACCAACATGAAGCGGGTGGGCGTTGGGCTTAAATAGGCTGGATGAAATCCGAACCCATTGTTCATGAGGAACTGAACGCATTCGCCCCGGTTTAACAGCCGTCCCTTATGGAAGGGATCGATAAACAGGCTATCGTTGTATTGAAGAAGGAAGTGGCCCGGCATGCCAATTCCGACCACAGGGATGCGCAACCGCCGCGCAATCAGGAGATAGACCGCGGACAGACTGATGGGAATGCCCAAGCGCCGGTCCAAGACCTGGTTAATGTAGCTGTTGTCCGGGTCATAGTACCCGTCCTGATTTCCGGCAAAGCCCAGATCCTCAAAGAAGTACTGGTTGAAGGCTTCGATCAGTTCGCGGCCCCGACCCATGGTGCTGCGATCAGTGCGGCGTCGGAAATCGGCGGCCATGTCATCCAACATGGTACGGTAATGAGCACGGTTAAGGCTCGGATAGCCCGCCTCAGCAATGAGAAAGGCGCCTTCTTCCAAGTCAATCCACGCCGAAGGCATTTCGCAGAACCGGGAAAAGCGGCGGCCCAACTCGTCAAGGCGCAGTCGTTCCAATATGCTATATACTCGGGTGCGCACGTGCGGATCAGGAGAGGTTCGTGCTTCTTCCAAAAACGGTTCGGCCTGGCTCCGGGCCTCAATTAGCGTCTTTCGCGCAATTTGGGCGGTCTTGATATCATCGTCTCCCAAGAGGTGGATTAGTGCGCGAATTTCCCCTTCAGTGAGTGTCTTCATGGCCGTCCGCTCCTTTCTCCGAGTAACGTGCAATACGGCTCGGTTGTTACCTCCAGTATATGGAACAACCACTGTGGATGTGAGCAGTTGTCAGCCGTATCATATTATTCGCTCTTTAACCCCGATTTCCTTCCGTAAGGCGCTTGGAAAAAGATTTCCGCGCCCTGGATTACCCATATTATGCCCAACCATTTCCGTTAAAGCCGACCCTTCCCAAGTGTCCCGCATAAAATTATGCTGAATCACCAAGACTGAAGGGTTGGTACCCATCATCTTAGTACAATTTTGTGGTCCTGCGCATGGAAATCCGCGGCGCGGGCGAGAAAAATTGCCAGGCGCCAGGGAGTTCCCGTTGCAATGGGACATCGCCAGCGGTATGGTTGGACTATGCGTGAAGAGACCGATAAACTGCTTATCTATCTTGGCCGGTTGACGGGCCAGGTGCCCATCTTGCAGATGGTTTTGGGCTATCTCATGGCGGATCCCACCCGGGTGCGCTTTGTAGATAGTTTGCGTACCGATGCGGAACTCGGCATGAGTATCTCCGCCCATCGTCGCATTGAACTCCCCATTTCACCCTGGCAGGGGTTTATTCGTGGGGTCCCGGTTCCGGATCCCGTGGCTTGGATACAGGCTGCCCGTGCTATCCGCGCCGATATTGAGATTCGTCTTTCTTCGGATGACCCCATTGTGATGCAATTGGTACAGCCCCTGATTGGACCGGTGCGTGAACAGCGCGAACGGCAGGCGATGGAAGAGCGCATGCACGGACTTCGACAAGAATTGGACCGAACGCTCGATTTATATAATGAGGTTCGTCACCTGATGGAGATTGATCAGGAACGCCATCAGGAATTGGAGAAATTCTTGACCATGGCCGAAACGGAGATGCAAAACATGGGCCGGGAACTCACGCAATTGAAGGCGCGTATCGAAGACGAACCCACATCCTGACCCAGGTAATTTTCCCCGTCTCCTTTCGGCATACTAGCGTCGTCTAAAGGGGGCATCCATCGGTATGGTCTATGACCGCCAAGAGCAAGTTCATTTGTTAAATGCCGACTTGATGGGCTAACACCAAGCGATCGTGCATTATCTGACTCACGCCTGGACGGTGGTGCGCCAATTTGGGCCGGTGATAGAGGCGATTTCTCGGGATGAGATGCGTCATTTCAAATGGCTCGCGCACACGATTGTTGCCTTAGGCGGGGTTCCGGACATGACACCGCGAGAGACGCTCACAGCGTTCAGCGGGTTGGAGGCGCTCAATTACGATATTGATGCTGAGGAAGAGGCGATTTCCCAGTATCTCGCCCATCAACGGGTCATTGCGGATGAGCGGGTGCAAGGCTTAATTGGGCGGATTGTCGTGGACGAGCGCGACCATCGCCGTCAATTTATTCATCTTAGGGAGACCTGGAAGGATGCCGATTGTGAGGCCAGTGGGGAAGACGCGTTGACTGGGGAACGTGCCGAGCGTTTTCAAATTCTGGTGGCTAAAGAATATCAAGAAATACTGCGGCATCTGTTGGATAGCTTTCTTACGACGCACCTACGGCATGTGGGACTCAATGCTGAGGATCGGGCCATCGATGAGATGAAGCACTTGAGCCTGGTGGCGGAGACCATGGCGGACTTAGGCGGGCGGCCCCGATTCAGCCTCAAAGAGGCCGACCGCGAGGATGAGCTTAGCCTATATCGCGATCTTCGCGGTTGGGCGGAGTCGGAGATGAAAAGCCTGGTGCCACTGATCGATCGGCTCATTGCTCACGAGGAATACCAGCTTGTTAGCGCGCCGGATACCGGATGGACGGTCGGGTCGACGGCGAAGGGAGGTCTTCGGTAGTGGATGTGCTTAATCGGGGAGAAGCCCCAATCAATGAGAAGGAATGGGCCGAAGTGACAGAGGCCGTCACGCGGGTCGCCCGCCGGCAACTGGTAGGGCGTCGCTTTTTGCCGTTGTTCGGGCCCGTGGGAGTGGGCATTCAGGTTATCCAGGTGGATCGGACCCCATCGTGGGACTTGGCACAGGTTACGATGCAGGGTGAAGCCGAGGATGAAGTCCCGGAGTCCCGTCTATACCAACGCGTACCGGTTCTTTCCAAGGATTTTGTATTGGATTGGCGAGACCTTGAGCAAGCCCGGTCGACCGGCAGCCAGTTGGATTGGTCTAAGGCGGAAGCGGCCGCCAGCTTTGTGGCTCTGGCGGAGGACCATGTCATTTTTCACGGATTGCCGGATCAGAAGCTGGATGGGTTGTTGACCGTGGAAGGTCGGCATGTGTTGCCCAGCCAGGGCTGGGACGAGCCCGGTCAGGGGTTTCAAGACGTGGTTCGGGCCGTGAGTCATCTGACATCCGCCGGCTTCATGCCGCCATTTTCGGTGGTAGCCGGGGTGACGGTCTATGCCGCCTGGAACCGCCTCTTCGGCAACAGCGGGGTTCTGGAGGTCGAGCAGATTGAACGTTTAGTACAGGGAGGGGTCTTTCAGTCACCCCTGGTTCCCGATGACACGGTGCTGGTCTTGGCCCCAGGCGCCGAGAATATGGATTTGGCGGTGGGATTGGACTTGAATGTGGCCTTCGTGGAGTCAACACGCATGAACCATATCTTCCGGGTGCTTGAAACGCTGTCCCTGCGAATTAAGCGCACCGGCGCCATTTGTCAAATCTGGCAAGAAAGCTGAACCGGGTCCTTGGCGATGCGGTATGCTTAGGGCACGGAGGCGAGACAAATGGCCGACACGGATGAAAACGCCTTTGTGCAATGGCGCCATGCGCCACCCCGGGCTTGGAAGTATTGCCCGCTGTGCCGTGGGGATCTCACCAATCATGCCTGGGACGGAAAAACACGCCGTTACTGTCCTCAGTGTGGATTTGTGTATTGGGAACGCCCATTGCCGGCTGTCGCGGCAATAATTCGCGAGTCGTCCCATCAAGGTCGGGTGGCGCTGGTTCGGCGTCGTTATCCTCCGGAAGAAGGTCAATGGACGCTTCCCGGCGGTGGCATTGAAGCGGGAGAATCAATTGAGCAGGCCATGATCCGCGAGGCACAGGAGGAAACGGCGCTCACGATTGCGCTAGATGGGGAGATTGGGACCTGGTCAACCCCTAGCTTTGAAACCATCATCACATTTTTCGTCGCGCACCGCGTCAATGGGGAACTTCAAGCAGGAAGCGATGCGCTGGAGGCAATGTGGTTTGACCTTGATCGGCTCCCCAGCCTGGCTTTTAGCACTCATCAGGATGCGGTCAGGCAGTACTTAGAGCGCTAACAAGTAGCGCTAACAAATAAAAGAGGGGAAACGGATGCGACCATCGTTATTCATCGCTCACGGCTCGCCCATGATTGCGATTGAAGAAAGCCCATATGGCGAATTCTTGGATCAATTGGGACGCCGTTTGGAACACCCTCGGGCGGTGGTGATCTTTTCTGCCCACTGGGAGAGTCCGGTTCAACAGGTGAGTGCCGTCTCCCAATACACTACGATTTACGATTTTGGCGGTTTTCCGGATGAACTCTACCGGGTTGTCTATCCTGCCCCAGGCGATCCGGCATTGGCTGAGGAGATACAGAATCTCTTAGCCCAAGCCAATATTGCCGCGGAACGAGACCGTTCTCGGGGGTTGGATCACGGGGCATGGACGCTCTTAAAGCGACTGTTTCCCGAGGCCAGTGTTCCGGTGGTGGCGATGTCGGTAAATGCCCGACTTTCGCCGCGCGAGCAATTTGCCATTGGCCAGGCGCTGGCCCCGCTTCGTGACCACGATATCTTGATTATCGGCAGTGGCGTGACCGTCCATAATTTCCAGATTCTCGGGATGGGTCATAGCCGGGAATTGCAGGCGGCGGTGAAAGCTTTTCAGCGATGGCTGGATGACAAGTTGTCTCAGTGGGATCTGGAGGCATTGTTTGACTATGAACACCAGGCACCTCATGCTCGGCTGGCTGTTCCGCAAAACGGTCAGGAACATTTCGCACCCCTTTTTTATGCCATGGGGGCGGCCGGAACACCCGATTCCATCGAGATTTTGCACGAGAGCTGGATGTGGAATGTGATGGCCAACACGGTGTTCCAATTCGCCTAATATCAATATCAGAGAAGCCGACCGCATCTGGGCAGCCGGCTTCTCGTCTCGTACGGTTCGTTATAAGGGGAGAGAGGTGTCTTTGGGGGCGGGCACAGTCGACTTGGGCTGTTTCGCCTTCTTTTGTCGGCGTCGCTTAATCAGCGTCCATCCCAAGGCAGCGCCGGTAACCCACCAGGGGCGAGACTTGAGGCGCGTTGCTCGGGTATTCCGCCCCATGAACAACGAGGCAATCGCTCCCACCGCTCCGCCAACACGGCGGGCGGCGATTTGCACATCATGGACGGTATGGCTGACGCGCTCGGTTGTCTCACGCAAATTGGACACCAAGCTCCTCAGCTCCGCCAGCTCATCACCTAAAGTTTGCTCGAAGGCAATCAGGTGAATGACCAGGCGCAAAAGGAAGATGACCGCCAAGATCGCAATGACCGCCAGCACCGCCATAGCGATGGCGATGATGGTGAGAGCGGTTGCTGGACTCATGCGCCGTGACCTTCGTCGTTATTCGGCAGCGCGTCGTCATCGTCCAGGGAAATTTCCGTCATACCCCGACGCCACAAGTCCTGTCCTTTTTTCGTCAGGTTCTCGCGAATATCGCGTACGCTTCCCGTGACCTGATCCAGCGTGCCCTGGGTCTTTTTCTTCAACGTTTCACGCGTTTCGGTGCCAGACGAGGGTGCCAACAGAATGCCAGCGAGGAAACCTACCGCCGCTCCTATCAATAGACCGCTAACCCGATCCCAAGTTCGATCGTCCATTTTGCTTCGCCTCCTCCATCTTTTTCGTCCTACCATTTTGACACATTCTGCTTCCAGAGGAAAGGCCGTTCCAATCTATGGAAAAATTTCCGAGAGCATCTGGTGATATTATACGGAGTGGAGAGACACCGGAAAGCTATGTTATACTAGGCTGGTTTTTAATACCTGGTCTACGTTTGATCAGATGGTTGCACGTATGGAGGACAGGCTGTCAACGATGAGAATTGCCTTTGTTACGGAAACCTGGTGGCCGTCAACGGACGGCGTTGTGACTCGTCTTACGGCGACGTTGCGGGAACTCAAGAAGATGGGCCACGAGCTGTTGGTGATCGCTCCGCGAGGTGGCGATCCCGTATTTGAGGGCATTCCGGTGCGCGACGTGCCCAATGTCAGCGTGGGCTTTATTTATGGCGGCAAGCCATGGGGAATGCCCTTGCCTCGGATCGGGCATTACATCCGGGAATTCGACCCCGACATTGTGCACGCGGTGAACCCTTTCGTGATTGGCTGGGGCGGCGTTTTTTCGGCGGTGTCCCAGGGGCGCCCTCTGGTTGCGTCGTATCATACCAACATTGCGCAATACGCCGAATTCTATCACCTCGGGTTCACCAAGCCTGCCATTTGGGCGTGTCTGCGCGCCCTGCACAATCGGGCCGATCTAAACCTAGCGACGTCTGAAACGGTCCGTCGTGAACTGGTGCAGGAAGGGATTCGCAATGTGCGGGTGTGGGCTCGAGGCGTAGACTTGGACTTGTATCATCCCGCCAAACGCTCAGAGGCTATGCGTCGTCGTCTTACCGGGGGCCACCCGGAGCGGATGATTGCCTTGTCCGTTGGGCGCGTAGCGGCCGAAAAAGGCCTCGACCGGTTGACCGCGTTGTTTGGCGCCAACCCGGATCTACACCTGGCGTTTGTTGGCGACGGTCCGGCTCGGCCAAGCCTGGAAAATTTGTTCCAGGGAACGCCCACGACCTTTGTCGGCACGTTACACGGCGAAGAATTGGCCACGGCTTACGCGTCGGCTGATGTGTTTGTCTTTCCTTCGACTACGGACACGTTGGGACTCGTGCTCCTGGAAGCCATGGCATCCGGATTGCCCATCATTGCGGCGGAAAGCTCACCCACGCATGAGTTGACTGATCAGAGCGGTGCCGGTCTCTTGTTTCACGTGGATCGCCCTGAGACCATCGGCCAACGGGTCAACGAGCTCATGCACTCCGCACGGCGGGAGGAATTGTCCCGGCGGGCGCGTCATGAGGCAGAGCGCTGGGGATGGCGGGTGCCGACGGAAGAATTGGTCGGATGGTATGAGGAGTTGTTGGGGGCGCAACGGGGCAGCACCGCATGAAGCGGCTATGGCAACTCCTGAAGTTTGTGTTTGTGGGTTTCGGCAACGCCATCATCGATTTGGGCGTCTTTAACGGATTGTATTTTGTCGCCCCCACCCATAATGTGAAGCGGCTGGTATTCTACAACACCTTGGCGGTGGGGGCCGCCATCCTCAACAGCTACATCTGGAATAGCCGATGGACGTTTCGCCAACAGCATAGGCGGCGCGGGCCCGGAGCTATGCGGCAGCGGGTGCTCTTTTTAATCCAATCCTTGATCAATGTGGTGGTCAACGACATCATTCTGGGCTTTATCGCCCCCTGGATTGCGGAAACGCACGCTGTAAATCATGTTCTGGCCAACAACATCGCCAAAGTGCTGGCGATGTTTCTTGCCTCGCTTACCAGCTTCGTCATGATGAAGCTGGTCGTATTTGTTTAAACTCCTTGTCCCGAAAGAAATTCCAGCAAAAGGCGATTAACGGTTTCCGCCTGGGTGAGATTGGGAAAGTGCGCTGTTTCAGGCAATCGTACGATCTGATGCGAAACTCGTTCGGCCAGAGTGGCGGCTGCTTGGCGGCAATAAGCGGTGTCCCATTCTCCGATGACGATCAAAAGCGGGGCGGCGAGCCGATTTAGCTGGTCTACGTCATTGCCGGGCCGATATTCGGGTCCATCCGGTGGGTGAAGTCTCAGCCTTTCCTGATTCATGGTCTCGAAGAGGGCGCGAGCTTTTTCGGGAACCGATTCCGGCCGCCCATGAATCCCTTGAAGCCAGATTTGCTCCGCCACGGCAATGAGCGCCTCAATATCCCGGGACTCTAGGGCGCTGACATAGGCTTGCTCAATGGTTTCAGGAACATCCGAGGCCAGGTTTTCCGGCTCGAATCCCAAAATACCCGATCCCAACAGCACGAGACGATCGACCCGATCGGGGTGGACGAGGGCAGCATGTAGCGCGGTCGTGCCTCCCATGGATGATCCCACAAGATGGGCTTTCTTAAGGCCCAGTTCATTCATGAGCGTGATGAGATCGTCGGTCGGATCAATCGCTTCTTCCGGGTCCGCGCTTTGACCGTATCCTCTGGCGTCAAAGCGGACCACGCGAAAGTGCCGCGTCAGCGCTTCCATTTGGGGATCCCACTGCCGGTGATCGCCTAACGCCGAGTGTAACAAAATGACGGCTTCACCATTTCCGTGAAGGTCATACCACAGTGACTGGCTGCCATTCAGGGCTAGTCTCATTTCACCATTTCCCCCTCTCCTTTCACATCATGGCAGATTCAGCTACGGCACGCTAGGATGGGCAGATCGGGTGAATCGCCGCACGCTGATGATGGGAGCTCACGGGTGTCCGCTCCGGTGGCCGGCAGCGTTGCGGCACTTATGTCTCTTCACATGGCACCGCTCCCTGTTATGTGGGTAGGGGCGAGGCGGATGGAAAGGTTAACGTGCTCTACGGGGCATCGCGCACGGGCGTGTTCGCCAACATGGTTCCGTCCGAAGATTTGGTTCGGGCCAATGGTGTCTTTTATAGCTCCCGGCAAACTGCCCGATTGGTGGGGTCAAGCCTTTGGGGGTGATGATTGCCTTCATCGGCGCTGCGCCCGCCATGATGATCACGTGCTTGCATTTCTGGCCTCGTTGGTCTTTTTGGCCTGCATTGTCCCGCCCGAGGGCGGGTGGACGACACGTCGTGACGAGATCATCCCTTCGGGTCCGATTTAAACGAGGCTTGGAAATGGCTTTCGCGTCAGCCAGGGTGGATGCTGGCGATTGCCATCGGAGCCTTCAGCCATGTCGCATTTGGACCCACTAATGTGTTTTCGCTGATACGGATTCGCCCTGATCTTCATGCCAATGCGGCCGCCTTGGGTGGTTCGACGCCACGATTGGCGCCTTGACTCTCGCGTTGTCGGTCAAGGCTCTGGGGATGGTACTGATGTCCGTGGCCAGTTCGCCTGGCGTGGCGGACCTGGGTATCCAGCCTCAGTATGACCTTAACGGGGTGGCCACCCCCACAGCCGTTGGACTTAGTGGATTGGCGGGAGACGCCATTGGGGCGGGACGGAGTTTTGGCCAAGTAGCCGGACTGATGGGTCTATGCGATAAAGACTGCTTTCTGGCTCGTTTCGCACACTTGCCATGGGGCTATCGTTTGCCGTCGAACGGTCGGGGGAGGAAAAAATTTGCCGTTTCGCGAATATCTCTTTCGAGGAGGGGGATTTCAGTGACTGACGCAAACACGTTTTACGCGTTTTGGCTCGACTATCTTAAAGAGCATGAGCTATTGGCCACTCGGCTTTGGCACTTCGTAGGCACTAGCGCGGCCCTCATCTCCATTCTTCTCGCCGTTATCAGCTGGAATTGGATTTATCTCGTTTCGGCCCTTGTTGTTGCCTATGGCTGCTCTTGGATGGGGCATTTCGTGGTGGAGCGAAATCACCCCATGACATTTCGTCATCCGCTCTTGTCCCTTAGGGCCGACCTTTTGCTGTATCGCTTGATGCTAACCCGTGGTCTAACTGAAAGCGTGACCACCTTTAAGATGCTTTAGGGGAGATCAGCGTGCTGTCCATCCGCTTTGTGACCGTGCCGGTGGCCAATTCGGACCGGGCACGGGACTGGTATCAAGGCAAGCTCGGATGCACGGTAGTCGTCGACCAACAATATGGGCCCGTGCGGTGGATTGAAATGGCGTTTCCCGGCGGTCGCTCCAACGTGGTGCTGTTTACCCCGCCGGGATTCGAGCATCGGGTTGGTCAATTCACGGGCATTTCTTTGATGGCCGACGACATTGAGGCTGTGTATGAAGACATGCAGGCCCGGGGAGTCGAATTTGTTGAGCCGCTGGCGACCGCCGACTGGGGCGGGAAACAAGCCATCTTTCGCGATTCCGAGGGAAATCAGTTCGTCCTCGCCCAGGAATCGTAAGCATCATTCTTGGTTGCGCAAGTTCCAAAAGGATGCGGCCTGCCGCTTACACGGAAGGCCAGCCCACAGAATCCAGAACCGATGGGATAA
Organism: Sulfobacillus harzensis; assembly: GCF_012933365.1. GTDB lineage: Bacteria > Bacillota > Sulfobacillia > Sulfobacillales > Sulfobacillaceae > Sulfobacillus_B > Sulfobacillus_B harzensis. Next base: position 2,331 of record NZ_JABBVZ010000015.1, on the reverse strand, counting down.
GTTGATGCGATGGGGTCTGAGCCCCCCTAAATACTCTTTAAGCCTCTACCGCTAGAACGCGACGAGCCCTCGGTAGAGATGAGGCGCCTCGTCCTGTGACATCCTGTTACTCGTGGGCGTCTCTTGGTGGGTAACGAGGCGCCTTCCCAAGGCGCCCGTGCGGGGCGGGGCTCCTGACCGATGGATATCGGGCGTCGTGGCCAACGCACGCCGGGCTGATGACCTCATCGGGCAGTATCCGCGTATGCCTCATCATACCGATCGGTGGGCGGGCCAAGCCTTGTCGCGTGTAAAATCTGCTATTGACCTTACGCCACCATATGACGGGAGTCCGTCCAAGGACTCGTGCGGGCCTTTTTTGAGGTGACTTTCGTGATCTTGAACGTACTTAGCATTGTTGGCAGCGTGGCGTTTGCTGCCAGTGGGGCCATCGTGGCCATGGACGAAGACTATGATATCTTCGGAATCCTTGTGTTGGGGTTCATTACGGCGTTTGCTGGCGGCATGATGCGCAATCTCATTGTTGGAATCCCGGTTGCAGCGGTCTGGCATCAGACGGGGGCGTTCATCGCGGTATTGGCGGCCCTGGGGATCACCCTGGTGGTTCCTGGTCGTTTGCTCAAATGGGGTTGGAAGCTCATGGTGTACTTCGACGCCCTCGGGTTGTCGACGTTTGCGGTCGAAGGTGCTCTGTATGCAGAACGCATCCACGTGTCTGCCGGCACGGTGATGGTCGCGGCCGCCATGACTGGCGCCGGCGGAGGTGTAATCCGCGATCTGTTGGCCCAGCGAAAGCCGCTCATTCTGCGATCTGACACCTACGCCATCTGGGCGCTGTTGGCCGGGGCCGTCATCGGCCTCCGGTGGGTGAGCCCCCACGTTGCCTGGCAGGTCTATGTCGTGCTGGCAGGGACTTTTGTACTGCGCGTGCTGTCCATTGTCTTTCATTGGCACCTGCCTCATGTGGAAAGTCCCAATAGAGACAAGGCCCAAGCGGTGGACAAGTGATTCCCCGCTCTCTTTGCAAATTGGCCGCACCGCTTGGCATTCAGGAAATGAGCTTTGGCGCTTTTCTTGTCGGCCTCATGTTTGACCTTGACGGACGGATGTTGCACATCCCCCCGGGGAAAAAATAATGCCATACGATGTCTCCCGGGTGTACCGCTGGTGGCGTGGGCTGTTGCACCGCCTGATCCGTTGGCGGAAATTCGCGCGCCGTCGCCGGCTCATCCCCAAACGCTAGTGTCCTACTCGTTGCCGGGCCAAGGAGCGTGCCGTAGTGCATCGCGCGATTCTGAAGAGCTGCACCAAAGGAGCGGGCTCGAAATGGGCCCACTCCCGTTAATCTGGTGCATATGAGCCGTGAGTTGCCGCTGCTTACAATGGATGCTCAGTTCCAAGTTCAACCGCGTCCGGTCCAGCCCCGGTCGAGCGGCCCGGCAGCCGGTCAACAAACCGCTGCTGAACGCGAGAACCATTAACACCGACTTGGCGTCGCCACGATGAATGTCCTCCGTCTCTCGTTCACACGACTTCCGCCCACTAACGTCCGCCTGAAACAATTTAGCATCGCATCAGGGGGTGATCTGCTGGGTGGGACGAGGCCATGCCCAATGAAACGATATTTTACTGGTGGCTGCCAAGATTCTCCTTATATTAGCTGGATTTGCCGTCTCCCCAAGCTGTTGGCGACTGTTCCAATCGCTTGGTTTATGTCCTAATGGCGGAAACTCGTGATTCCAATATTTCTTTTTCGAGATATTTGCACTTGGGAGGAAAGTTTGACGATGGTCGCGAAATCCCTAGGCACAGGGAGGGTCGACGATGGGATATGAGGTGTTTACCTTGGAGTGGGCTAAGGCTTGGAAAGATGAGTTGAATCGCACCGACAAATACAAAAAGGCAGGCCGAACATGGGAGTGGCCCATGGTCCTGCTCATGGAGCCTGATGCCCGTGTCGGTATCGACACGGAACGGGCTGTCTATGTCGATCTGTTTCATGGCGAGTGCCGTGAGGCGCGTCCGGCCACGGCGGAGGATTTGGCCGCTGTTCCCTATATTGTGAAGGCTGATGCCGAGACCTGGCGCGATCTGCGGGATGGCCGAATCGAGGCGATTGGAGCTATTTTACGGGGCCGTATGCAGCTTGAAAAAGGCAGCATGTTGGTGCTGGCGCGTTACGTGGCCGCTGCCACCGAACTCACCCGAGCAGTGTCTCGTATACAGACTGTGTTCCCGGACGAAACCGGAACGGAGCGTCCTGTAGAGATGTGATTTCGGCGGACTTTGACAGTTGAGGAAAAAATCCCCCCGTTGGTACGGTTGTGGTGG
>NZ_JABBVZ010000159.1 GCF_012933365.1 Sulfobacillus harzensis | reverse complement strand
ATTTTGGGATTTTCCGCCAGTATTACTGCCAAAATAGCGCCATCATCCCATTGTTACCGACTATGACGCAGCCCTGGTCCTCCGTCGCCGTGGGGTTTCATTGGATGAAGTTTCGGGAAATGAGCGCCCCATTCTCGGCTGCAGCGATTTCGCCTTACGAGCCGTGGACTTTCGCAAGAAGGTCAACATACGCTGATTCTGGGGCAGGAGATATGCTGACATTGAACGATTATGAAACCGTGGCGGGTGCGGCTGCGATGTGGTAAAACTGTTGACCAGCATGTGGCCGAAGGCTCCACGGGTTTGGCTCAGTTGGGCGTCCGCCGAGTGTCGGTCTTTGTCGGCGGTCTTATACGGGAACCGATAACGTGGCACGTTGCGCTTGAGCTCTTTTTTAGCGGAATGGTGGCCGCTGCCACCGCGATCGGTAGCGGGAACAGCGGCCAAACCTTCAAGCGTCGACGGCCAAGGACCTGACCCTGACCGCTATAAGGGGACCGGGGGCGCTCCCCGGTCCCGAGGAAACTACGAACGGAGATAGAAATCGACGTGACGGCATGAGGGGCAGATTTTGAGGTCGAAGGTGACCTTTCCTTCTGCCAGCTGATTCCATCCGCCCAGCAGCATGCCGCCCACACCGGTGGCCCCGCCGGTTCGAAAATTGTATTCACCCAAGTCCTCAAGCGCAACGTTGCAGCGCTGGCACATCAAATCGTTATTCATTGCGTCCCTCCTAAGATCGACATTTCGCATAGCGATGTGTGATTTGTTAAACGCTTGGGCCAAAATGCCCAACGGGTGTATTCCGCATTTGGCGGAGGATATCCTCTCTAGGGTGCGTCTATTTGCTCGCCGGTGGTGGTGGCGCGGCACTTTCGTGGTCAACGTATTAAGACGGGAGGTCGGGGGGCTGATCGCCGGAGATGGGAGACTGGGGGGGGGGGCTGCTCGGGTACGGTCGAACGAAAGCGGGGCCGGTCAGCCGACCCCGCATCGGTGATAATGGGATAGGCGCTTTTAGGATCAGGATACGCCCGGCGGAAGCGCACCGCGCAAGGCCGTAAAAGGTAGGGGGGTGCTCCAGTTCCCCATGGCCCTATGGTTCCGCCCGCTCACAAGCCGCACGCGAACCCAGTATTGCTTTCCCGCAAGCGCTGTGAGCTCTGCCGCGCCGTTTGAAATCACCACATTGTCGGAGCGGGTATAGGCGACGTACTTCTCGCTCAAATCGGGTCCGACAGCGGTGACGGGATTTTGACCCTCGATTTCTACCTCGTAGCGGGCACCCGGCACTTTGGGTGCGGTAAACCGCACCTGAACCGTGTCTGGTTGAATAATCGGCGCCAACAGGTTCGGCGTGCTCCGAACAGCCGGCCGTCCCACCGTCCCCAGCGTCACTGTGCCAAGCGTGGTAGATCCAGAAGCCAGGGTCGCTTGTACAGGACCCGGCTGGGCATTGGGACCCACGTCCAGCATCAGACCGCTCACGTCGAGCTCCTCGGCTACAGTCCCGGTGTTGGCAATGGGGAGTGTGACCGTGCGCGCGCTGACAACGCTGGGCCCAAACTGCGTCGCATCTTCGTCAGCGTTACCCACTTTAGTGGAACCCACGGGGGAAGAGCGCTTGGCAAAGGTCACGCCTTGGGACCCAATGAGGGTTAGCGTCAGGTTTCCGGTGATGGAAGTCGGCTGGCTGGTGACGAAGAGTTCAAGACCACTAGCCGCCTGACCATTGGCTCCCTGACTGAGATGGGGATCAGCTATCGGCCGAAGCGTGGCATCGGTGCTGCTGACGTCCTTGGGAGGAAGGGCCGGCTCGTAGGGCGAATTGGCCCACGCATGTGCCGTCGTGGCCTTGGCCCCGGGGCCGGTAGACCAGGGGGTTGCGCTTGGTCCTTGTGCCTTAGTGCCGCCATGGAAGAAGACGCTCATGGTGTGCACTTTCGGATTGGCCGCTTGTCCCAGATAGCCGAGATGCCATGCGCTTTCAATGGTCTTCAAGATGGAGAATTGGTTGAACGGCTGGCTAGACACCACGTGGCGGGCGGTATTGGTAATAACTACGGCGGGAATCCGGCCGCCACCGTTGACGCCTCCCGGAAACGGAAAGGCCGCATAGCCGCCGAGAACCGTTCCAGATGGGACCACCGGGCTTCCTGCTGTTCCTAGATCCGAGGCCCACTCGCCGATTTGCGGCATGCTGGCATCGTAACTGGTTTCGTCTTCAGTAATGAAGATGGCGGACGGACCAGAATGCCACGCCTTGGAGTTCATGATACGCGGAACCCATCGCTGCAAAAATGTGTCGGCCCCTTGCTCAAGGCGCGTATCATTTGGTGCGCTTCCACCGGGTCCGGCACCTTGATAGGTGTATTGATACGGTCCGGGGCTGCCGCTTCCATGCGAATTGGTGATGAAGTTTGGCCCCACCCACACAAAGTTGGGCACCGTATTGTCCTGAAGCGCCTGTGCGAGGTCGGGAAACGTCTGCAAATGAGCCTCGCGGCTGGGGTTGTTATAGATGTCCTTGAACAAATTAAAGGTGCTCTCACTGAAATTGTACACAGGATGTTGTGCGGTCGAGGTTTCCGTGTGCTGGTAATATGCCCCCCAAGTAAGATGGTGCTGCTCCAACTGGTCGACCAGGTTGGTGTAGTTGAGCTGCCCTTCGTTCACGTTGTCTCCGATGGTGCGGCCACGACCGCTTAACAACCCAACCCGGTTGGGCACCGTCGGATTGGTGATGCCGTACATCTCAGTTGGAAGCCCGTAGGTGCGAGCCAAGCTCTGCAAATAGGGCATGTCGTGCTCATACCATGTGTCCGCATAGCTGTGGTTTTCCAGCATAATCACAAACACATGCTTAAAGTAGGGCAATTGACTCGAGGACCGCGTCGAAGTGTGTTTCTTCGCTCCATGAACGGACGGCCCTGAAGAGGCGCTGACTGGTTTAGCAGCAGCCACGCCGATGGCGCTTAAGGCGGCCGCCGCTCCAATGGCCGACAGTTTACGAATCCATCCCACCATATTCGACCCCCTTCTTGATTGCTATTTACTGAGTTCGCCCACATTCTCCCATTTCCTCCATTTTCATCCTTGTATTTTCTTGCCATAGGAATCCAGAATCCGGGGAAACCCATATTTTCATTGAAGAAAATCCTCTCTGGACGGGTTGGGAGAGCCTTCCCGCTAAAACCAACGCCACTCTCTACGGATTAAAGCTCGGACGGGCAAATCAAGCTTGGACCACAGCGTGGATGCCAATCACCGCCCAACGCGATGCGAGTCGAAACTATCGCCATAAGCCACGGGAGAGACAACGAATTGAAAATGGTGGCGATAAAAGATGGCGAGCCCCCTTTCACGCTCGGGGGCTCGCAGTCTGCGATATAAGATGCTAGTGACGTGTCACAAACCATCGGTTAGACATGAGACCCGTTTCCTTCCCGACGATTTGGCCGGTCTTTAAAGAGAGGGCAACGGTTTCCTTGTCGCTTTCGACGGTGGTGTAAGCATATTGCCCCGACGGATCAATCGCCAGGCCGCTCAACTTGGCCATTGGGATCTTGACGGGGATGTTCTTTTGAAAGCGGTTGGTCTCTGCGTTGTAGACCATGATGTTACCGCTGAAGGATGCGGCGTAGACAGATTGTCCTGACGGCGACACGGCCAGTTGCATGAAGCCGCCCGGCGCACTCATTTTGTTGCTCATGGAAAACCCGCCGCCTTCTGCTTGGTGAGACACCCGGACGATCCGGTTCGTCATTGTATTGACAATGGTCATGTCACCGTTGAACCAATCCGCGAGCCAAAGAGTATGGTGCTGGGGGTCATAGACAGAATTCTCGATTTGCCCGACTGGAATGGTCTTCACCACGTGACCATTTTTGAGGTCAATGATAGCCGTGCTGGATGACCCGGTGCTGGACAAATAGCCGTCCTGACCCGCGACGGCGAGCGTGTTTCCACCGATCTTCGGCAGTTTCCATACGGGCTTGTCCGAGGGCGGCGAATACGCCGTCACGCTCGTGGCGCTGGTTAAAATCAAGAGATGATCCGCTTCTGCGAGCGTCGCAATGCGCACATTGAGAGGACTATTGAAGCTTGACACAACCTTATGCGAAGCAATGCTCACAATATAGGTCTTGCCACCCAGCGTGGGCACATAGACGAGGCCATGCCCAATGGCCACCTGGAACGCGTTGGCGTTAGCCGCCAGGGGCACGGTCCAGGTGCGCTTCATGCCGATATTGGTAATGCTTAGGGTGCCATTCCCGGGACCCGACGGGGGACTCGCAGCGGCGCCGATTAGGATATCGCTGGGAATACCCTTGAGAGACCCTGCCATGCCCGAGGATGTGGTGCCCTGGGACATGGAATTGCTGGAGGCAGGGCTATTGGTGGCCATGGTGGGGTGTGACGCACTGTGGCCAGCTGGTGCTGACGCGATAGTTTTGGCCGATGCCGTTCCACATCCGGCGAGCACCATGCTGGCAGTGGCGGCAAGCGCCAGCCAACGTCCCTGATTTCGCTTTTTCATCGGTCGTTCCTCCTTTGACGGTTCGCTCATCGTGGTCAAGCCGCGAATCGCTATATACTACATAATGTAGTATATAGCCTGCGGCGTCAAGGGATGGAGCAAAAGAAATCGAAGTGTCCTACCAGTGGCACCAGACCAGCCAGCCTTCGGTCACGGTTAACGCCAGGGCGGCCACCGAGACGATAAGGTGAAATTGAATAGTTGAATCCAGCCATGCCGGTATCTGATGGGTATTGAAGTACTGGATACGCGCTTCCAGGGCACCAGCCAAGCCCACACGGGACGCCTGCCGGGGAGCGGAGTTTACGGCGGCTTGCAATGCGGTCAATAGAGGAAGGTCGTCACCCTGGCATGCTGCCACCGCCGCGGCATCGGCGGTGATTTCCCGCCGGACCAAATACCGCTTGTACAGCGAGCGCAACCCTAAGGGGTGGAGCGCTTCCGACAGCACCTGCAAAATAGCCTGCTGCAACGGGTCGCGCACGCGGGCGTGGGCTGCCTCATGGTGCAAGACCGCCGTTCTGGCGGGATTGTCGAGAGCATGCCAGAGGCTTTCAGAGATGGCGATGTGGTGCCGCCAAAGTCCCCAGGTAAACGCATAACGTTCGCCCTGGTCGTGAATGAGGTGCCATTGGCCGATGCGGTTCAATTCGGGGGATAAGCGTCCTGTAGAGATGTGATTTCGGCGGACTTTGACAGTTGAGGAAAAAATCCCCCCGTTGGTACGGTTGTGGTG
>NZ_JABBVZ010000158.1 GCF_012933365.1 Sulfobacillus harzensis | reverse complement strand
AGGGTCGAGTTAACGGGCTACTCTACATGCGGAGCGACGGCATCGCGGACCGACTACGCACACAAGCTGCTAGGACGTCAGAGAGCGCCATGTCTGCGGCACATGGCCGGCGAGGAGAGGATAATCCCATGACGATTCGAGTCGAGGAGTTGGAACAGCTAGCCAATGGCGTTGGCTGGCCCCCCTCTAACGCAGGGCCTCTGGCGGAGGCACTTCTTGAGAATTTCGCCAGTCCCGACCTGCGGCTTCGGGACGCGCTATCGCTTACCCTCATGGATCGCCTCATCGAGGAAGGGCTGCTGACCCTGGGGGAGCGGGTGGCTCTGTTGCAGGCGGCCCTGGATGATTGCCACCTTTTCGCGGGAATCGGCGAGAGCGGTACCGACAGTGTGTTTCGGCGCAGCTTCTCGGTCCTTGTGGTTCCCATGGTACTCGGGTCGGACCTCGGTGCCGGTGAGCTAACAGAGGATCTGTTGGTATGGGCGCTGGATCGGGTCCTGGCGTACGCGCGGTCGGAGCGGGACTGGCGAGGTTACGTGGCGAACAAGGGCTGGGCACACGCGGTGGCGCACACGGCCGATGCGCTCTGGATAGCCGGCCGTCATCCCAGAATTCCGGTGACTCGGGTGTCCGACCTACTGTCCGCGATTCATCACTTGGCGACGCTTCCCTATCCGCTGGGCTACCTGGAGGATGACCGTCTGGCGTTTGCTGCCTATCAGATCATCCAGTCGGGGCGTCTGAATGCGGACGCGATTCAGACATGGCTCGATAGCTTTCAACTATTGACGGGGCCCGACGACCAGGTCGAGACGCTCGGTGGTGCCAACGCCGAACACTTTCTCCGGAGCCTGTACTTTCGCTTTCGGGCGAAAGACCGAGAGCACGCATGGCTCGATCCGATCCAGGCGGCGCTGGACCGGTTTGACATCTTTCTGCTTTATCCCCCGCCCGACATAGAATCATGATGCTCGGTGGCTTAAGGGAGATACGGGGGAGAGTGCGCATTAAGGGCCGATTGCTTCGCGGAATTCGGAACGACCTTCCGGGCGGTCTGATATGGTTGTATCGACGGGGGGATATACCGATGAGTGAATTCGGATTGTATACCAAGTTCACCGCGCACGATGGTCAACGCGACGTGTTGGTCCAGATTTTATTGGAAGCCGCCGACAGCATGGCCTTGGTCGACGGTTGTGACCTGTATGTCGTCAACATCCCGGACGACGAGCCAAACGGTGTGTGGGTCACAGAAATCTGGCGTGATTCCGTAGCACACGATGCCTCGTTGTCCTTGGACACGGCCATGGCACTAATCCAGCGGGCGAGACCGCTGATTGCTCGCGTGAACCAAATAAAGCTTCGGCCAGTGGGTGGCAAGGGCATTTAGCCTGGCGTACATTCGGGGGCGAATATACGTTAAGACCGCCTTCTGGCAGTAGTATCTTAAGAGACAGGCCTTTCTTTGCGCCGATCGGCGATCGCGGCGCCTGAGATTCTCTCCAATATTGACCGGGGTTCTCTCTCGTGCTAACCTTACGACAATTACAATTTCGTAGCGGATTCGCCGGAGGTGCTGACCCTTGCGCATTGACGCGATAAATCGATAACTCGGAGGGTTGCTATCAGCCATGCTGATAGTGGTCCTCGCATGGAGGAGGACCATCGATGATCGTGATGCGGTATGGGGTCGGTATTTTGTTTGTGGATTTGCCCGTCTCGGATCCCGTGGGGCTCGCCCCGGGCTCCCTTCGAGCGAACCTGTCCGGCCCCAGAAATGGCCGACGAAAAACCTTCGCCCGTGATTATCCTGCCCCGTTTCCCTGAGCCCGGCGCCGAGAGGCTCGCGCGCCACCCTGGGCGGCGAACCGGGTTACCCGAAACCCTCTCGAAGACGTTGACCCCTGGGCTGGCCCACCATGGACAGAGTCCGACGGAACGTGTCCTCAGGGCCATTCGCGGGGGTCAGAGAATGGCCTATCACATCGCGCGTTGGGTAGCCGAGCCGGGTCTGGCAAGACCCGTGAACCATGTTTTCGATGCGTATCGCGTCGGCGCAGCCGGAATCCATTGGTTGCAGGCAGGGTTCGCCACGTACACCATCAGCCGATGCGCGCGGAATCGGGCGGCTCAGATGGCGGCGATGCGGGCAATATGGTCGATTCATTTACTAGGAGTGATACACATGGGTAACACAGAAAAGGGGATGCCGCGGGAACTGGGGCCCGAGCAGGTGCGGTTGATGCAGGGTCTGGCCCAGGAGGTGACCATCCGGCGTCCCGAGGTCCTGGAGGGCGGCGCGACCGTCGGGGAACTCGCCTGGCAATTTGGTAAAGACCGGGCAGCGATTGGCGACCGCTGGCGTTATCGCCTGTGGCCCCGCGCCGACGGCAGCGGCCGACTGGACGCTTGGGCTTGGATGTACCTCCCGCACACGGTGAGGCGTACCGACGGATCGACGTCCACGTCGACCAGCGCGGATCTAATCTGGCAGGTTCACCCGGACCGCCCCGAGCTGCTGGACGAGATTCTCGACTGGTACGCCGCGCAGGCGGCCGGCCTCGACCGATTCATCACGCCGCAGGATGCCGACACGGAGCTGCTGGCCCGTCTGGCCGCGCGCGGCTACACGCGCGATTCCGAGGCGGGGGGCGACGATGGCGACTGGCACCAGTTTAACCGTCGGACGCTCGTCAACCTCGCGGAGCCCGTCCTGCCGGCCGGGTTCCGTTTCCGCACGGCCGCGGAGGTTGGATCGGCAGCCGCCACCCGGGCGCACGTCGATGCGTGGTACCCATCAACATTTACCGAAACGTAAGCGTCCAATAGCCCCCACCTTGCGGTGGGGAATCGGACGCCTTAGACGGTACCGGGCACGGGGGTTCTGAGAGAGGCGGGCAGGGCCGGCGACCAGGGCAGTAGGTCAGCCCAGACGGCCGGATCCTTGAGATCGCGGTTGGGTAGCTGCTCGAACAGATATTGGAGATAGGCCCGGGGGTTCAAACCGTTTTCCTTGGCCGTTTCGATAATGCTATATGTAATCGCGCTCGCCTTCGCCCCGCGAGGGGTATTCATGAACAAGAAATTTTTCCGCCCAATGACAAAGGGCTTGATACTCCGTTCGCTCCGGTTGTTGTCGATATCCAAGCGACCATCCGCTAAGAAGGTTTGCAACGGCCCCCATTGGTTGAGGCAGTAGGTGATCGCCTGCCCGGTCGCACTTTTGGGCAAGGTCTGATCCCGTTGTTCGCCCAACCAGGCGCGAAATTCGGTCAGAATGGGGGTACTCCGCGCGCGACGCGCGCGCAAGCGTTCATCCGGAGTGGCCTCACGGACGTCTCGTTCCACATCATACAGGCGGTTGCAAAACTGGAGACCGTCCCGAGCCACGCTCGGCCCATCCCGAGCCTCTTTGGGGAGGGCGTTCAGCGCCTCCATCCACTTACGCCGGGCGTGCGCCCAGCAGCCAGCTAAGGTGACATCGGGGATTCCATGGTACCCGGCGTACCCGTCCACCGTGAGGTACCCTTTAAAACCGGCGAAAAAGCGCTGGGCATGCTGGCCGTCGCGGGTCTTTTGGTATTCATATAACACCATCGCAGGCCCGTCCCGTCCGGTACGGTAGAGCCACATATAGGACTGGGTTTTCGCGTCGCGCCCGTCTTCCTGCAACACTTGTACCGTCGTTTCGTCGGCTTGGAGGATATCCCGTTGGAGGAGTTCTCGGTGGAGTTGCTGATACAGCGGATCCAACCATTCCTGCGCGGCGAACACGACCCAGTTGGCCATGGTCTGCCGGGAGAGGGGGCTGTCTCAAAAGGCTTTTACCGTAAAATTTTCTCCCACTTGGCCCCTAAAAACGGGGAGAAAAGTGATTCCTTTCCTCCACTACGTGGGGTAAAAGGGGCACATTTTAGGGACGGCATCACCGCCGACATACCTTTTGAGACAGCCCCAATCTTGCTCCTGACGATATAGGGGAAGGCCGAGGGTGTACTTTTGATGGAGGATGTCGGCCATCAAGGACGGGGACGCCAAGCTCCCCGGATAGACCGGGCGCGGCATGGGCGCGGTGACAATCGGCACGGTGATCGCTTCGTGCTCACAGGTCCGGCACCCATACTTGTAGCGGACATGTTCCACCATCTTGATTTGCGCCGGAATGACCTTCAGTTCCCGGCGGACTTCCTCGCCCATTTCGTGCAAGGGCCCCGCACACGCGGTGCAGTGTTGCGCGTCGGGAGGCAACCGGTATTCGATCCGCTCCACCGGGAAATCCTTGAGGGCGGCATCGCGCCGCCCGCGGGCTCTCTTCTTGCGCGTATCGGGGATCGTCTCTTCGGGGGCCGCGTCCACGGCGGAGGCCGCCGTCGCTTCCGCTTCATTAAAGAGATGAAGCTGGATGGCATCGGACCGTTCCGAGGAGGCCCCAAACCGCTGGTGCTGGGCCAGCCGGAGGTGTTCCTCAAACCACTGCACTTGCTGGCGCAAGGCCGCGACTTCGGCTTCTAATTGCGCGCATCGGCGCTGGAGGGTTTCGGGCGTTTCCGGGAGATTGACCATAGGAGAGAGATTCGACACCAATCCCCGAAAACCCTGCTAAATCAACGGGTTCAGTCCACTTTTAGCCCGGAATTTATACCGCTGTCCGCGCCCGGACGGGCGCGTGGGCGTGCCGCTGATCCACGGCCAATCCGTCGAGGAGCCATTGCAATTGGCGCGGGGAAATGGCTCGCGTAGGCGCATCTTGGACGGCTTGCGGCCATTGAAAATGCCCGCGTTCTAATCGCCGGTACAGGAGCCAAAACCCGTTGTGATCCCAATAGAGGATTTTGAGCTTGTCGCGTTGGCGATTGCAAAACACAAAGAGAGCGGGCGCAAACGGATCGAGCTGAAAACGGGCTTGCACCAAGCCGGCCAATCCATCAATCGATTTCCGCATGTCGGTCGCCCCACACGCTAGGTAGACGCGTATCCCGGAGGCACCGAGTGCCCCCATCATGCCAGGGCGCGGACCACGGCCCGCAAAAGGCTGGGGTCAAACCCGGGCGGTATCTCGATGGCGGCAGAACCCACCCGCACCACCAAGGATGGCGTGGCCCTGGGGTCCGGGGCCACGGGCATGGACACCCAGGCCGCCTCCGACGCGGTCGCGTCGGTCGCCGGAAACTTCCGGAGCCAGTACTGCAAGTGCCGCACGTTGTATCCGTTTTGGCGCGCCCATTGGGCTTGCCCCAGACCACTGGCCCGGAACTCGGCCACCAATCCCGCCCACAGCTGGTGCAGTTCTTCGCGTTCTTTCTCACTCATGTGGAACAACCCCTTTCCTGAACTCTAGGGGCATTATGGGCGTCGGTCGGGGCTACGAGAAGCGTCCTGTAGAGATGTGATTTCGGCGGACTTTGACAGTTGAGGAAAAAATCCCCCCGTTGGTACGGTTGTGGTG
>NZ_JABBVZ010000157.1 GCF_012933365.1 Sulfobacillus harzensis | reverse complement strand
CCCAGGGTCTCACGGCCCGCCGACACAGCAACCGCGGTTCCCCCAGAATCTCCGGCCTTCAGGCCGGGGAGGTTCAAAGGCCATATTGCGAGATGGTCTGGTAGCATCAGAGAAGAAAAGGAGGACAGGTCCCATTACGATCACCATTCAAGCCGTTGACCCGAAGCGCTTGCCCCGCGACTTACTGTATCTGGCCGATCCCTCGGAAACTTTGGTCGAATTGTATCTTACTCGCGGACACGGTCTCGCCGCTTTTCAGGGTGACAAGGTGTTGGGCGTGCTGGTGTGGTTGGACACCCGTCCCGGGACTCGGGAAATTGTTAATCTGGCTGTACGGCCCGAGGAGCAGAATAAAGGGATTGGGCGTGCGCTTCTGGAGGCGGCATTAAGGGAAGCCCGCGAAGCCAACGTCCTATCCATAGAACTCGGCACGGGAAATTCCTCCATTGGCCAGTTGGCTCTCTACCAAAAATGCGGGTTTCGGATTGTCGGAGTCGACCCTGACTTCTTTCTTCGCCATTACTCGGAGCCCATTTTTGAAAATGGCATCCGATGCCGCGACATGGTGCGGCTTCGCTGTGACTTGGAGGGGTAGCGATGTTTTCACATCGTGTTCGATGCGGATTTAGCGGCATGGCGGACGATTGTTTCAGCTGACTCACGCGTCCTGGTCTTCCCTTCGCGAGGGGCTTCCCCTGGGTGATATGACTCAAACGGTGGAGGACACCCGTACATTTATTCGGTCAACCTTAACGCAGTTTGGCCGACACGACGGTTTTCAAGCGGCCCTTCTGTTTCGGGGGGAGATGGCGGGGGTTGTGGGATTCGACTGGGCTAACCGCCGTACCAGCATTGGCTGCTGGCCCTTCGAGGGCCGGGGGCTCATGACCCGCGCGGTGCGCGCCGTCGTCACTCAGGCATTTTCGGAATATGGCATGAATCGCGTGGAAATCCCGGCTAACCACTTCGTCGCATTCCGTAGGCCAGACCTAGACCTGGCGTACGGTTTCAATTAACGTTGGTGGCAGAGGAGCGGCTTCGATTTAGGGAGGGTCTATTTTGCTATTAAAACCCCGCTGGATTCTGGGGGGAGCACTGGCCGCGGTAATCGTGGGGGCTGGTATTCCGCTGGGTTGGCATTACCACGCTGTAGCGGATCAACAATATGCAGCGCGATCTGCGTTACGCGATGTCCACGCGGTTCAGCAATATGCATTCGGGCGCACTTATACCGGCGCGGCGGAGGGATTCCAATGTACGATCGTGGCCGGTGCCAGACCTTCGGATGCCTACGCTAAAGTATCGGGCACCTTTACCCTTACCTACAACAGAGCGAACCCACCCGGCGCGATATTGTGGTATTTTGTGATCGGTAAGCCAGGTCCCTCGTGGCCTCGTGTGATATTAAATTCGGAGGGGGAGAACGATGGTCCGTGGCCGGCGGTTCGTGTAGGACCGAATCGCTACTACTATTGGGTCATCCATTGGAACGGCTTGCCCGTAGAATTGACACCGCACGAATGGCGGACAGGACTTACATCTGCGACCGTGAAGCTGCACTTGGCGAACGGCCAGGACGTGGTGATACCCTTAAAGCCCAGTTAGGACTCCACGCAAAAGAACTGATTCATTTTGGGGTTGTTCGGCGATGATAGTTCCACTCGCCATGAAAGTTCTCGGGTACCCAATTGAGGGGCCACCACTAGTTTTCTCCGACGATGGGGAAGCGGCTGTCGCCAACACTGACGATTTGCCCCGTTTTATATGAGGTGCGGTTCGCCTGGCGCGACGCTCGTGGTCTGATTGGTGATTTAGGGCTAGTCCGCCCGCCGGGCGGACGGTATACAGGAAGAGCGAGCCTGAAAAGCCCCGGTCGATCTCCCTCCGGCGTGCCGGCTCTGCGGTCTGCCGCTTCCTTGAAGCGAGCAGAGCCGGAGGGGGGGTGTGAGCCTCCATCTTACCGCACCTGTCGCTGTCGCGATTGTCGGTTTGATCGGGCGATGGTTCTCGGTCGTCGCAAAAAGTAATCCGCACGGGAGAGTGGCCCGGCGGATTACGATGAGTCTCTAGCATGTTGCTACCGATCGCAGATCTCGGCGCTCTGTACGGCCTTCAGGCAATTTGGTCGAAATCATCGACGCGGCACCGGCTCACGACCTTTCACCCGAGGATCGCGCGCGGATTCTGCACAGCGCCCAGGGGTGGGAGCGATACTTACCGCGGCCCTATCCACACGGTATCCGGTGGTATGACGAGGAGACCGTGTTCGACTCCTGCTGGGAGTCGTACGAGTGGGTGTCCTCAGATATCTATAATGCCATTGGGGGAAATCAGTGCGTCGGCTACCGGACCGCCGATCAAAAGATGGCGGCGGCCTTGGTGTACGAGCTGCTCAACACGCGCGGGAACCCCACGTTTCAGATATTCGCGCGGCGCGAGGCGGAAGGGGACCGGCCCGACTGTCGGGTCTAGGTCGAACGGATCCAGCATCCGCTTAACGAACTCTAGGGGCGTAACTGCATTAACGAGCCGAAATTGGGGTCGAGGTTGGACGGGCAGAAATGTCTTCGCAAACACTGCTGTGATGCGTCCGTTACGATAAACTATCGGCGGAGAAACAAACTTCCTCCTTACATCGCTCTGGGTAAATACTCCTCATCCTTCACAGGTGACCAGGGGCTGGCGTTTGCAGAACAATCTCACCCCAGGGGGCTAAGGTCTATATGAAACGGGGTCTCTGGCGCAACCGCTATTTTGCCATCCTGCTTTCGGGGCAGTGGGTGTCCCAGGTGGGGAACACGCTGGGACTGATGGCGGTTTCCTGGTACATCCTCAGCGCCACCCACAGCCGGTCCGACTTAGGCTATGCCATGGGCGTCATCGGTTTGGCTGGACTGGCGGGCATCGTGGCCGGGGTTTTCGCCGACCGCTGGGACCACCGACGAACACTGGTGACAACAGACGCTTTGAGGATGCTTTTGAGCTTTCTAGTCGTAGTGGCCGCGCTCGAACATGACCTCAATGTGTTTTTGGTGGCCGGGGCGCTCTTCGCGCTCAATCTTCTCGGGACGCTCTTTTCCGCTGCAGAGGCCGCCTACCTGCCGGAAGTGACCGGGCCTGAAGAGTACGGCGACGCCAACGGCATTAATCAAAGCAGCGGAGCGCTCGCCCAACTGGGCGGACTGGGGCTCGGCGGTTTCTTGCTGGCGCTTGGTGGTCCCGTCCTGCTCTTTCTCCTGAACGGCATCAGCTTTGCGGTATCCTCAGGCAGTTTGGCCTTGACACGCCCCATTGCGCCGTTGCCCAAGAAAACAGCAAAACCCGCGTCCATCAGGGCCGATTTGCGCCAGGGTCTCAACGTCGTCCGGGACAGCGTCTTTCTCCGGCGCCTGATTCCCGTCGCCATCCTGCTGAACTTTGTGGCGGTGCCGCTCAACGTCATGGACGTGGCCTGGGTCCGTCAGGTGCTCCACATGGGGGCGGTCGCCTACGGGATATTCGGCGTCGCCATCTTGGTGGGCATCGTGGGCGGCAGCGCCTTCGGCAACACCCTGGCAGAATGGGTTGGTTTTGTACGATCGGTCATGGCGGGACTCACAGTAGCCGGAGCTGGGATCGCGGCCATGGCTATCTTCCCGCACTTCATATTCAATATGGGGTGTCTCTTCGCGGTCGGGGTGGGCATCGGTGCCGTCAACGCGGTCGTCAGTACCCGCATCATGGTGGCCACCGCGCCCGAACTCCGCGGTCGGCTGGCAGGGCTCTTGTCCGCGTTGTTGACCGTGGCCTCGCCGTTGGGCGCAGCCGTCGTTGGTTGGGCCAGCGGCCCCCTGGGGCTTCTGTGGTTGTTCCGGCTCTCGGGCCTTCTTATTTTCCTCTTGGCATTTGGGTTGATAGGGCTGCCCGACGCACCGGAGGCCCTGGTCAGTTCCCCCATGACCGAAATGCCGCTAGACCTTGACTAGCGCATCAGGCCACTGGCACTTGGGTTGGTGCCAGTGTGCCGTGATATCATGAAGTTACCCCGTCACCTGTCACCGTGAGATATCATGGCGAAGTCAGGCCCATTTCGGAGGTAATCAGCATGATCGGAATGCCTTTATCCGGCATTATCCCCGATACGCTGTTGACGTTCACGGACGTGATCTGCGACCAGGATGCGATTTGGTTTTACTTTACCATGGATCCACCCCTATCCAAGCCGCTCCCCGAGGATCGTTGGCCGGAGTTCTTATCGTGGCGAATTACCGTCACCGATGATTTGGGTACCGATTACACGGAGAGCGGTGGAGCCACGGGTACCGATGAGGGCGACCACACGGTACGACCGCCGTTTCCGGTCGAGGCCCGTGAGTTGACGGTGGTCATTCAGCCATGGATCCTGCGCGATCAACCCTGCTACCGGTTCACCATCCCCACCGCGCGTATTCTGCGCGTGAAGTCGCCCGCCGGAAAGCGGGGGAATCCGCGCGCCTTTCTCCGCGGCTGGCGCTTTGGTGCAGACAAACCTTGAAATGCGGGGCTGGGAGTGTTCGACCCCGTGAGATCGAATGGCAAGTCAATGGCCCCAGCAGTGGACCGCCCTCGATGAGGTGTATGGTCCGATGGAGTGGACCGTCAGGGTGGCGCAAGAAGTTAGTCAGGCGGAGCCTGCATACGACATCTGGCTCCATTGGCATGAGAGCCGCGTGATGATCGTCGACGCGCGGAACGGCATGCGGAATTGGTGTCCGCTCTGCCCGGAGTCGAGGGGCGATACCGTCCAGCGGTTTTAGGTCGCCCCGGAACGGCGTCCATTTGTGGACGAGGACGAGGCGCTCGCGCGCCTTTCTGCGTGGATTCGTGAGCGCTCGCTGGGCCGTTTTCTACTGAGTCCCCAAATCACGGAAGAACTGCACCTGCGAGATCAACCCCGACTGATCCAGGGGGGACGTGCACGCGACCCTCGGACGACTCATCGGGCGACTCAGTGAGCAACCGCTGCCGGGGAGCCGCTTTTGTCGCCACGTCCGGGAACGAGACCCGAATGTGCATCATCCCATCCCGATTTTCGTGCTGTGGTGGTCTGTGAGCAGCGACGACTCCACGAACCCGTGTTTTTGCGCCATGGGATTGGCAGCTTGGTCATCCCAGAGCATCCAATCCGATAGCCTTCCCGAGGCCGCCCAGGCGCCGGATAACGGGGACCTATGGCGGCAGTGCATGCGGTGCACGAACACGGGGTTCACGTCCTCGATCCCGATGACATCGACTGCCCGGACTGCCAGCGGGTGGCCGAGTGGCGTCGAGACCACGGGCCGGAAGAACCGCTGCCGGAGGACATTCCCGCATTTTAAACAACCGGGGAGTTTTCACGGTCCGACGACGGACCGGGAGTACTCGGTCTTCGTGAAAGCCGAATACTTAACAATCCTAATAAGCGGTATTCGGGGGTTGCGCCTTGAAAGCTCAAGGAACACGTGCCGCCTGCAATGGTGGCCAGAGTAAAGCTTAGCCGTGCAGCCAGGAAACCGTGATGTGC
>NZ_JABBVZ010000156.1 GCF_012933365.1 Sulfobacillus harzensis | reverse complement strand
ACCACCGCTACATGTGTTGTAGTTGCGTCAGTTCAGGCCCTAAATACGGTACAACAAATCTTTTTTCAAGGGAGGTGCGCTGATGTCCCCGGGATCAGGAAATTTCATTGTTGAAGGTCTCATGTTGGTAGTGTTCGTCGTCGCCTTACTGTGGCCCCGCCGTCATCATCGTTAATCGGCCGGTGCACCTAGATTCGAAAGGAAGTGGTCCTCTTGGCGAACTGGACTCTAACATCCAAAAAGATGTTGTCTGAAGTCCTATCGGCCGAAACTTGGCTGCCTTCGGAAATGCCCGAGTACGCCCAAGGTTTCATGTACATGTTGGGTTCGCTCACCGCATCAAGTTTCGTCGTCTTAGTTATTTCCGGCGTTCTCATGGTCATGAATGGTCCCGACACATGGTCCTACAACGGCGCCATGCGTTTTGTTGCCGCGACTCATTTTTGGGCCGTTCAAGCCTTCTTCTTCTTTATGATGTTGCATCTCTGGCGGGTATTTTTTACCGGCGCTTGGCGCGGTGGACGCGGAGCCACATGGCTTTTGGGAGCCATTGCGCTGCTGATTGCAATCCCCACCGCATTTACCGGCTTCCTCATTAACGGTGACCTCTATTCCCAATGGAACGCCGTGCAGGCCAAGGACGGCTTGAACGCATTAGGGTTGGGATGGGTCAACTTGACGAACTCGGGACAGATGTTCGGCATGCACGTTGTGGTCTTGCCGCTGGTGCTGACTGCCGTCATCGGGCTGCACATCACGCGTGTTCGCATGAAGAGCGTTGTCCCTCCCTATCCGGATGCCAAGTCGGATAGCGCGAAAGGAACGGTGAAATAGTCATGAGTATCAAACTCCACGATGACGTAGTGAAAAACTATCGTATGGTGCCAGAAGACTTCGTCAAGCACCTGTTCACCACCCTTGGCATTGTCATAGCGGCGGTTCTCTTGGCCTCCATCTTCTTCGGGGTTCCGGAAAAGCAGCCGTTGACCATCCAGCACTATGCACAAACCAATCCGATTGGATTTGAACAAGTGGCCCTTAACGCCTTGGATGGGAAAGGCCGAATCGCCAATTACGGACCGCCGTACAACAACGGTACGGGCAACGTCGAAAGCCCGATCCAAAAGGCAGTAGGCGTGTTGCATCCTGTGAATACCGCCCAAGATTTCATTTTGAAGCCCCTATCCATGGCAGCGACGGTCAACCCCGGCTTTGGCCCGACGCTCAATGCGTTTGAGTCGGCCTCGGCGAAAACCCAGAGCACTTGGGAGACCAACTACAACACCGCGTTGGCCAAAGCCCACGTGGTTAATGGCAAGGTCGTCGTGCCGTCCGGCAACTATGGACCAGTGCCGCAGTTGATGAGCGAGGGGCTGGCTTTGGGCAAGAGTGGATTGTACTCTGGAGCCTTGATTCGCAATCCGAAAGTGGTTACGCGCTTTGACAACCAGAATTACTTGCTGTTCCTTCAAGGCGCGCCCTTGCATCAAGCCGCGACTCCGTTGCAGCTGTTGGGCGAACAGTGGGGAATTGCCCACCCGGCGGTGGCTGGATATCCAGCTGCTTGGTGGATGACCATTCCGACTTGGATTTACCAGTGGGGATTTGTTGCCAACTCGCCGGCTGCGGATGCCGTGGCGCTCGCCATCGGATTTCTCTTCTGGCTGGCTCTGGCGCTCACGCCATGGATTCCCGGATGGAACAAGCTCCCGCGTTATCTCGGCGTCCACAAGCTGATTTGGAAGAACTTCTATAACCGTGAGCCCGCGGACACCCCGCCCGCGCTGACTGTCAAGGGAGATGAACAGAATGCGTTCTAAGTCAATATGGTCCATGATTCGGATGGTGTTGGGAAGCATTCTTGGGATCATCGGATTCGGCACATTGAGCATGGGATTCGTTGGCCTCAACGGAGCGCAGATGGGACTTGGGGTGTTCGAAATACTGTTGGGCGTATTCCTCGCCCTCGGCGCCTTGTCTCCCATGCGCAAGGCTTCCCATCAGCATTAAGGTCTAGATAAGAAGGAAACCAGGAAGACGGTCGACGAGACCCGTCTTCCTTTTGAATTAGGACTTCGCCTCATGGTTTGGTAAAATTATGGCAAAACTACGAGGAGCGTGCCATGGATTCCGCACTCTTGTGGATTCACATTTTAGCGGCGATTATCGGTTTTATCATCTCCGGCGTCGTGGCCGGATGGACTCTTAAACAGGCCAAGCCCGAAGCTTTATCCCCCGCTTTTTGGCGCTGGCAACGGGTTGCTCAATGGATTACCGTCATTTTAGGAGCGGCCGGGGTTGCCCTCTATCTTACCGGCAAACGCCCGACGGACCCCCTTCATCTCCTGTACGGCGCGTTAGCGCTCTTAGCCATCATCCTATTAGCGGCATTTGGCCCTGACCGTGACCCACGCGAGTTTCTCCAGGGATGGAACGTCAACCCCAAATGGATTTTGTTTGCTCTCAACGTGTTTCTATGGGCTATGTATGGGCGAGGACTCACCACCGGATTCTTCGGTTTCTGAAATCATTACTCAGCGAAATAGGGCGTTATCTCGAAAGGTCGATAGGCTATTCTTAAACGGTATTGAGATGACCGTGCGGGCTCGGGCGCTTCATGAATTCATGATAACTTCCCCGGGGCTTTGGGTGGCCTCCCAGAAAGTCTCGTGGCTTCAGACGCGCCGGAGGTACGCGGCACATTCTTAAGGCCTGTGCGGCGGGAAGGGTACAGCGGTCGATGACGAGTTCGGTGGGCGCTTGACGCGAGGAACGACCACTTAGGATGGCGGCGGGTGGCTAAGCATCCATCTCCGTTTTCAAAAGCGTAAACTTCCGTCATCAGCGCGTACAGGACAAGGTCCCGATCCGGTGTGAAATCGATGCGGGCGGCAATGACACCCTCGTCATCACCCCGCATCCCGGTCGCACCAATACATGAGAAATGTCGCCCCATCTGCCGCTGACGCAGTTGATGGAGCATACTAAGCAACGACACTTTGAGAGACAGGAGGCTCTCCATGGCGTATTCACCCCCGGGATCCGAGGGCGCACACAAGATTCTTCTCTTGGGAGCCGGTGAATTAGGCAAGGAAATCGTGATTGAGGCACAAAGGCTGGGCGTTGAAACCATTGCCGTGGATCGCTATGCTGGCTCACCTGGTATGCAGGTGGCGCATCGTTCGCACGTCATCAACATGCTGGATCCCGATGCGTTGAAGGCCCTCATTCGGGAAGAATCGCCCGATGTAGTGGTACCGGAGGTTGAGGCAATCGCAACCTCCGCGTTGGAGGAACTGGAGGCCGAAGGACTGCGCGTCATCCCCACCGCCCGCGCAGCGCGCCTTACCATGGATCGGGAGGGCATTCGCCGATTTGCGGCAGAGGAACTCGGCGTTCCTACTGCGGGATATCAATTCGCCAACAACTGGGAGGAACTGCAGGAGGCCGCCCATGCGTTGGGATTTCCCGTCGTGGTGAAACCGCTGATGAGCTCATCCGGGAAGGGACCAAGCATTGCCCATAGCCAGGATGAGCTTCGCCAAGCGTGGGATTATGCTGTCTCGGGCGGACGAGTGCAAAACACGCGTGTCATTGCCGAGGAATTCATCCCGTTCGACTTTGAAATTACCCTTCTTACGGTACGAACGGTGTCGGGCACCCTCTTTTGTCCCCCGATTGGCCATGTGCAGAAGTCGGGCGATTATGTGGAATCGTGGCAACCGCAATGCCTGTCGCCGGTCGTGCAGGACAAGGCGGAAGCCATTGCCCGGACAGTGACTGATGGCTTGGGCGGACTCGGCATTTTTGGCGTGGAGCTCTTTGTGCAAGGCGACCGCGTCTATTTCAGCGAAGTGTCCCCACGTCCGCACGATACTGGACTGGTCAGTTTGGTGTCACAGAATCTCTCCGAGTTCGCGCTGCATGTGCGGGCCATTCTCGGCTTTCCCATTCCGGAAATCGTCCTGAATCGGCCCAGCGCTAGTCGTGCACTCAAGTCTCCCATCGCCGGTGTCTACTACATTGATGGAATCGGCGAGGCGTTGGCGGTGCCGATGACGCAAATGCGCCTTTTTGGGAAGCCCGAGTCTACCCTTGGCAGGCGGCTTGGCGTAGTGCTCAGTTCAGCCGATACCGTGGAGGAGGCCCGGGACCGCGCGGCCAAAGCGCTCTCCCATCTCACCATCCACTCGTAAGCGGTCCGCCATCGACGAGGAAAAGGGGGCTGCCAAAACGGGGCCCTTTCGTCTTTTCGGAGCAAAAAACCAAGTCCAAACGGAATGGGCCTTCCAAGCGTCGGACACCACCTCCCAAAGCAAGCAACGCTCGGTCACTACAGGCACTGCAGCAGCAGAACGCCTCCCTTCTCGCTGCCGGACGCCGCCATTTCGGATCGCGGGGCGAGGTAGTGAAGGCTGCTCAGCCAGCTCCATGAAGCCGCCATGGTGCCATGACCCACCTGCGTGGGTTAGTGACCTGCGAGAGGATTTTGGCGGAGATTCATCGTCATGCACAACAAGGCCATTCATTATATGCCCGTGCAATACAAGCACGAGACAATCGTTTGGTGTCGGCCGCAACCTATCGTTTCGGATCTTGGGCTAAGGCGCTCGGGGCAGCTGGGTTCGATTCTGAGACTCTCCGCGGAAAGGTCACGGGACCTGCGCTCGCATAGTCCAAGCCATCTTGCAGTTCGCGCAGCAGTGCGGCGTAAAGATTATGGCTATACCGGACAGCCGAGGCTACTCGGCAGTCAGCAGAACGCCGTGAATCCGACACGATTGCAACCGTCTCTTTTTCCCGGCCAATGACCGCCGCAGCGCCCACAATACCAATCTCGTCACTGTACCGAAGCGCCGAGATCAGGAATCCCCTGAAAAACTATCTGTGTCGCGATGGACCGGAGACCGCTTTCGCCTGGGCAGGCCGGCCCAAGTATGGTACTTAACCGGTCACCGAGACACCGAAGGCACCCCATAATCGGGGCGCCTATATTCTCTGTCCAGTTGGTTAAGATAAATGTCCCTCGAGTCTTTAGGATGCGCATTGCAACCGTGTCATGTCCCTCGCCACGGCCCATGCGGTTTTGACACAGTCAGAAAGTCCCAAACCACCGACCGTGGGCCCCACCAGATACAGTCCCGGACTCTGGGGAATTTCCCTTGGAAGCCTTAGCCCCTCGGGAATGTGGGGTAACGCTTGATTCCAGCGGCGCAGGGTGATAAACCGGGGCAGGCTATGAATTTGCAAGACGTCGGCCATCGCTTCCGCATGCTTCGCGAGCAATTGGTCGTCTGTCCACAAAGACGGCGTTGGACGGGGGCCCCAAAAACTCCGCAGCACCACCATCCTCTCCGTCCCGGGGTAGGGCCATTTCACATTTAGCAGCGTGCATGCTGTAAGCGGTAAATTCGAGCGCGGCTCTACCGTGAACCCGCTATGGGCCAACAAGTCTGAGCGTTCGACGGCCCGGGCATCGTAAATCGTCCGGGTAATGTTCTATCTTGTTGTCAAGCAATTTCCTGATGATTACACTCCAAAGTAGGCGTTGAGATAGTCTA
>NZ_JABBVZ010000155.1 GCF_012933365.1 Sulfobacillus harzensis | reverse complement strand
GCAAATGCATATGCAAATGGACCTGCAGGCGCATATGCAGATGCAGATGCAGATGCACCTCCAAATGGAGATGCAAACGGAGAGCAACCAGGGATGCAAACGCCATCCGGAGACGATGCTATACATCTGTCATCTATCATCTATCAGAAAGAGAGAGAGAAAGAAGCGCGTGCGCGTGACTGGGGGCAGGCGATACCTCCCCCCACAGCGGAGCTCCTTTCGCGCTTGGATGCCCGGGAAAACCACCGACGCATCTTGCTAACCGAGACCGATGACCTCGTGAAATGGCACCAACACGGCATGGAATGGGCGGTGATCGACCGCGGACTCACCATCAGTCTCGAGCGCGACAAGCCCTTTGCTTATGCGCTTTCCACGCTTCGGGACTGGTTCGGCAGCGGCAAGCATACTATGGCGCATTTCCTCGGCACCCCGGGCGCTCCGGCCCCGGTGGGGGCTACCCCTAAGCCCGCGGCCACGGCCCCCAAGACCCTCGAGGAGCTGCAACGCGAAGGAGGTCTCGCCCATTGATTGAGCTGCAAGACAACCGGGAACTGCTCGAGGCGGCCGTGTGCCTGTGTGCCGCCCGAGACCAAGAGTTCCCGCCCGATGTCACCGACGACTGGTTCCGCTGGCCGGCGGCCCGCACGGCCTGGCAGCTGATGGCGAAGGCCCGGGCGTCCGGACGGGCCCTGGACTTCGCGGACCTCATGGTGAACCCCGACACCTTTCCGGTCGCCGCGGATGCGCCGGAGATTCTGGCGATGTTCCCCCGGGTGCAAGACGCCGTGCGCGGTCTCCGGGCCTACGTCGACACGGACTGGATTGCCGATCAATACCAGCGCACCCTGAAGGCGCTGCAGAACAATCCCGATCCCCGGGACGTGATGCAGCAGCTGGCGACCGCGTTGGATCACCGCCTCGCCGGCCAACAGGAAGGCCGCCTCATCACCGCCCATGAGGCCGCGTTGGCGCTCTTCGCCGACATCGAACGGCGGGTGAACGGTCAGCGCGACAAGGTGATTGGCTACGGGTGGCCGAGTTGGGACGCCCTGACCTTGGGCATGGAGCCCGGCCAACTCATCCTCGTGGCCGCCCGCCCGGGCATCGGCAAAACCTTGGTCGGCCAGAATCTCACGCGGTTGTGGGTCCGCCAGCGCATCCCCGTGCTGTATTTGAGCTTCGAGATGTCGGCGGAGCGTCTGATGGCCCGCTGGCTCGCCATGGAGAGCGGCGTCAACTCGCTGACCATCGCTCGCGGCAAGCCCAGCGACCAGGAGCTCTCGGACATCACGCATGCCATGGGGTATGTGGCCGAATGGCCGATTCAGGTGTGGGCGGACTCGATTACCCAGGACGAATGTCTGTCCGTGATTCGCCGAGCCGCCCGGCAGCATGGCGTGCGCGTCGTGGTCATCGACTACGCGGGGCTCATCCGCCTGACGCCGCAATACCGGGGCGAGAACAAGACCCAGATGGTTGGCCGGTTGGCGGAGGCCCTCAAACGCGTCGCCGGCGAAGCGCAAGTCCCGGTCATCAGTCTGGTGCAGCTGAAGCGGGCGGCGGATGAGCGCGACGACGGCATCCCGCGGCTGAAAGACCTGCGGGACTCGGGCGACTGGGAAGCCAACGCCGATGTCGTCTGGATGCTGGCCCCCCATACTGACACCGACATCACCGTCGTGCTCGCCAAGAACCGGGATGGCGAGGCCAACATCCAGCTGAGTCTCCGGTGGAAAAAGACCACCAACCTCCTGTGGGACGGGTCCCCCTCGGCGACCGTCCCGGTGGTGCAGGATGACTGACGCCCAGCGACACCAGCTGCGGCTCGAAGCCCGGGCCATGCAATGGCTGCGCGACCATGGGTGGCGTGTCTGGGACAGTGTGCCGGGCGGGGCGGCCTCGCTGGTGGCCGTGCGGTATGGCCGATGGGCCCTGATTGAGGTACGGGATCACGGATTCGGCGACCGAGTAACGTGGAACCGCCTCTGGGAGGCCGCCCGACTGGGACAGGCTCTCCCCTTATGGAAAACCGACAGCGGCTGGTGGCAAGTGGTCGGGCCCGGGAAACCGGGGCAGCCGCGGCCCAAGCGTCGGTGGAGAGAACGCGAGAGGAGCGATTGGATATGACGTGGACATTAGGGATCGATGTGAGCAAATTCCAAAATGTCATCGACTGGCCGACGGTCGTGAAGACCCCGCCAGCCTGGATTGTGACCCAGATAGCGAGCGGCGTCGTGAGCCCGTTGAGCTTTGCGTGGATTCGTATTGGCCAAGGGACCCAGTTAGACCCGCAGTTCGAACGGAACTGGCATGAGGCCCAGGCCCAAGGCCTCCGGGTCGGCGCCTATTATGCCGCCATCCCGGGGGAAGACAACCCGCGGGATCCCATCGCGGATGCCCAGGCCGCAGCGGCGCGGCTATTCGCCTGGTTCAGCCAGGTCGGGGGGGTGCAAGGGCACCAAATGGGCGTGGCCTTGGACTGGGAGATTAACCCGAACAAGGCGCCCGTCGCCTATTGCCAGGCGTGGGGTGCGCAGTTCTGCGCTGGCACGACGGCCGCGATCAAGAATCCCCATCAAGCGACCGCCGTGTATAGCTACCAGTCGTGGTGGACCACGTACGGATGGTCGCTGAAGGCGGACCAACGGCTGTGGGCGGCGCATCCGGTTCCGACGAAGCCCCAAGAACTGGTCCCGGGCAACATTCCCCACTGGGCATGGGAGCTCGCCAGCCAGACCAAGTTCTGGCAGTTCGGGCAGCTGACGTGGCCGGGCATCACCGGGAACGTGGTGGACGTGGATGTCTACACCGGCGCCCCCGAGGTGATGCTCGCCGACTTCGGGTGGACGGCGCCGCTGGTGCCCTCGAGCGGCCCGACCACGGCGCCCCCCATCACCCGAACGTCGGATCCGGTGACAGCGCCGGCCCCGACACCCGCAGACACAGCCCTTACGCATGTGACCCGGGCCCAGCAGGAGTTGTCCCAGGCCGCGGCCCTGTTGAAGACCCAAGCCTAATGCCGGAGGTGGAGACGATGACCCCACAACACGACCGATGGAACGAGGATGAGGCCATCCGGCAGCATGCCCGACTGGTGCCGTGGGTGTACCACCGCATCGCCCCCCACCTCCATCCGGACTTAGCGCCGGAGGACTACCTGCAAGAGGGCTACATCGGGCTCTTGCTCGCGTGGCGCTCTTGGGAACCCGGACGAGCGGCGTTCAGCTCCTACGCCACCCCCTGCATTGCCAACGCGATGCGCATGGCCTCGCGGCACTGCCGCCGGCATGGGGTCCCCACGGTGTCATGGGAGACGCCAGAGGGGGAAGACCGGACCTTGGGCGAGACGCTGCCGGACCCGTTGAACGCGGAGCGCTTCGGACTGGCGGAATGGCGGGCGATGGACTGGGATGCTGCGGCCCGCCGCCTCCTCTCCCCGGCCCAGTATCGCGTGTGGCAGGCCAAGCTGGCCGACCCGGAGGCGGGGCAAGAGGCCCTCGCCGCCCGGGTGCAGCTGACGCAACCCACGGTGCAGCGGCACCTGGCGAATGCCCGGCGGCTGTTCCGGACGCACTGGGGCGACCCGGCCCGGGACTGGGAACCGCGGCCGGTGGGGGTGCCGGTCTAATGGTCCGGCGCTCCGCTGGCAATGCCGGCAAGGCCACGGTGCGGTGCCCCGCGTGCGGGTTCGAGAGTCAGCGGCCCCGGTTGGCCCCGGGGGACATCTTGATTGCGATGAGCTGTCACCAGTGCGGGCACAACATCGTGCTCCGCTGGGACCGATGGAAAGGAGCGAGTGCGTGATGGCACGTTGGACCCTTGAGGACCTCCGAATTCTTAGTCGGGCCCGGACATGGCATGAGGCAGCAGACCAGCTGCCTCACCACGGCCGCGACGGTGTGCGTGCCAAGTGGAAGCAGCTGTACGGGACCGTCCGGCCCCGCCGAGAACCGCCTCGCCGGCTTGCCCCGGTGACGGTGTTGGTTCGGAAATCACGGACGCCGATGGGCCCCGAACAGCAACGCATCGCTCAGATTCTCTCGGCGGTGTATCGGGTGGCCCATCGGGAGCAGGTGGCGGTGGATGTCACGGCGCTGTTGGATGCGATGGGCCACGGCGCCTGGCGCTGGATGAATGGCATCGACTGGGCGGCCAAAGTGGTGGTCGGCCGCGATGTGACGTGAAGGGGACCGCAGGAGGGACGGGTCATGGTGTATCAGCGCAAGCATCGGGACGGACCGATCCGCTTCGCCCCCTCGGATGCACGGCCGGGCGTCATCATCACCCGTCCGATGACAGCCGAAGAACGGGCGCGGTATTGGCCCGAGACGCGAAAGGAGCACAACGTGGTGGATAACCCAGTGGAAAAAACCAGGGAGAACGTGGGGCCACTGAACCCTGAACCGTTCACGCATTTGCCCGGAAGGCATGGGAGCCCGGATTCGGCTGCCCGGACCCGCGACCGGGTGTACGCGCTGGCGGACGAGGGCCTCAGAGCCAGCGAAATCGCTAAACGGTTAGGCATCAAGTCCCAGACGGTGTCGTATCACCTCGGGCGACGCAAGGCCGAGACCCCTTCCCAGCCGGAGGACCCCCAGACACCGGATCAGGGACCATCAGAGGCCGAGGACCATTCCGACTCGACCTCCGACCGTCCGAAGACGGACTGGATTCGGGAGTTCGAAGCGGCGCAGGCCCGTCAGAGGTGGGAGGAGCATCGCCACCGGGAACGGATGTTCGAGCTTGAAGAGGCCTTACTGCGGAAGGAACAGATCATCGACCAGCTTCGCACCCTCGATGCCGCCCGGGCCGAGACCATTGCCGCCCAGTGGGGCCACATCGCTAGTCTCGAGACCATTCTCCAGGCGTACGTGCGCGGGAACGAAGTGATGGGGGGCCTGAGCAATCGTCTGCTGGAGATGGCGCTCGAGCCCGACAACTGGCCCCGCCTGAAGGCAGCCATCCAACTGCTTCTTGAGGCACCGGCCGCCACCCGAACGGAGTCCCAGCCATGATTCGGCGATATTGCGATTACTGCGAGGCGGAAATCCCCCAGGGTGCCATGCGGCATGAGGTGACCATCCGGTCCAAGCTGAACGAGGACCGCGGCCCGGTGACCGACCTCTATCAGGACCTCTGCGACGGCTGCTGGATTGCACTGACGTCGGCCCTGACGAAGAAAGGCCAGCGGACCGGATGAGGTACCTCCACGCGATGCTGGTGTACGGGGTGATTGGGGTGTTGGCCATCTGGCTGGACCGCGGGATGCACTGGCTGTCCGAGCGTGAATGCGCGGGCCCCGGAATCGACCCGGGCCTGTGGATCCTCGCGATGCCGGTGGCGCTGGCGGCTGGCACCTACCTGTGGTTCCAGGACCGGGCCGCGGGGCGCAGAAAGGAGTAGGAATGAACACGCTCATCCACGTCCTGAGCTGGGGCCTCTTCTGGGGTGGGGTGGGCACGCTGGTGTGGATTCGGCGGGGGTGGCGGCGGTGAGCATTCGGGTGGTGGAAGGAGCAACGGTATGAGCGAGGATCGCTTAACTATCGAATGGCACGATGACGGTCTCG
>NZ_JABBVZ010000154.1 GCF_012933365.1 Sulfobacillus harzensis | reverse complement strand
ACGCCCGACGAAATTGCGGCCACGGATGTCCACGCCCTGGCCGACCTCCGGCTCACCGCCAGCCGTCAGCGCGTTGGGTTCGAGACGGCCCGCGCAATTCACGAAGCCGCGCAAGATTCGTTTGGGATCACCCAAGCATTGGATGTCTATCGCATGCAGTTGCGGATGTTGCTGGATCAAATCGCGTTCCTCGAAGACCAAATTGCGGAGTTGGAAGCCGACATCAGACGCCGTGTGGACAGCCTCGATCATCACTTGGTGACCATTCCCGGCATCGGACCGGTGTTGGCGGCGGCCATATTGGGCGAAATTGGCGACATTACGCGCTTCGCATCGGCTCAACGTCTAGTCGCCTTCGCGGGCATCGATCCCACCGTCAAGCAATCCGGTCAGTATACGGCGAGCCGGGCGCGGATGTCCAAACGCGGATCCCCGTATCTACGACGGGCTCTGTGGCTGGCGGCGAACACCGCTCGAACCTGCGACCCCAGTCTCCGCGCATTCTACCAACGTAAACGCGCGGAGGGCAAGCATGCTATGTGCGCCACAGGCGCGGTGGCCCGCAAGTTGACCCATGTGATCTATGCCATTTTGCGCGATCAAGTCCCGTATCAATCAGCTGCGGTCGGACAAGGTGGTTAATCCCTATGTGTCGTCGCCGCCCAGGCTGCGCGCATGCCTACATTGCCGCCCCGATCTTCCATGCCAACAGGCAGCTTGACTCTCCATAGCTGGTCTTGACAGGACATCATCCGCCCAGGCTACGCACATTGCCAGCTTTCTTATCAACCATGGTCCTTAATCTAGTATAAATCGCTTTGTGCATTGGCGTTTTGTACAGTCTGAAGGTGTAGCTCTGGGTTTCCTTATTCGCCCAGTGGTTCTTATACTCGTTTTCACCATTCATGAAGTCAATGACCTCATAACGGTCATACTCATTCCGAATTAAGAAGTAAATCATCAGGATACCGGGAGACAAACGTGCCAACCCAGGATTCCACGCATTCAGATAGCCATAAAGACGGTTTCGTTCCGGATCTCTAACGCTGTACGTGCAGGCTGCGATTTCGCCGCCAATCGATAAATACGATAGATGTATGCGGGACTCGCGCATGAACTCATGGGCCAAGTTTAGGAGAACGGTTTGGTACCTTGCCGAACGAAAGGCGCTGGGCGTTTTCGTCGCGCCCCAGCGTCTTTTATGCATGTCGAACAACGCCTGCATAAACGGATTAATCTCGCTCTCGTTGGAAGCAACGCTGTATCGGATCGGTCCAACCTTGCTGGCACGTTTCAGGGCATAGCGCATCTTCTTGGTAAGGATGTCGTTATGATAACTGTCCCACGATTGGCGTGTGTCGACGTATAGACACCTAGTGGGGTGGACCGTCACGCCATTCGGCAGACCCTTCGCGAACAGCGAAGCAACCTCTGAGTGCACGTTGTAGAGGCGAGCCACCGAGTATCGCTTTGCCATGTTGCGCACGATTCCCAGAATGTATTCGTACATTCGCGTATAGTCCACAGTTTCATCGATAATGAAATCATGGTAATCAGCCCCGGGATCTCCTAGAAAGGAGAGTGTGGTCCATAATGGTCCAATGTACGGATTGGGGCGATGACACAACGGTGCGAGTCCGACAATTCGTTCTCCAAGGTACACTAGAATAATCACAGGTTCGCATTTTGGGCCAAAGAATTCGAGCCAGTTTCTAGTCCAGTCGTGCGTCAGAAATGGGCGTGCAATGCTGCGAGACCGTTCAAGGAGTCGGTCCCAATCGGCTTTCAGTTTCATGAAGTTGCCAGTCCCATACACAACCTCACAACGGAATGGTTCGTTGACCCCCGCGTCTCCTCGCGATAACCAGTCCAACATTCGTCAAAGCCCCCTCGCGGTGTGCTAACGGTACTGAGTTGCATCGTCCGGTTCGTCATATCGGAAATATCCTTGGCATAGAGAACAGGGAACCACAAAAGTTCATTCACAAGGTATCTGGTAGGCATCCCCACTAACAACTAGTTCAAATCGTCACCCCGGCCACTCGATTCCACACGTCTTTTATCGAGAGAGACCCCCGTTGCGGATCCTTAGGAACGCGGCAATCTCAATTGAAGTCGAAGCAAATCTAGCTACGGTACTTGCTCACCACTTTCGGAGAACGGTCGCGCGGTTTTCCGAGGCATGCGTCCAGCAGAGTCTGTAGCTGCTCAGAAATTGACTCGTAGCGCTGTTTCGGAATCCAGTAACCCGAAACCGCTGCCGCGTTCCGGAGACCAGCTTCCCAGTAGTAAGCCTCGGTCTCCAGGGCCTTTACAAGGTGACGCCAATGAAACCCTTTGGCTCGCGTACCGAAGCGACCGCTCGCTATAAAGTGGTCGGTTGCTGGGATGGGCGTGCCGACGATCGTTGTCCCGCAACATAATGCCTCCGCCATCGCGAGCGGTGATCCTTCGAAAAACGATGAGCTCAAAAGAATCTGCGATTGGACCAACACGTCTAAGAGTTCGGTGTGCGAAATGTGGTCGCGGATTGTCACTCGCGGAGCAACCGCACTGTGTTGGAGGCACTGTGCATTGTGCCAGAAATGTGTTCCGGCGCCTGTGATGACTGCCTCGTAACTCGGACGCTTCCGAAGAAACTCGCATGTCGCTCTGACGGCATTCTGCGTGTTCTTTTGGGAATCGTTCCATCGTCCTACCAACACCATTTGGTCTCGTTTCCTCTCGACGTGAACATGATTAGTAAACACGGAATCGACCGGGTTATAAACGAGATGCAACCGGCTCTGGAGGTGATCCCGGTGGTAGTAAGATATGAATCGTTGAACATGTTCTATTGCGGCAGTTGTCTCCACTATCACGGCGGCACTTCGTTCGACCACGTCTAACAAGCGGCGGTCAAACATGGCAGGAAGCAGAGTCCTTCCCGCGACTCTTACTGCACCAACCAAACTAAGCTGGCCGTTCCGCGACTGGTGCAGGTATCTGCGCCAGGATTCCCTCAGCCAAATCCTCGGACTTGCGTATCCATCTGTGTCGGCCTTAATAATCAGATGAATATCGCGCCGCATTAGCTCGTCGGCCGCCTTGAGAAAGTGCCGACTGAACCAATTAATTCCGACAACAGCATCCGCTGCTAGAGAGTCCCAAATGGCTCCGGACAAAACGGCTTCCTCTCGTGTCTCAACGATTTCGAAGTCACGGGGGCGATGATCTGCCAACTCAGGTTTTTCGGTGGTGACCAAAAACGCATCGTATCCTGCTAGGTTTAACGCCCGGACATACATACCCTGATCTTTGAATTCGTGAGTCGGCCTATAGTCCAAGAAAACTACCGCCACACGCTGTCGTGTCATTCAACCTCTCCCCAACCCGATGTGCCGATCGTCTTCGCTCATCAGTCAACCGCAAAGGTGACGGGCGATTCCTCATTCAGCACAAGTTCTTTTCCCATCGTCGTTGAATACAAAGATTTCCATTTCGCAATGGTCTGCTCCGGCATATACTGGCTCTTATAGTGTGAAGCTGAATGTTCGCGCTGTTCATTCCAAATTTTTAAATCTAGAGCCAATCGTTCCATTGCGGCAACCAATCCGTCGACGTCACCCGGTTCCACCAGCAAGCCTCCCTTTCCGAGTATTTCTGGCAACGCCCCAATGCGTGATGCAATGACTGGGGTGCCGGTGCTGAGCGCCTCCAGACAGACATAAGAAAACGTTTCAGAAGCAAGCGACGGGACGACGACTGCATGCGAGCACCTCATTAGCCTCACAACTTCTTGGCGACTCGTTGGTGGCACAAAATGCACCCCATCCCAATTACCCTGGGGTCGTCTATCGGTCACTATGGTTAGCCGCCAGTCATTGCCAATCTTCGGGCGTGTGCCTTGCCATGCCCTCAGCAGCGGAAACATACCCTTTTCCACGGAGTTACGGCCAACAAACAAGAATTGTTGGATTCGTGGCACCGGCG
The DNA here is from genome assembly GCF_012933365.1 of Sulfobacillus harzensis. Classification (GTDB taxonomy): domain Bacteria; phylum Bacillota; class Sulfobacillia; order Sulfobacillales; family Sulfobacillaceae; genus Sulfobacillus_B; species Sulfobacillus_B harzensis. Next base: position 1,824 of record NZ_JABBVZ010000154.1, on the reverse strand, counting down.
GCAGAGGCTCATAAGGGACCAAGTGCGGGACCACTTCCGCTTGGGATGACTCAACCAGACCCGCCTCGATATAGATCCTCTTCAAATATTGGCTCGGAAAAATCACGCGATGAAAACGCCGCCACATCCCTTTCAGACGCTGGACCCCCAGACCGTACACCATGGATTCCAAGGCGTTGTCACGACAATTGTGTAGCACCCCGGGAAGCGTGCTCCCACGCAGACATCGAAGGCATGGTTGATCTCGCCGGACAACACTTCCGTTGATGCAAAAACCTCGATGATTGTGGATGCTAACCACCGCTGGAACCGAGTATCGCATTGCCATCCGGATGGGGCCATCCATCCACATTGGCATCACATTGTGAACGTGAACGACCTCAATTGCCTCCGTCCGGAAGATTGTCTCAAGGCCATCCGATGGCTCCCCGAAATTCAAGGCCGACCATCCAGCTCGCACTCGGCCAGGCGGTGACCGACGCATGATTAGCCGAGGGTCCATACCCAACCGACGCATAACGTGAACCGAGTCCTCAACCGCTCGCTCCTCGCCCCCCGCCACACGATACCCACTGTGAAAAATTAATGCTTTGGGCTTGCCGATGCGACACACCTCTCTTTGCTCCCAATTTCAACCGTCTTGAAGTATGCCGTTTGAGACTCGCGCTATATTAAAGCGTCGCGACAAAAACGGTCGGGACTCCTAACGTAAGGCCAATAGAGTTTTTGCCTTCTCGACTTCGTCGGCAATCCATGCGTAGGTTCGGGAGAGGCCCTCATATAGTGAAACCGACGGATGCCACCCCAGTTCACGCTCCATCAATCGGTTGTGCGAATTTCTCCCTCGCACACCCTGAGGTCCCGGAATATGACGAATATCCAGATCTTTGCGGGAGATTTCAATAATCATTGAGGCTAGTTGGTTGATCGTGACCATTTCTTCGGAACCAATATTAAGCGGCCCCGTTACGTTCGATGCCGTCAGCAAGAGGGTAGCATCGATACAGTCGTCGACATACAGGAACGATCGCGTCTGTTCTCCGTCCCCCCAAATCTCGATCACTGATCCGTTGGCAGCCGAGGCCACCTTTCTACACAAGGCCGCAGGTGCTTTTTCCCGCCCGCCAACCCACGTTCCTTTGGGACCATAGATGTTATGGTAACGAGCCACCCGCACGTCCATTCCATAGTGTCTGTGATACGCCCGGTACAAGCGTTCACTGAACAACTTTTCCCAACCATACTCGCTGTCGGGATTCGCGGGGTAGGCCGACTCCTCTGATGTCACAGGGTTGAGCGGATCGCGCTGGTTATAGTCCGGATAGACGCAGGCCGAGGAAGAATAAAACACTTTCTTAATGTTCCGCTTCCTACAAGCCTCAAGCATGTTCAAATTAATGGTAGCTGAGTTGTGCATGATATCCGCGTCGTTGTCGCCGGTGAAGACAAAGCCGGCGCCACCCATGTCCGCGGCCAGTTGGTACACCTCGTCGAATCGTTGGTCGATGACCTCTCTACAGAAGGTCGCATCGCGGAGATCACCGACGACAAAGTCATTTGCCGACGTTCCTCCAAATTCGGGAAACTTCAAGTCGACTCCGCGAACCCAACATCCTTCGTTCACTAGACGGTCGACTAAGTGAGATCCTATGAAGCCCCCGGCACCGCATACCAGAACGCGTTTCACGTGAACTGCCCCTTTCCTGACAGCGAAGCCACTATTTGAATGGTCGCTCTCAGACTCTCATGTGAGGGTTTTTCATAACCCGAAGTCCTTGATTTGCAATGCTTGTGGGGTCTGAGAAAATTTCTTTCCCCCTGAAT
>NZ_JABBVZ010000153.1 GCF_012933365.1 Sulfobacillus harzensis | reverse complement strand
CGTTTTGCCGAAATCAGGTTGGCCTTTTTGGCGAAGTGTTGTTGTCGTTATTGGAGATTTTATACTTGGCCGTAACACCCCCACGCCGTTTAGTCGTTCTAGCGTCATCGGTTCGCCCGTCACGGCCACGGTTGCAGCCCAAAGGTCGCCCTCTAACTCGCCAATTGTGGGCTCCAAGTCTCAACACTCCCTCCTGCGAAACACCGCCCCACCCCCCCACGAATGACATGGTCTGTCCCTTCGATATAGGCTCGTGGGTTCCCTTCCGGGACATACGCCCCCGAAAATGCATTAGCAAGGCGTGGCTGATTCCCAGCCAATTACGTCACCATGTCCCAAGCTTGCTTCCACACCCGGTGGTCCGGATCGCATCTGGTCAACTCGCTAAGATGATCATTCAGGCGGGATAGTTCTGGTTCCATCGTGGCCATCAGGTCCAAAATGGCCAGCCCGCTCCACGGCGGATGCCACGCACTGAGCAACTCTTGTTGCCACGGGGATAAGACCGCGCGCGGCCCTTCCGCTTTCGCCCAGTCCGCCCATAGGTTCGGCCAACGCGCGGCCTCCATGTGCCATCCCGCCATCGCATAGCCGGCGAGCCCAATGAGCATCTTGCGCGCATAGGATAATTCGCCGCGCCGACATCCACGGTAGACCTCATGGGCGTATGCCAGCACTTTATAACGCCAGCGTTCTACCTCGGCCGTCGACGGGCGGTAGACGAGCGACTGGGACCGACGGTGCACGTCGCCCACAAGGCCCCCGGGATCGTGGAGAATGCGGATGTTTTGCAAGACGAGGGATGGCGTCACCTCGGCTACACGGTAATAGAAGCAATCGACCTTGATGAACCCCTCAAAATGCGCCACCGTATGGGCAACGCGCGGGCCCAAATCTTCGTAGAAGAGGACGGAACCCCACCGCTGAGGGCGCACCGTTTTATTCGCCACAAAGTCGTCCACATCCGCGGCATCAACCACGATGCGCAGGTCAATGTCCGAATAGAGGTCCTCATCGCCGGCCCCCAACGAGCCTCCCACGAACGCTGCGCGAACCCGGGAATCGGTGGTCACGTCGCGGGTAATGGCGGCGAGCAACTCCTCCCGATATCGGGGCAACGCTAAATCACGGGCGCGATAGCGGTCTAAAGACATGGCAACCACCTTTGTCATTTGAAGAAGTATTTGCCAAACACTTTGTCACAATCTATCGCTGCGGACACATAGGTGCCCGGAATCGGCGAGCATTCTTGTGGGACTTTTACCCCCATAAGCAGATGATCCGCCACATGAAGGATTCAGGAATGCAGCCCGCTCAACGACCCTCTCAGTGGTTGTCGAAACCTTGGATGGGGTAACTCGCCTTCAGGCGCGGAGAAACGTCCGTGGCGACAACCGTGCCGGTTTCACCGCTCACAGTAATCTCTAAGACGGGCGGGATCTGACCGTTCGAAGATTTATAGAGAAACTGACTCCCGGAGGTTTCAAAAAAGAAATACGGTTCGAGCCACACGCCGTGCCACCGATGGTGGGCTTGCGTCGAGAGACTCTGAATCGGCCGTTTCAACAATCGGTGTTCTATCCCATACCGGAGAGCAACTCGCTGTGCGATCCCCCATGATGTGGAATGATAGTATCGGTACGTCCAGATACTTCCGAACACCAGCAGCGCAGCCAGCACAAGCATTCTGACCACCCACGGCGCATCCATGATTCTCACAACCGAGACCTTCTTTCGTCGTTACAATCACCATGGCACGGTTCACTTCTGCTCATATTCGAGGCTTTCTGAAAGTTGCCTGCGGGACTTCCCTCCCCAAAACCGCATCAGTGCTTCCCAAAATTACCGAAGTCGGATTTAGGCAGATACCGGATGTCGCACACACCACTGGCTGACGGCATTAACCTGCCTACGGATTTCGTCGGACACGTCATTGTCGCCATAATGTTAGAGAGGGCACATCATAAGGTAGAACGGCCATCGGTGCCTATTGGGAAGCATACCACTAATGCAAACGGGAGGGTTCCTATGAATCTCCACTCCATACTTTTTTGGGCCTTGTGGGCCGTATGGATCATCATGGAAATCGTCGTGAATCTGCGGGCTCGGTCCCTTCGAAAACACTCGTCCGCCGCTACCACGAAGGCCGACCACGGATCCGTGTGGTTCATTTTCGGCGGGATGTACATTTTAATTCTGATCGCGTTTTTCTTGTCCATGACCGGTATCGGACTGATGCCGACGTGGGTCCCCTTTGTGGGGAACGTGGTGATGGCCTTTGGCATCACGATGCGGTACAGTGCGATCACGCAATTGGGGCGCTACTTTTCCTCCACGGTGCAAATTGCGTCCGGGCAAACGGTCATTCAAACCGGATGGTATCGGAAGATTCGCCACCCAGCTTACACCGGCGGATGGTTGATTGCCGTGGGACTGGGTTTAGGTTTAGATACGTGGGTTGGTACCGTCATCATCGCGGTGGGCCTCTTCGCTATCTATCTTCGCCGGATTCGCGTCGAGGAACAAGCCCTCGTGAGTCACCTAGGGTCGTCCTATTCGCACTATCGCCAGAACACGTACCATATGTTTCCAGGAATATGGTAGACCGCGACCGCGTTCCTGGCGTCGTGATGTAGCCGACGCCCGCGCAAGCGCTACGGGACAATCGCCCCCGTATCCCGGCTGTTCATTTTGTGATGTATCGGCCGAGCTAATTGCAGGGTCCCGGTCGGCCGACACGGCACCCAAGTCACGCCGCCCATGAACTAAGGCGATCACCCATACGGCATCCGCGTCGATGCGGTAAATGAGACGGTAAGGGGGCACAATGAGTTCGCGAAGGTGCGGGTCGGCGAGCTCGGGCACCGGTCGCCCTCGATGAGAAAGAAACGAAAGAGATCGGCCTGCGGCCAGAATTTCCATAATCAGAGACGCCGCATAGTGAGGCGAATCACGCTCAATGTATTCGGCAGCGGCTTCGAGGTCGCCCAACGCGGCCAGGGTCCAGTTTACTTATCGGTTCATTTGGCCATCCGCCGCTCAATCTCTTCCTGGCTCAGCACCCGGCCGGCGCACACATCCTCAAGGCCCCGCTCCACCTTCTGCTGCACGTACAGGTGATACTGGACGTCCTCCACCGGACAGTCATCCGGCAGGCGCTCAATCAGTTCTCGCAGCTGTTCTTTGGTGCTCGCCATCGCCCAATCCCTCCTCACGTGCCCGCAATTTCTACTCTCAGTGCACCACGCTCCGCACCCCCTGCTGTAACGCGGGTAATGCGTTTACGCCCCCAAATCTTCCTTAGCAGCGGCCTGCGGCTTGTTAGCGCTTTTCGGCCGTGTGCCGTTTCAATAACCACTGGTCCTCGTGACGAACCCACGTTTCCAAGAAGACCGCTTCGCCTGGAGGCTCCGTCGGATCCGCCCACTGGTGGATCACCGTGTAGACCGCGATAACCTCAGACGCGGAACGGGGAAGAAACCGGATGTCCCGCACCGTCCAATGCCATCCTTGGCCTTTGCCGCTTTCGGCGGCGTGGGCGTTCCCCTTTCGCCAACTGGCCGCGTCCTCCGCGATGCGTTCATCGGGATACCACGGGGCATATTGAATGCCAATGAAGTCTTCGGTCGTGGGTTCCAGCAGGGGATCGGAGGTTCCCGTGTCCCACATGCGGTTGGCCTGTGCAATACGATCGTTTCAAGACTTTATGGAGCTCGTCAATCAGCTTTTTCTCCGCACCAGTTCCGTAAAAACCACGGTCAATCGATGCCATTTTCACCATCTCCTAACCCCTGACAAGTGCGCAGGATCGGCGATAGGCTGCGGCCGGTACATCGGGGATGCACGTTCCGCTTGCGGTGCCTCCACTCTAGCGTCCCCTCCGCTGTCGACTCCCGCGCTTATCCCCGACATCACTTGATGCGATCTCCGCGGGATTACGGGGGACTGGCCGGCTTGCGCGAGACGATCCACTCTAGAGCGCTGCGTGCTTGCACCGGATCGTGTCCGTCCACGACCATCTGCAGTGCAGCCCGCCATGCGGCTGCCAAAACAACTTCTAGCCCGGGTGGCCGCCCTTGGCACAGTCGCCGGAAGTAGTCCGCGATCAACTCATGGTCCCGACGTCTGGGCGGCTCCGCCAAAACCCGATGCGCGTTTAATTGGATGGCGGCATCAAACCCCACTAGTGCCGTGCCCGCCACAGCACGATCGGGTTCATCGCTCAGAACAGCTGCAGCACCGTCCATCCGGTCCACCACGCGGCGCTCTAACTCTTCCCGGACGACGGCATACAAGCCCTCTTTGGAACCAAAGTGGTGGTAGAGAACGCCGGTCGTGACGCCCACGCTTTGGGTTAGTTCGGTAACGTTCACGCCGTCGAATCCCGCGTTCGCGAAGGCCTCGATGGCCTGCAGGACCAACCGACCCTTTGCGCTTCTCGGAGTGGGTATCCAGTCCATGGTGATATTGTAATAGATTGACATCCGTGCGTAAACTGATTATTGTAAACATAAATCAATTATGGAATGGAGGATGCCTGATGAAACTGCAGTTTTTGTATCATCCCGTCCCCAACGCGGTCGACGCCGCCCGCTTTTATCGGGAGCAGTTCGGCTGGACGGAGTTGTGGAGGGAAAAGGATATGACAATCGGTATGAAGATGCCGGGCACGGACGTGGTGCTGATGTTGGATCAGGACGACGGAGAGCTGACAGCGGGTGGTATCTTTGAGGTGCCCAGCGTGGATGACTTCTACCGCGAAAAGAAACACGTGTTGCAATTCGAGGGGGCCCCGACGGACATTCCCGGCGGTCGGTACGCCCAGTTCCGAGACCCCGCAGGAAACGTGGTTCGAATTCTCGACTCCACCAAAGAGCAATAGTCTTCCGCCGATGCAGGGATAGCCGAGTCAACGAAACCTATAAAGTGACGATGTGGGCCAGGGTAGCAATCCCCCGCCCACATCGTATGAGTCCACCGTTTCACCGATCCTCAGCACGGCACCACAGTTCGAGCATTTTCGCCCCGAACCGAATAATCCGGTCACCAGGGAACATTAGCCGAATATTGGGCTAAGTCATTCCCTCGCAGAGTAGTGTTTGTCTCCCGTATACTCGCTGATTCGCAGGATTTCACGACCCCAGGTTCGGCAATGTGGACGACGGTGTGATGGCAAAGGCCCGGTCATAGCGGAGAAGTGCAGGGGGGAACAGCAGTCGTGGTTCCCACGACTCTGGGCAGCCACATGGCACGGTTTTCTCCCCCACGGCCTGGATGAGTGACTCTCCCACATCTCAACGGGTCGGCGCCTTCACATTCCTTCGTCACATCTCGTCCAAGGGGGGAGGTCGATCCGGATAACCGAACGGGTCACTGCCCGTAAGCGACTGATGCTCGATACTCCGTGCGTTTGTGAAATCCTACGAATCAGCCGGCATACGGGATCGCGGGCTCCGGTGCCGGCGGTGGTTCGTGGTCCGGCTGAAAGGGTTGTCCGGTCCGCGCCATGGCCACCAAGAGGCGGGCGAGCTTTCGGACTAACTTCATGACCGCCTGCATAACCGGCCCAATAGCCGCCTATTAACCACATAAATCAATCTGTTTGGGCTGGAAGAAAACGGAGTATCATGGAGGAAGCGTTGCATCGGTATTTGAAGTATGACCAACGTAGTGTAAAACCACAAGTATCTGTCGTTTTTCTCATATCCTGTCGTTCGTTCGGAACCATAACTTGGCCAAACCACCCGCAGTTCGGGGCTGTCCCGCCCTATCCAATCTCAATTCGGAACCGTAATTTGGCCAAAATGGCAAATCGGAAGCATAAAGTGGCCAAAGTCTTACCGGATAAATGCCCCCGAATGTCCAATAGCCTCTCGGGATTCCGTTTTGCAGATGGGGCAAGGATTCTGCCCCGAACGCCAGGGCCATTTGCCCCCACGCC
>NZ_JABBVZ010000152.1 GCF_012933365.1 Sulfobacillus harzensis | reverse complement strand
TCAGGGGGAACGCATTTTTCTCGCACCTTACAAGCGTTGCAAATCAACGACTTCGAGTTATGAAAAACCCTCACGTTCAAGAAGAAGGGCCGCCACGATAGCTTTTCGCTCACGAATGATCAATTCACCGTCAAAGGCCGCAAGGTGCATATCCCGAAGCTGGGGTGGGTGCGAATGCACGAAACCTTGCGGTTCGTCGGGAAAGTCGTGGAGGGAACTATCTCACGCACCGCGGATCGCTGGTTTCTGAGTATCACCGTTGAGATGCCCGATCTGCACAGTGTCCGCCGCGAAAACCAAGCGGTGGTCGGAGTGGATTTGGGTGTGTCGGCGTTGGCTACCCTCTCGACCGGCGAGAAGGTTGCGGGACCGAAAGCTTATTCCGCTACGTTGAAGAAACTCCGCCAGTTATCTCAACACTTCAGTCGCCAGATGGAAGCCGCTAAAGTCCGCGCCGGGCTGAAGCCCGGCGAACCCATTCCGAAAGGAATGCACATCCCCTGGTCGGAGAACATGCGGAAAACCCAACGGCGCATCGCCCGGCTCCATGCCCGGATTGCGAATATCCGGGCCAATACGTTGCATCAACTCACGACCGATCTCGTCGAACGTTTCGATGTCATCGCCATCGAGGATCTGAACGTGGCCGGAATGCTCAAAAATCATCCGTTGGCCCGGGCTATTGCGGATATGGGCTTTGGCGAATTCCGTCGTCAACTCGAATATAAAGCGGCGCAACGGGGGAAGACGGTCATCGTCGTGAATCGCTGGTATCCCAGTAGCAAAACGTGTGCGTCGTGTGGATACAAAATCCCGAAAATGCCGCTCGCTGTGCGGGAGTGGACGTGCCCAGAATGTCACACGCATCATGATCGCGACATCAACGCGGCGATCAATTTACGTCGAGTGGCCGAGAGTTCGGTGAGGGGCTCCTCACCCGTTCCGGCGTAAGCCGGACTGCTCGGTGACAGTCTGGGGAGCGCCCTCCGGTGGACGACCGGCCAATGGCCCTAAGAAGCCGTGGCGCGATGAACCAGGAAGGTGGCAACAGATTTGATCAGGAATGGTCAGAAATGAATAAGTCCATCAGAACGGTTCAGACAGTTCGCTAAAACTTTGCTCTGTCGGTCGACAGGAGGACCACGCGCCGCTTTTTCTCACCACTTTGGTCCGCGTAGGGAAACGGTGTAAGCATCACATCGCCGGCTCCTAGATTGTTGTAGGCGTCGCCACAGGGATTGTCCCAATCTGTTTGCATGTGGCGCACTATAGTCCGATACCAAACCTCTTCCTCAAGGCGGGCAAGAATTTGCGTTTGTGTGAATCCGGTAACCGGTGGGACGCTCCTAGCAGACGCTCGATGGATTCATTCATTGCAAGAGCCCTCCTATCGCAGATCAGTGATGGCTATATTTTGGCATGGCCGGCCAAGACCATGGTACGCGATCGCGAAACGAAGGTCGGAGGATGCTTTAGGGGGCGAATCATCGCGATTCGGGGGCGAAAGCGCCCGAAGCGGTGAGCTTTTCGGGCCGCACGAAAGACACCATCCCTTGTTTAACTCGCGAGCGATGACGGAGGCGGCGAGTCCGGCTGGGTGGTGGCCGTTTGTGGGTTGTGGGAGACCGACTCCGCAAGACCTTCCCCTGCTGCGCTTCCTCCGGCGGGAGGCCAACGTCGTCCTCGGACCCACCACCAGGTGGCCCCGACGAGAATGGAACCGATCCCGGATCCCACGGCGACCGCCCGGGGTCCCGCCCAGGACATGACGAGGGCCGTCAACGCCAGAGACGCGCGGCCGACGATCCCGTAGGTGGCAGTATGAAGGCCGTAAACGCGGCTGTGCAGTCGGTCGGGCACCGTTTCCAAGAGCAAGGTGGTGTCCCAGGCAATGATGAGGCCGCTGGCCATCCGCATGGCCAAGAGCCAGGGCGTGGCGAGCGCCCAGGTGTGGCTAAGGGCAAAGGCGGTCCAGAAGGCGCCTTGCAGCAAATACGCGAGACCGTAGGCGTGGGGGCGCCACCGCGCCCGGATCTTGCGCGCCACCCACGTCCCCAGCAGGACGCCCAGACCGTCCGTGGCGTACAGCCCGCTGAGGCCCCATCCGCCGCCGTGCAGGAGCCGTACCCCGTAGTCACTGAGCAACACGTCATAACTCCCGCCCAAGACGCCCCATGCGATGCCGACGAGGAGCACGCTCATCGCCGCCGGGAACCGTTTCAGAGCGCGAAGCCCGTCACGGAGGGCGTCATCCGGGTCGGGGGACGACATGTCGGACGCGGCATTCAGGATTCGGACGCGGCGGGCCAGAGACACGAGGAGGATGCTGGCTACCAGGCGCGCTGCCGCGGACACGAGCAACACCGTCGTCAGCCCCCACAAGGCCACGGTGCCCCCCAAGAGCGCGCCCACGATGGTGGTGATCCCGGTGACACCGCCCAGGCGCGCATTCACTTCGGCCCAGCGGTCCGGCGGCACCATGTGGTATCGGAGCTGCTGACGCCCCGTCGCGCTAAGCGTTCCCGTCAGATTGTACACGGCATACACTCCGGTGAGGAGGACGAGGTGGTGCACGACGAGCCACGCCATCACCGGGAGCAATACCGCCTGCACACCGGCTGCCCACGCCGCGAGTTCGGGCATGGCCCGCCGATCCAGCCACGCCCCGAACAAGGGCCCCGCCAGCAATGAGGGCATTGTCGCGAGTAGCAGGACCATGGCCATGACACGCGCTGAATGGTGGGACACCAGCGCAGCAAAGAGCGCCACTTGCACCATCCAACTGGACAACCCGATTTGCGCCGTCGCCAGCCACAACCGACGATATCCGACGAGCCTGCGCATCGACCGGGAATTCACGGTTCCACCTCCTGTTGGCCCGATGATAGCATGCCGACCCAGCGGGCACCATCCGCCGATCGGCGTATGCCTCTCGCCGCCTGTCGGCACGATGGAGCGTGGGGATTGCCCCTTGTGCGGGATTAACGGGGGTGTCCCGCCAGGGATCCTTGCGCGAATCGCGAATTAACTCGCAGAGCAACCCGTTTGGGTTGCGAGACGGGGGTGCAGTGTGAAGATTGCCTATGTATGCCAGGGAAGCAGACGCTGAATATCTGCGAGTCCACGATCGTCATCTTGTAGGGAGCTTACTCTCCACAAAAATCAGCCAACATGAGATTTACATCGTGCGAAATGGTGAGGGGCTCAACATGGGGTGGCTCCGGTCCGGGTATTTCTGGGACAAACACCCCATTCATGAATTTGCTAGGGATTGACGCGCCGTATCGCGGTCAGGGAATGGGCAAGCAAGCGGTCCTCTTCTGGGAAACTGATATGCGACAGCAGGGCTTCGACGTGGTCATGACCTCAACATTATCAAATGAGGACGCGCAACATGTCTACCGAAAGCTCGGGTATCGGGATGCGGGATGCTTCCTGTTGCCCAACGAACCGCTGGAGATAGCATTCACCAAGGTCTTGATTTAATTGACTCACCTTCTCGAACCCTGTCCTGGCGACCTGATCGTACGATGGGGGGCGCATGTGCCCGAAGGAATCGGGAGAAGAAATGGAGAATCGAAAGAGCCATGGAGGCTCATGGTCCGGATCGACACGAGCCTCGACGATAAGGGGGGGGGGCCGAATCTATGGAAATATTGACAAAACAGGCGATGGAGGACGACCTCGATACGCTGTGCCAGTTGCTGGTCGAGTCCCATCCGGATCCCTTTTCCGGCGGGGGAGGTCCGATCGCGTTTTATCGTCGGGTTGACGCGATTCGGCGCCATCTGCCCGATCGGCTGACCGCAGACGAGTTTCTCCGACGATTGCGGCCGTTTGTGGCGGCCCTCCAGGATGGACATACCACCATTGGAACCCAGCCATCGGCGCCGTCGTCGACCCGCCTCGCGCTGGAGTTTGCGGTGATTCCCGACGGTCTCTTCGTGTCGCGGGTCTTGTCGCCCGATTTACGGGGTTGCCTTGGTGCCCGCGCGGAGGCGGTGAACGACGTGCCGATGGACCGTTTGGCTGCCACTGTGGCGACGTTCTGGGGGTGCGACAATCACCTGCACGTCTGGCGCCGCCTGGCGGATGTGCTCGGGAATCCCGCCCGCTGGCACGAGGTGTTGGGTCACGACGCCAACCAGGGCACCTTCCTGCTCCGGAACCCGGATGAGACCCATCGGCTTATCCCGGCCATCTGGCAAAAGGCCTCCCCGGAGACCGGGTGGGAACCCGCGTCTTGCGTCGCGATGCCGCCCCTGGATTCCACCCAGTTGGGGTGGGGATTTGCCGATGCCCGGCAAGATGTCGCAATCCTCCGGATCGGTTCCTTGATGCGCTATCGGGAAGCCGCTGAAGTGTGGTGGTCGTCCGGATATCATCATGCCATACGATCTTGGTATCGGGACGTCCATCCTGGAGCTGAGCCCACGAACGCTGATTTGGAGCGGTTTGTGTCCGAGGTGCCCGCGGCCACCCCGATTCTCATCGCCTGCCTGCACGCCATGGCGAGCGCCCGCACGCCGTGGTTGGTCGTGGATTTAACCGAATCCACGGGGGGGAATTCCGTATTGGCCAATATGCTGGGATACGCCGTCTTCGGGCCTGCTGCCTTCGCGAGGCTCGACGAGGGATACCAGATTCCGCGGTACTCGCCCTTGTACGCGAAGAACTACGGGCAGATACCGGCCGGAGATTGGGGCCCGGGCGGCTACGACTTTCGGGCGGAACGGCGGTGGCAAACCCGTACATCCGAGGGGGCGCGAACTCTGGGCTCCGACGCCGAGGATTGGCTGGCCGATGTGCCGACATTTCGCAACGCGGTGCCGGACTTGCCCAGGTGGCGCCCGCACGTGGTGGCGGTGACGGGAGCCCGAACGTACAGTGCGGGCTTCGACATCTTGCTGACCTTAAAAGGCCTCGGGGCACACCACGTCGGCGTGCCATCCTCGCAGGCACCCAACTGTTTCATTGACATCCTCCGCTTTACATTGCCGCATTCGCAATTCACCGGGACCATTTCGTTCAAGCAAAGTCTATCCCTGCCCGGACTAAACCCCGCGGTGCGACACCTGGAACCTGAGGTAACCCTCACCTACGACCAGATTCGGACCTATGAATTCGACCCGGCCGCCGGCGTTCGCCTGGCCTTGGACGCCATCCACTCTGGCCGGTGGAAGGCGTAATGCCGGGGGCACGGCAAGAATCCTTAACGCCACTAATCAGTAACTATTGGGGGCGTATCTGCACTAAGGATCCGGCCCGATTGGACTGGTTAGTGAGCTAGAGAAAGCTTCGGTCCTATACGCTATTCGCACCGTTTGGGAAGTCTAGTATCGTGGAGTTCTTGGGAGGGAAACCGGGAATGTATCGCATTTTTGGAGCGCCGATGTCGCAGTGTGTTCAGAATTACCGCGGGGCCGCTCGTCACGAACCTTATTGGGTAGAAACCATGCCCCTAACCGCGAACGTGAACAGGCTAGCGAGCTGGTACGCAACCATCTATAGAGGTCTCACCGCGGTCGCAAAATCGTTCAAGACGGGCAGCACCCCCGTGCTCTACCATGGAATTGGGAATGATGGTCGCGGAGGGATCATACCATGCTGAATGCGATGTGCTGGGAACACGAGGATCTGCGCGCAGCGAATGTCCATTGCGCCGCCGAGCACGGCTGGTCCGGTGATGAAGTGGTCGGCCGCTTGGGGATCGTGTTCGTCCGGCAGGGTCATTTTCGCCGGCGCGAGCAGGGCGTCGAGGTCCTCGTCGACGCGGGCTCGTGGTACATTCAGCGGCCGAACACTGAGGAGTCCACTACTCTACATGCGGAGCGACGGCATCGCGGACCGACTACGCACACAAGCTGCTAGTATAGCCATTCCTAAATAGCGTCCATGCTTTTTGCGTCCTCGGGCTTCCACTTCCAGCGAAACGGTACCGGA
>NZ_JABBVZ010000151.1 GCF_012933365.1 Sulfobacillus harzensis | reverse complement strand
TGGGGGCAAATGGCCCTGGCGTTCGGGGCAGAATCCTTGCCCCATCTGCAAAACGGAATCCCGAGAGGCTATTACAGACTTGGGGGATATGATCAACTGTTGAGCGATTCCGGCATTGGAGTACCCCTGCGCGAGCAATGCCAATATTTCTCGCTGTCGGGGTGTCAATCCGGCGACAAGTCCTTGCGGACGCGGCCGCAGCGCCTGCACCAGAAAGGGGTCAAGAACCATCAACCGGGCATGAGAGCCTTCGATGGCCCGCACAATGGTAGACACTTCAGCCACAGATTTTTTGAGCAAATAGGACCAACCGGCCGCTTCTTGAGGTGGAAGAGAAGTTAAGAGACCTGGTTCATCGTAGTTGGACAAAAGCACAATGCCGACGTGGGGTAAAATCTTTCGAATTCGCAAGCCGATTTGCACGCCGGTTTCGCCAGCCCCCAGATCAATATCGAGCAGTACCACATCGGGCGCATCGTCTACCACCCGGGCTAAAGCATCCTCGCCCCGCCGATAGGCGTGAATGATCGCAATCTCCTCAAAACTCGCGAGCGATGTAATCAAGAGTTCCCGGAACAAATCCTCATCTTCCACAGCCACCACGCGAATCGGTTTGGACACAGCGTCCGACCTTCCCTAACCCCTGGGGAAATCCCCCGGGTGAACTGAGGGGACCGCCCTCTGTCGACGACACCAAAGATTCCCTTTAATTCTAACAAGACTACTTCGCGGCGTCACCGCCTTGAATCGTTCGAGGAGGATATGGAATGTTTCTTAGAATGCGATCTCTGCCTGCACCGTATTGGCTTGTGGGATTAACTATCTTGCTCTTTGGATGGATCGAAGCCTTTATCGTTGAAATCTTGCGCATCACCCCTGGCCCGCTTGATCTCCGGGCGGATGCGTTGGTCCTAGTTGGCCTGGCCGCCATGTTTTCCCTGACCGGCCTCACGCTAAAGTTTTCCTGGGTCGGACGAGTGCGCCGCTGGTTTGCCATTCTGGCCCTGCCGTGGGTGGCTGCCTTGTCGCTGCTTGGATGGGCCACCGGCTCCCCGCTCGGCTGGGCGCTGGTGGAAACGGGAGCGGTTCTCCCACTCGCCTTTCAGTGGCTGTCCTACCTCCCCGTGGCCCTTTCCCACCGCAACCGAACCTTTCTCACCGCGTGGATTGGCGCTACGGCGATCGCCGGCATCCTCATCTTTCTAGTGCACCTTTTCCCTTTGCACGGCGGCGCAGTCTTTGCCTCAAGCTTAATGGTGATGGCGGCCATGCTTTGGGTTTTGCCCACCGCTCCTGCATGGAAGCCGTCGCTTAGGCCCATACGGCCGAATCAGACCGGCGGCGCTGCCATCGGACTCTATTTGGCGCTGGGATTAGGTGGTTCCACAGCCGCTCGCTGGGCCTCAAGCGCAGTGCAAATCTCCTGGATTCCAGCCCTTTTGCTGACCGTCGCTTCGCTCATCGTCCTGCTGGCTCTGCCTTTTGCCTTCAAGCGCACCCGGCACATGCTGGCCTACCTCTCTGCCGTCTTCTTGGCCATTGACCTCTTAGGATTTGCTGACCCGGGCGTCCGCAACGTCCTGCTTGGGCTGCAATTTCTCCTATTAGTAGCCGCCAACTTGTTGAGCCTTTGGTGGTCCATCTCGCTCATTACAGCCCTTAGGCGAGCTCCCGCAGAACTGGGCATCGCGCTCGGAGCAACCTCGCTCGCAGTCGCTCTCGGCTGGTTCCTTCCCGCTGCCACGGGCAAACCGGCCATCTGGATGCTAGTGGCCGTGATCCTGGTCGTGATGGCGACCCCGTTTCTCATGGCGAGCAGTCGGGCCCCAGAACCAACGTCAAGCACCTTTCGCGGGAATCCCGAATACCTCTTTGACCGCGCCAAATTGACGCCGCAGGAACGGCGCATCGTTCAACTGCTCTTACAAGGGAAAAGCAATCAAGCCATTATTCAGGAACTCTACGTCTCCATCAACACCCTGAAAACACACCTGAAAAATATCTATCGCAAGACCGAAACCAAAAATCGCCATGAGCTCATCGACTTGATTGGCTCGCAGCAAAATCAGAGTGCTGGTCACTAGGAGGACACCATGTTTGCAAAAACTTTGGACGAGGTCGTGCGTTGGGCCCAGTCCTTGGGCCTTCCGGTCATCGCTGCGGAGCGCGACAATGTGACCACGCATAGCGGGATCCACTATCGGACCAAGCTTAGCGGCACTCATCTCGATTGGTACTTTAATGCCCCCGTTCCCGAGTCCATCCCGCTTCTGCTCACACGCATCGTGGAAGAGAGGATGGAATTAAAAGAGCAACGGTTCACCGTGGATGCGCTGGTTCATGAACTCAGAAATCCGTTGTCCGTCGCCGTCGGCCATCTGGAATTGCTCGTCCGGGACCCCGCCGGCGAAAAGTTTCAGGAACGCATCGAGGCCATGAATCGTGCGCTGTCCCGGATCGCCAGGCAACTCGATTGGGTCTCGCACCAAAATGATGAACCGATCCACCTGGGGATTTCGCTTCGGGATATTTGGGAAGGAATTGTAGCCGATTTGAAACCAGAGTGGGCGCCCCGATCGATAGAATGGGTGTATCACGGGAGTAGCGCTTTTGCGTACACGGACCCGTGGCGGGTGGAGCAGATTCTCTTCAATTTGGCAAAGAATGCGCTCGAGGCCTCCCCCGACCACGCGGTCATCCGCGCCGAATCGTACAGTTTATGCGACGACCTGGTGTTTCGGGTAACCAACGCCGGAAGTCACCTGAGCCCGGAGGAAACCGATCGCCTGTTCGAGCGGAAACCCAGTGCCAAGGGCGTGGGGCACGGTCTGGGTCTCGCTCTCTCACAGCGTTTGGCAAAAAGCATCGGCGGCCGGATCGCCTATTTCCCCGACGCGGATGGGGTATCCTTCATGCTGATCCTATGACAAATCACGTGACGGTTTGGTCCGAGAAACGAGCCAGCGATGACCCGTCATCCGATTTTCGAACGGCTTGGGTTTGCAAGACGGGGGCGGCGCCACAGTTCACCCCATCAAGGTGATGGCGGCAAGTCGCAATCTCCATCAAACTTGCCTCGTGTACCTGTTGTCTCGCAACAGCGATGCATTGTTTAGTATCGTCCGTAAGATTTGAAAGAGCGGTTCAACCTGTGCGTAGATTTGAGCCCTTCGACCTCACGAAGGGCATCCTAAAGAACAGGGGTTACTTATGAGAAAAGCGATATCAGTGGGACCCCTTGTCCCAATGGCAGGAGTCTGCGTTTTGGGGGCCTTGTGTGGTTGGATCGCGCTTAAACGGGAGCTCGCAATGGGCGTCATTTTAGCTCTTGCGGCAATCACCCTGGCGTTACCGGTACTCCGCCGATACCCTTTGGCGGTGGTGCTGTCGGTTCTGTTCCTCATTCCAGATATATCTATGGATCAACGGTTTAGTCATATTGCGTTACCCAAGCCACCGTTCTTCGTAACGGAGTGCTTCATGCTGATGCTGACGATTATTCTTGTAATGAGCAAGACCTTTAAAGTTCCAAAGAAAGCCTCGCTTCCCTTGATCGCGCTGCTGTTTCTGGTGGTGATAGGCGTTTTCTTGAACATTCACAAGTACGGATTGGCCGCACTTCGCGATGCAGCTGAACTCTATTATGCGGCCTTCATACCTTTGTCCTATTCCGTCTACCGCGTGATTTGGAAATCCAAAAGGACCCCTTACAATCGGCGTCATGCGAGCGTTGCAATACTATGCCTTTCCATCGCCTTGCCCGTTTTCGATATCATTACCCGACACTCTCAAGTTCCAGGAGCAAGCGAATCGTTTTTGGGCATCTTGCTTTTTCTTCAACTCGGGTGGCACTGGTCGAGGAAAGACGAAAAGTGGCTTTATGCAACCTTCCCTCTGGGTTTGTCCGCCGTTCTTGTGCAAGACGCGCGCGGACCATGGGTCGGCATTGCCATCGGCCTGGTCTGTTTCGTCGTCCTGTCGTACAAACTAGAAAACGGGGCCGACTTGCGCCGGAGGCTCATCCGCTTATTTGCAGTGTCACTCGCCGTAATTGTTCCTGTAGGGACGTTTGAACTCCACAGCTTGTCTAACCATATTCAACGAGATCTGGTCAGCATTTTTCAAACACACGGGAGCTATTATCAGGTTGCAAACAATCGATGGCGACTGATCGTTTGGGGCCAGGCGCTTCACCAGATTACCCAAAATCCATTGGCTATCCGTATTGGGCAACAGTGGGTACCAACCGTTCTCGGCAACTACGGATTCTCCACGGTTACCACCGGCTACGAGCTAGGCACCATTGCTTTGTCCAACTCTTATTTGCAAATCGTCCAGTGGTGGGGCCTATGGCCTATTGTGCCGTTGGCCTTACTCATCGTTGGTTCAATAAAAGGCTTGGTAGTTACCAACGAACGAGGGCTGCTTAGACCAATGCAAGTCGTCGCCCTGGCTTCCCTAGCCATGTGGGCCGCCGTCATTTTCGTCGAAGTGGTTCTTGAGGGCCCTTACATGTCTGCCGTAGTGTGGTCAATGATCGGCCTGGGATACTTTTATGGAGAATAGCGCCGAACAGCGAGGGCCAGCAACGATCGGTATGCTCCCCTCCAGAAAAATGGCTGAAAATGGATGGGGTTTGCGGCGCGACTTTCGCTTGCTGGAGCCTCATCCAGTAACGAGGGGTCAGAGCGGTTGCCGGAAGCTATTAAGAAAGTGATCTCATACGCGACATTTGAAACGGAGAGGGCAAAACGGTGAAAATCGTCGTTCTAAGCGTGTACAACGGACAACTAAACAGGGGGGCTGAAACTTGGAGTCAACAAGTGGTATCGATGCTGTCCACTAATGGTGCCTCGGCCGTTTTGGTCGGTGGGGGCGATGTTCTACAATCCGGGGATATGACGGTTGTGCGAACGCCTCTTCGCGACAACAGCGGAATGCCAACACTGGCTTCTCGTTTTAAAATGTACGGACGAATCGACTCATATGCGTGTTCGCTCATTTCGTTTACAGTGAGGTCCATACAGCAAGGATTACTAAACGATGCCGACATCGTAATCCCAATTAACGGATTCTGGGAAATCGTTATGCTACGGCTCTACCGATATGTCCGCCGACGTAGCTATCGCATCGTTTACGTCAACCACGCAGGTTCGGAAATTTCCAGGGAAATTAGTGTGGCAGCCCCCGACCTTGTGGTGCTCCTAAAGCAGAACACCAGAACCGGAAAGCTATCTCCGAGAATTCCCTCCACCGTCGTTCCTAATGGAGTGTCCCTATGCAACTATCATGTTGTCGCCCCGCCGGACCGCCCAACACTCGTATGTGTGGCAGCCCTCATTCCCTACAAGCGAGTCGACCTTGCGATAAGAGTCGCAGCAGCGGGCGGCGCCCGACTTCACGTCTATGGAGATGGGCCACTGGCCCCAAGTATTAGGGCACAGGGCAAAAATCTGTTGGGCTCCGCATTTCACCTGACAGTTTTACCTCACGAAAGCATGCCAGCACAGTATGGTTTAGGTACGGCTCTGATTCACACCGCGGAAGACTCGGAAAATTTTCCCATGGTATTCCTCGAGTCGCTTGCCGCTAACAGACCCGTTCTCACTTTTGACACGGCGACAAATCGGGAAATTCTAGGGGATGCCGGTATCTATGCAGCGGACTTCGAGGATATGAAGCGACTGGTGAGAACGCAAACCTTTTGGAGAAATGTCCACCACATGATAGCTGATGCGGTACCTCGCAAGAGGGCGGAAAAATTTGATTGGAGCGCCGTTGTGTTACCTCGATACATGGAGGAGTTTTCCAGATTGCTTGAACGCCCACAGCCCTGGTCGCAAGCCATATCGGAACCGTTCCGAGCAAAGGATTAACAAGAAGACGGCTCGCCATTTTGGACGCCCCGATACCGGGACAAAATGGCCCTCCCGCCCATTATTGTCTCCCCTCTCACGTGGGTTCGGCGTCGCCCAGGGTTAGAGTCCAATTATGTGGTGTAAATAGGGAGGGCCCTGCCCCGATGGCGTAGCCGAGGGGCAGGGGCGGGCCGTC
>NZ_JABBVZ010000150.1 GCF_012933365.1 Sulfobacillus harzensis | reverse complement strand
TTCTATGGGGAGGAGGGCGCTCAAGGGGCACTCGCTACCACAGCCAAGCCCCGAGGCCCCTCTTTACCTACCAGCTACGGCGTGGCCGCCGTAGCCCTTACATGGGTTCCTCGCGGAGCATGGACATCCACCATTCTTCTTATTTGGGCCCCGGTGGGACTCAGTGTAGGCATCGCGGCCGGTGGCATTCTTGCCGACCGGCTGGGACGTCGGCGGCTGTTAACCTGGGGACCGGCAGGTTACATCGCCGGATCGGCTGCCTTGCTCCTAGGATCCGGGTTATGGCCGGCTCTCGTGGGCTCAGGCCTTCTCATCGTCACCGCCGGCATTGAAAGCAATACCATTCTCACCTATTCACAAGAACTGGTTCCGGCCCATTTTAAGCGGCAAACCATGTACGCGGAGCTCAACTTTGTGAACATGGGCGGGTTGGCACTCGCCGCTCTAGCGTTTTTAGGGCACCGTTGGGGTCCACACCTTTTGCGCCGGGGCATGACCATTTTGCCACTGGCTTTGGCCCTCGCCAGCTTCTGGCTTCGGCGCCCCCTCACCGAATCCGTTTTATGGGCCAAAAGCTTCCGCAATCCGCTGCGATCGCACACCTTGCCCCGGGACTTCGGCCTCAGACTGGGGGTGGCCGCCGCCTTTTCCTTTGCCAACACCGCCGGATTTTCTCTGTTGACCTATGCGTTCGGGGCCGAATTTCTACCCCGACACTTTCATCATTTGGTGCTGGTGTCCACAGCGACCGCATTTCTCGTTGGTTTGCTCGCCCGGTGGCTAGGAAGACTTCAGGCCCCCACCATACTTCTCACTGGCTATGGCATGGCACTTATAGCGGCCATTTTCCTCGCCCTAATCCGGACCCCGGCACATCCTGCGTTCTGGCCGATTCTCTTTACCCTCAGCGCCTTTACGTCGATGAGCTATCTGGCCGAGGACACCTTCAAAACCGACGCGTGGCCTTCCCTTATCCGCGCGCGGATAATCGGGCTAGTGCGCGTGACCGGTTTGGTCGGCTACGCCGTCCTGTTGTCAGCCGCCCACCGAGCGGAGGTGGGTCAATTTCTCACGCTCATCACCGCCGTATGGGCCGTTGGGTTCATCGCTGCCGTTATCTGGTGGTTGGCTCGCCACCGTCAAAATCAGGGCGCTGTAGCCGCTCACCGGGTCGGTAATCGGCTCTCCCGATCGAAAATTCGCTAAATGCCCGAGACGCTCAATGTCGGTCATGGAGTAGACGCGCCCCAATCGCCGCTCTAGCTTTACGTGGAGATCAAAAAGTCGGGGTCCGGAACCCGGGCCATCAAAGTATCCGGCCACCACGAGACGCCCTTTCGGCGCTAAATGCCGATGGCACCGTTCAAAGAGTTGTCCTACTTGTTGCGGAGAAAAGCTCTCAATAAATCGGGCCAAAAGAATGCCGTCAAACAGTCCCTCGGGAAAGGTTTGAAAGACATCCCCGCCCCAGGCCTCCAGATGGGGGTCCAGCCGGTTCCATTGCTTAGCTATGAGCGGACGGTCCGCCAGCGTAACATATGCACCCGACCGGCTCAAGGTCTGTCCCACCACCCCAGGTCCAGCCCCTACATCAAGCCAGCGCTGTCCTTGCACGTCGCCCAACACCGTACAAATCCAGTGGGCCAGTTCGTAGCTGCGGTCTCGAAGCCGGGCCTGGTCCTCCCAGGCCAAATCTGACGGCTCCTTGGCCCCAGGGTGAAGGCGCTCTCCCAGGGACGCCCAGTCTTTCGCCTGGGAGGCAGCCAGACGCGCCAAAGGCGCGTTTGCTGGTTTCGCATGCTGGTACCAGAGACCAGAGGCAGGATCCCGACGAATCCAACCCCACCAAGCCATAAGTCGCAAAGTGGCCTCCAAAATGACGCCATCGAACCCCTCAAGAATCAGCACCTCTTCCGCGCACCCGTTCCGAAGCCGCGCCCAAAGACCAGAACGTTCCGCGGCCGACCAAACCATCGCCTCATAAAAGCTTTCGGAAAGAAGCGCCCAATCACCAGGGTTCATGATGCATCCCTCCTGCCGAGCAATACTGGCAGAGTAATGTACGCATCAGCTTTGCAACCGGCGCCTGTCAAGGTTGGCTTATTGGCCGCATTTTAGGCGAGTGCTTGACGGAAGTCCTCGATGAGGTCATCGATGTGTTCAATGCCGACGGATATTCGTACGGTACCCTCATCAATCCCCACCCGTTCCTTTTCCTCGGCAGTCAGTTCGCGATGCGAGGCCACTACAGGATGAGAGATGGAGGTGGATACGTCGCCCAAGCTGGTCACCAACCGCACATGGTGAAGTCGATTGACGAGGTGCTCAACAGCCTCAAGTCCGCCTGCCAAATGAATCGCCAGGATCGCGCCAAATCCGTGTTCCAATAGCCGGCTGGCGATCGGATAATCGGGATGGAATTGAAGCCCGGGATAATCGACCTGATCAATCCCGGAAACTGAGGTGAGGGACTCAGCCAGTTTTCGCGCATTTTGCGACGATCGCTCCATGCGCAGGGCCAGAGTCCGTGCGCCGCGAAGGGCCAACCAGGAGGCCATCGGATCGGGCGTCACGCCCATGATATCCACCAACTGCTGCACCCGGCCAATCGCTTTAGGGGATCCCACCACCGCCCCTAGTATCACGTCATCATGGCCGCCAATAAACTTGGTCACAGAATGGACGATTAAGTCCGCCCCCCAGTTGAGGGGTCGCGCATGAAAGGGGCTAGCAAAGGTATTGTCGATTATCACAAGCACATTGTGCGCGTGGGCCGCTTGAATCACCGCATCCCAGGGGCTCACCCGGCCGCGAGGGTTGGAAATGGTCTCGCCAATCAAGATCCCCGAACCGCGGTGGCTCCAATACTTTGGCAATGCTTCGGGCTGGTGCGTGTCGACCCAGACAAAGGAGTAGCCGAGCGGCTCGAGGACGTGCCGGACCAACCCCACGGTGCCACCATAAATCTCCCGGGCCACATAAATGGACGTCGGCGTCGGCGCAAGCGCCAAAATGGCCGCGAGCATGGCACCCGTACCTGAGGCGGTGATGACGGAACCCTCGCCCTCTTCCAAAGCGGCCATCAGTTGGGCCAATTCCTCGGTGGTCGGATTCCCTCCACCTCGCGTATAGGTATAACCAGGCTCCTGGCCTTGTAGAACCCGTTCCACTTGTTGCAAGCTGCGATAGCTGTAGGCCGCCGTTTGATAAATTGGCGGGCTCACCGGATTATCAGGCCAGACACGCTCCGATACCTTGACTAAACGGGTTTCCAACCTCACCTTGAAGCCTCCCCCATCGTTCATTTCACCCTTCCCGAACTAGCTTCTCCTCGAACGCCATAAATCCTGCCATGAGCGGGTGGAGCATTGCGAATCTCTTCTGGCGCGATATGCTTAAAGCGCAAGGCCGCTTTAGGCCAAAAAGGAGCGAACCTCATGAACCGGCAAGAACGACAAGCACTCATTGTCTCCCTCCTCCGTAGCGCAACCGAGCCCATGCGTGGCGAAGATCTGGCAGACCAAGCGCAGGTGACACGCCAAGTCGTAGTCCACGAAATTGCCCTGCTGCGCGCCGCGGGCGTCCCCATCCTCTCGACGCCGCGCGGATACCGCCTCTCGTCGCTCGATTATCCGAGCAGAGAGCGCACCATTATCGCCGTCCGTCACACGCCCGAGCAAACCGCCGAGGAACTCTACACTCTGGTTGACCACGGTCTTGCCGTGCACAGCGTCATTGTCGCCCATCCCATCTACGGACACCTCGAGGGAAGCTTAGAAATCCGCTCCCGTATCGACGTGGCATCCTTCTTGCAACAAGTTGAGGCTGACCAAGCATCCCTGTTGTCTTCATTGACCGACGGATATCATATGCACACCGTCAGTTTTCAACGGTCGAAAGATCTGGAGCTTGCCCGTCAAGCGCTCAGGCGCGCTGGCATCGCCGTACTGGACTAGCTCCACGGGCTTGAAATCCCTTTTCAATTACTGTATATACAGGTGTATACTCTAATCTGAAATGAGGATTTCCTGTGTCGCACTCATCAGCTCCGCTTTATGGCGACCGCACGCTCGCCGTCGAACCATACGGGGTCCAAAGCGTTCCCGATCAAGAGCGCCACGGCTCGCCCCGAAGCCAATTCTTTCTCTGGCTGGGTAGCAATCTAACCATCGCCGACTTCGCGTTAGGTTTCTTCCCCATTTCCCTCGGCATGTCCTGGCCGTGGACCATCGCCGCGCTTGTCGTGGGCAACGTACTCGGTGCGGCAGCGGTTAGCTTGGCCGCCGCCATGGGCCCCCAAGCCGGACGACCCCAGTTAATGATTAGCCGCATCCTGTTTGGACGCTGGGGAGGCCAACTCCCTGCCCTGCTTAACTACATCAGCACCATCGGGTGGTTCTCCGTCAACAACATTCTTGGCTCCTTCGGACTTCAAGTCTTGTTTCCGCATCTGCCGTTTTGGGCGGCCTCAGGCCTTTTGGTCATTATTCAGGGGCTTTTAGCCATCTTTGGCCACAACATGATTCACGTCTACGAGCGAATCATGGCCGTTATTCTGGGTGTGTTGTTTCTGGTGGTCTCGATTATCTTGGTCCGTGGCCATGCCCTGGCTGCCTATCATCCGGTTTTGCATGCTCCATGGGCGCCCTTCGCGCTGGTGGTGGCGGCCGCACTGTCCTACTTGGGCAGCTGGGCTCCCTATGCTTCAGATTACAGTCGCTATCTCCCCCGTACGACATCGCCGCGGTCCGTGCGCCGCTGGAGCTTCTTTGGCGGATTTATCGCGTCTTTATGGCTTGAGTTGGTAGGCGCCGGGGTGGCCGTGGCACGCGGCGCCAACGCCAATCCCATCGCCGCTCTACATCAGGTGTCGGGAGGCTTCGGTGCGCTGGCGGTCGTGGCCATCATTCTCGGAGGCACAGCAGCCGACGCTCTGAATCTCTATTCGAACGCACTGGCGGCCGGGGCCATGAACATCCGGCTGCCACGCTGGAGTCTTGCGGTGGCAGCCAGCATCATCGGTCTTGCGTTGAGCTGGTTGGGTTCCGGAGCCTTTGAGCAATACTATGACAACTTCCTGTTGCTTTTGGGATATTGGCTTACCCCCTGGCTCGGCGTCATGCTGGTGGGATGGTATCGCCGCCGGCACCCGTCCCAGGAGTCCTCCAGCATAGCCTGGCCGGCGCTAATAAGCTTTTTGGTCGGATTTGGGACATCGGTGCCCTTCATGTCCTCGGCCCTCTACACCGGTCCCATAGCTCACACGCTCCATGGCGCCGATTTGACGTTTTATGTGGGATTTCTCGTCGCAGCAGGCCTTTACGCCCTCCTGACACGCCCCACCCGCCGGCCCGCCTCACGGCTGAAGATCGAAGCGTGACGTACGAGTCTGGTAAAATGTTGCATGAGTCCCCCCGTATCCGTCACACTCCTGACGGATACTTTTTTTCAGGGAGCGTGGCTTATGGCAATCTGGAATGCAATCTTAGGTCTATGGATCCGCATCGGATTACACCTTTTTCCACCCGTAATTCATCCGATGTTAGTCCATTTTCCCATTGTCCTGCTCTATGGCAGCCTCTTCACCTCCGTTTTGGGGCTGTTTTTCCCGCGCGGCGACCGCTTTTTTTCCCGCGCTAGCTTCTGGCTTCTCGCTCTCGGCCTCATCGCCGGCATCGTTGCGGCTGCCGCCGGCGTCATTTCTGAGCAATACGTCAAGTGGACACCGGTAACCAGTACCCTCTTGAGTACCCACCAGGCGTATGCCGTACTCACGGGACTATTTGTCATCCTGGCCTTGATCTCGCGCTTGCTGGCCCGCTTCAGCCGAGGGTCTTACGGTCGGGCGTGGTCGTTCGCCAATACCGGACGCGGACGCGAAACCATCTTCTCCTGGGTTTTTGTGGTCGCCTCCGTGGTGATGGTCACCATGACAGCTTCGATTGGAGGCACCATGGTCTACCAATACGGAGTCGGCGTGCACGGACTTTTGTTTCATACCCCCGCTTTGTTGCATTCTAAGCCATAATAGCTTCAAGTCCCGCGGTTAAATGTCAAGATCCATTTTTCTCACGGGACAGCCGGGAAAAGCCAGGCTGAACTAAACCGTCC
>NZ_JABBVZ010000014.1 GCF_012933365.1 Sulfobacillus harzensis | reverse complement strand
TAGGAGGTCGAGGCAAAAGCCCAAGGCAAATGGCGTAATTGTATGGAATCAAAATCTACGAAGCCTGGGACAACCTCGACTTTTAAGCCCAACTACTTCGTCGATATTAGCGATACCATCGGGGATAAGCTTGAAGCCGCACGGCATTATCATGAGGAAATGCGGCCGTTTCCCCACCCCCGCTCTTATGAGGGGCTTACCTACTTGGCACGGGTCCGCGGGATGACCGTCGGGCTTCCTTATGCGGAAGCTTTTGAGATGATTAGGAGAGTGTGGAAATGATTCAAAGACCGCGAAATCCGTCACGCTACGAGCATCCTGCAGTTGTGTTGGATTTAAGTGCGAATGGCCTGGGCGTGGTTCGTAGCCTGGCGCATCACGGCATCCCCATATACGCCTTTGATGCGCCACCAAAAGACCAACTGGGGAAAACCCGGTTGGCCCGCTCGGGTACTTGCCCCCACCCGGTGCAAGAGGAGTCGCGGTTATTGCAGTTTTTAGAGGATCTAGGCAAGACGTTTGAAAAGCAGGCTGTGTTATACCTGGGATCGGACGACTACTTGTACTTCGCCTCAAAAAACCGGTCGCGGTTGGCCCAATACTACCGATTCCTGCTGCCGGATCATGAGCTCATCGAAGCGGTTCTGGACAAAAGATTGACTCACGAGCTTGCTCGCAGCCATGGTATGGTTTGCCCCCAAACCTTTGTCATTGAGACCGAAGCACAGCTCGATGACATCATTCCGCAATTGGCCTTTCCCTGCATCTTGAAGCCGGCCTTTTCGAGCGACTACCGTAAGCGATTAAACCGCAAGGCCATTGTGATGAGAAATGCCAACCAGCTCCGCCGGGACTACCCCTATTACCGGAAGTACGGCCAGCTACTCGTGCAGGAACTGATCCCAGGTGATGAGACATGCCTGGTTGGCGTCGGCACTCTGTTTGATGACAGCATGGAGTTAGTTGGTGTGTTCAGCGGGCGAAAGCTGCATCAATATCCCCCCTACTTCGGGACAGGATCTATTGCCATCAGCCGGCGAGACGAAGAAGCCATCGAAATGACGATGGGGCTCTTCCAAGCGTTAAACCTGAAAGGTCTGGCCAAGGTCGAGTACAAGCGGGATCCGCGCGATGGCGCGCTTAAGTTCATCGAAATCAACGCTCGGACCTGGTTTTGGCATGGGTTGGCGACGCGTTGCGGAGTCGATTTGAGTCTTCTTTATTATCAATTACTGACAGGCCAGGTCCCGGAACCGGCAACGACCCAAGTTGACGGGGTCAAATGGGTATATTTTGTCCGAGATTTTATCGCCTCGACTGAGCAATGGCGCGATGGCAACCTGCCGGTTTCAGCGTGGCTTAAGAACATGGCAGGACCCAAAGAATATGCGTTGTTCGTGTGGCGCGATCCGATGCCGGCACTCCGCTATGCGATTTGGCATTTCCGCCACGGATGGTCGCCTCGGGTGGGATCTCAGGACAATCCCCTCGCTTTAGAGTCGATTCAGCCACCGATGCGTTGAGAGGGGGATACCCATGGATTACCAGCCTTATCCGCATCTGATCCAGGCCTTGGATCGGCACTACGGATATCAAATGGCGGACCGAGCTTCCGGGAAGTTGCGCGTCCTGTTGACCACATTCTGGCCATATCCTCAACCGGGCGGACTATCCCGCTATATTGGTAGCCTGAAGCGAGGACTGGAGGGGTTTGGTCATCATGTGGATATCCAGGATTACCATGCGCCTCGCAATGCAACCCAAAAGTTTAGAGGTTCCATCGAACGAGATTTGATTCGGCGCTACTTCATCCGGAGGTATGGCGAGGCGAACGCGAAAGGTATAAGCGTATGCCAAAAACTCCGCGCCTATGAGCTTCAACTTCGAGAAAGGCTTAGTTCAACCCGATATGATGTATTCCATGCCCAAGATCGGTTTACGGCCAACGTTCTAGGGCAAGTGAGCCTCGATTACCCGGCTCCCATTTTCTACACCCCGCATCAACTAGGCATTAATCGAAGCTTGCGGCTGGGAGAGATTAAGGAAGGCACGGTGGAGGCGGCTTTTTATCGGGCGATCGATAGGGGGGCTATACGATCAGCGTCCCGCATCATCACGTTATGCGACGTCTTTCACGGACCGCTAACCGGATTAGGGGCCTCGCCAGAGAAATTGGAAACGGTTTATACGGGAATTGATTTTCCAGTGCCGCAGAAGACGCGCAATCCTTCTGGAAGAGTCCTGATAACAAGTGTCTCTCGCATTACCCGGAGAAAGGGCCACAAGTACCTCCTCCTAGCCCTGGCCATGATTAAGGATTATCTGGACAACGTGGATGTCTTGATCGTTGGTGACGGGGAGGCCCGAAAAGACATCGAGCGGCTGGCCCGACACCTCGACTTGCGGAATGTGATTTTTGGGGGATATAGAGAGGACGTTGCTGACATCCTCAGTGGATCGGACATTTTTGTTCACCCCACCACCAGTGACATGCTGCCGATTTGCATTATCGAAGCGATGTTCGCCAGCCAAGCCATCGTAACGACCAACGTCAACGGCATTCCGGAAATCATCTCCGATGGAGAGACGGGGTTCATCGTCGAGCCAGGTAGCGTCCAGCCATTGGCGGAGAAATTACTCTTGCTGGTCCAAGACGCCACCTTACGCAAATCCCTCGGTACCAACGCCCGGATGTTCGCAGAAGCGCACCTGCGGGCGGATCGAATGGCCAGGAAAATTGTGAGCATCTATTATTCGGCTTTAGAGACGTAGCGACGAATGCCCTACCCAAAAACACGGCCATCGTTCAAGTCGTTTGGGTTTAAGGACTTTGACCGGATCGATAGCCGTTTTCGGCAGGGGACTTTCGTCAGAGGCACCGCCGCTGTTAAAACGCGATTTTCTGTGGAGGAATTGTCGTGGCCGACACCGCAACATACCAAGCGACCGCCTGGTTTGACCGAGTCGAAGCTTCTCCGTCGGAGTGGGAGATTTTGTGGTCGGAACAACCGCACAAAAATGGATGCCCAGCATACTGCCGCACTCAGCCCGCACAAAAAGCCTGGGTCAAACCGCGGCGACTGGACGTCCTGGTGCCGGCTCGCGAGAAAATTGGTGCGGACTTGGCCCATTTGCTGAGATTGCCGGTGGCCTCGGTATTGCTGTGCCAGGCCACCATGCCGGATGGGTCAACCCAACCCGTGGCGCTGTCCAAATATTCGTTGTCCACGAACCACTTAAGCTGGTTCCGCCTTCAACAGCATGGCGTGGAGCCCCGCGTCATCGCCGAGGTCATCGACTACTTTGTTCGTGACATGATAATCACTGCGGGAATATGGGTATTCGATACCTGGCTTCAAAACCGTGACCGCACCGAACGCAACATTATGGTTGGATACACTGAAGGACGATTGGAGCATGTGTATTTCTACGACTTTGATTACAGCATGCGATGGACAGGACTTTCAGACAACTGGACCCGGGTTTCCATACACCAAACGGTAAGTCACGTGTTTAATCGGGTCAGATGGGAACATTGCCTGCCCTATCTGGAAAAAATCGAAGCTTTGCCAGACGCCCGCATCGCGGAGATTGTGGACCGTATTCCCCATGATTATCTGCCGAACGAGGGCAAAGATCTGTATAAAACCGCTCTCTTGCATCGCCGTCAGTACCTCCGGACGGTCTTTTATGAGCTTTTCATACGGTTGGATCAAAGGATGCCAAGCGCGGGCCACGTGTGGTACCCCGATTGGCAGGCGTTTAAGCGCGGCATTATCCCAACAATGCCACAACATCCTACCGAAGCGGACAGAGCCCAAACGCCCGCCACAGAGTGAGACGGATCCAAAGGAGTTTTGACCTGCTTATGGACTAGTTCCGACATCCGAATCCACACGGCGGATTTGAGTCAGGGCGTCGCGGTTGCCCTCAGGAAACGAATAGGTGGTTTGACTACCGCCTCCATTTCTTCGCCACCCACTCGTCGTGCCGACCTTTCAGATGGAGGGAGAGCTTTGGACAGTCTCTGGCCGCGAACCCCTACAGCTCTGTCGCAAGTTCCTGGCACATCCCCATGCTAAAGAGAATGGCAGGAATAGGAACCCATGGATCCTTTTGAGCATATGGTGCGACAGAAAAGGGGGAGTACGTTATGGCTGAATTTGAAGATGGTCTACACTATCATTCCTGGGGAAGCCGGATTCTTTACCTGCAATCCCCGCATATTCGGGGAACCGATGTCAAGGTGTTTCAAACACTGTTCAATCTCTTCCTCGACCATTCAGCACCGCCAGAAGGCCCAATGGGAAGCCCTATTGTTGTCGACGGCATCTTCGGTCCACAGACGAGTCATGCCGTACACGAGTGGCAAGAGTACTTCGGCTTGCCCAATGATGGCGTGATCGGACCCATCACCGCAGCTACGCTTGGTCAATACAACAGCGCGTACGGCGGCCCGCGCTTTGGCAGCCGTCCTATCGACCACTTGGGTGAATTTGGCGGAGATGTGGTGGTCCTGCAAAACCGACTCAATTGCTACCACTACTGGGCGAAGGTCGGCGAGCCCGCTGACGGCTATTTCGGCCACAAGACGCGGGATGCTGTGAAACACTTCCAACATGACATGAACGCGCTGGGCATCGACAGGGGGGTGCCGGTCGACGGCCGCGTTCACGGGGAAACCTTCGACGCTCTCTGGGCCTACACCTACTTGGGAGGACGCGGTCTTTTCGAGGGGCGGAACGGCATTGACACATTGTGGCTCCAGCATTTCTTGAAGTCACGTGGATTCTACAGCGGGGCACTCCATGGCTACTTCGGCAGCGAAGTCCGGCATGCCGTCCGCCATTTTCAGCAGTCGGTTGGCATCACCCCGGATGGGGTTGTCGGGCCCGTGACCATGTTCCATATCGGCAAGGTGTTCAACAAGCCGGCGTCTTTCTGGCCCTAGAGACCGCTAACAGCGCTGGTGGATCGGGACCGGGGCTTTAAACACAACGTTCGCGCGTGCGCAAATCGCCCCGGCCTCGACATCGGTGATGAATTGTTTCCTCGTTAAAACATGTTCAAAGGCATTCATAACGCGTGGAATACAGGGAGAGCGCCCATGGCGGACAAGCAACGGCCACGTCCGCCCCTTCGCTTTTCCTGGCCCAACGGCACGCTCACCGCCTTTTGAATGGCGATGGTCTATTGCCAATCCCTTGATTGAGAAAGAATAGCTCCCATATGGTATTGTCAAGACAAACGCTAAACGCTCAAGGGCCATGGCTCTGATGGGTCTAAGACAGGAGCGATTCCCGATGGTTGAGGTAACGGTGCGGCAAGCCGTGTTAAGGGATGCACCCAGTATCTGTCGTGTTCACCAAAGTTCGGTTCGTGTGCTGTGCCAAGGGGATTATACCCCTCAGCAGATTGAAGCCTGGATCGGAGCCTGCATGCCTCAAGACTACCGGGATTCGATGGCGGACGGGGAGCACCTCTGGGTGGCGGAAGCCGACGGTCAGGTGGTGGGATTTGCTGGGCGCCGGGGCGAGGAGATTACGGCCGTCTATGTTGATCCACATTATGCACATCAACGAATTTGGCAACGACTGTTGCAGGTTGTCGAACGGTCTTTTCTTGCGGACGGTACACCGCGCGCGTGGTTGGACGCGTCGCTGACAGCCGTTTCGTTCTATGCCCATCAGGGATACCAATCGAGTGAAACGCGGATGCACCGATTGCGGTCCGGCATGGAAATCGAATGCGTCAGGATGGAAAAGCCGCTGATTGGCTAGCACAGCGGGAGAAGCGGCGCCGTGAAAAGGCTCGGCTTATGAGTCTGAAGGTCATCGGTGATCAGGTGGGTTGCCAATGAAATTCGCCACGCGGAGGGAGCGCAGGCCAATGCGGTATGCGGTTCGGCCGTATCAGAGCGGCGACTTACCGTTCTTGTGGGAGATGCTGTACCAATCCATCTTTGTTCCCGATAGTGCGGTCGCCAAATCCCTCCGAGCACGGGGGAGAGACACCGAGATGCCGCCATGGTTGCCCTTGATGAACATGGGATGCGTCTAGGCGCCAGGTGGATGCTATGTGGCGAAGAAAGGCCATGGTTGGGGCTATGTCGACGATACAATCCCGAATTGGGCATGGCATCCGTTCGGACTATCGTGGATGGGGGATTGGGGGACACCTCTAGAGAACCATGGCGACCCATGCCCAACAGGCAGGGTTTGCGGCGCTGTCATTAAGCGTTGATCCGGAAACTTGATCGCCTTAAAGTTATACCAAAAGAATGGATGCCAATTCGTCTTCGAGGAGCGTGGACACTGAAGCAACCTATTCGGCGGACGCTTAATTTGCGCGGGCGTGACGACCAGATTAAACCCGGACGTGCGGTTCCGATTCCGGACCATAGCGAGTGAGGCCTCGCGGCAGGCGATAATCCGAGTCGGGCGCTCTCATTTTAGTATTGATGGGTCTCC
This sequence comes from Sulfobacillus harzensis, assembly GCF_012933365.1. GTDB lineage: Bacteria > Bacillota > Sulfobacillia > Sulfobacillales > Sulfobacillaceae > Sulfobacillus_B > Sulfobacillus_B harzensis. The sequence goes on along the minus strand of NZ_JABBVZ010000014.1, from coordinate 58,971 downwards.
TAAGGGAAAGATGGAGGGAAGGGCTGTTCGACGAAGGAGGAATGGATCGCATGTCGCCGAAAATTACAGGCCAAGCTTATCGACTGCGGATTTACGTAGGGGAATCGGCTCATTACCATCACCAGCCGTTGTATCATGCGATTGTTTTAGAAGCGCGAAAGAGGGGGCTCGCCGGAGCGACCGTGATGCGCGCCATGGAAGGATACGGACCCTCCAACCGGATTCACACGGCAAATTTGCTTGATTTGTCTTCGGACCTGCCGATTGTGATCGAAATCATTGATTCCGAAGAATACCTTACCCAATTCATGACCGTGCTTGACGACATGGTTCCTGGCGGTTTGGTGACCTTGGACCCGGTCAATGTGGTGCAATATGGCAAGGTTCGGCGCAACATGGCGGAAGGCATTAGTTGAGGTTGAAGGTTGCCATGTGGCGACGGTTGCTGCGTTGACAGGCATCGGCAACTTCTACTATGCTGTTCGACGGTAATGGAGGTCTACCGCTCCCAGTCAATGGGGAAACCGCTCACAGCAGCTGATGACTCCTGCACTTTCGGTCGCTCGTGTCGTTCGAATCGTGGGGAGCTATCAGTTTGTTTTTTGCATCAATTCCAGCGAAGAGGTGAGTGACCTGTTCCTCAATCTTGGGGTGGTATTTGTCGGCGGGGGTCTAGGGGCTGTCGCTCGATTTCTTCTCGGATTTGTCGTAAACCAAAAAAATATGGGGCGATTCCCCTTGGGCACGATGGTGGTCAATCTTGTGGGTACCGTCATTATTGGCGTCCTGGTTGAGGCGACCAAGAGTCTGGATCCCCGCGTGTTGCTCTTTGCAGACGTGGGTTTCACCGGAGCCTTCACCACATTCTCCAGCTTTACATACGAAACATTAATGTTGCTGGAGCAAGGACTCTATCGTGAAGCATTGTTAAACCCCTTGTTAAGCATCGTGTTTGGATTCTTCGGGGTGTCTGCCGGCATGTTGATTGGATCCGTCGTATGAACAATTTGCTGTGGATTGCATTGGGCGGCGGCTTAGGAGCCATGGCGCGATATGGGCTGTCGGGAATTCTTCCATCCACGCTCATCCCGTACAGTATCTTTGGGATTAACATTAGCGGGAGCTTTCTTATTGGCATTGTGATGACGCTAGCGATGGAATATGGCTGGCTTGGGGAACGTGGCCGGCTTTTCATTGCGGTGGGGGTGCTTGGCGGATATACCACCTTTTCCACCTACATGCTGGGCGTTCACCAGCTGCTAACACAAGGAGCGCCGCTGGCGGGGATTGGCTATGCGCTGGGGAGTTTGATCTTAGGCATGGCCGCTTGCTGGGCGGGAGTGATTGGTACCCGCATTTTAGTGCAGGCGCGACTGAATGCGGCCGGAAATACTGACGTCGAGGAAATCGACACCACGGAAGGGGAGTCGTAGTGGCATTCCATCCTGTGAAGGCGAGCCGCTTGCGGGTTTACATTGGAGAATCGAGTCGCCATGGCCAGTCGCTTTATCATGCAATCGTGGTGAAGGCGCGGCAAATGGGGTTGGCCGGCGCAACAGTTGTGCGTGGGGTGGAAGGCTATGGGCACTCAAGCCGGATCCACTCTGCCAATCTCTTGACGTTGTCGGGAGACCTGCCGCTCGTCATCGAAATTATTGACCGAGCTGAACGGGTGGACAAGTTTGCTGCGACTGTCGCCGATATGCTTGACCATGGCCTCATCACTGTTGATACCGTGGAGGTTCGGCATTTTGGCCGATCTGAAAACTTGCCGGAATAATTGCGAAAGGACTTTCCCTGGCGACTTTCTAAGGTTAATATAAGGGTAATCGCAATAATGGTCGTGGAGATGAAGCTCTCCTCACAACTGCCGAGATCGGCTGATGGCTTCTATGTGAAGTCGTCAGCCTTTTTTGCTGGAATGGAGGGATGTTCGAATGGCAGCGCCCAGTATGGTTCTTCGGGGGTGTAAAGCCGGGCCTTTTCCATGATCTTCATTGCGATCGGGTGGACACTGGTAGACGGGACGGCCAACGATACTGCCGCGTTTGGGATTGAGGCAGCGTTACGATGGCAGATCCGACGAAATGGCATGCTATACTCAAGATATCGATAAGTATTGAGAATAGGCGATGGATTCCGCCGCGGATACCGATGGTATCCGAAACCACCCCCCGGGGTTGATGACTCCTGACACGAGATGACGGGAGTACGCGCTACAGCTCTCGACATCGAGATTCGGCGTCGGAGGTGGTTGTGTGTGAATCTTTACGTTGCCCAAGGCTGTCAAGTGCTCTTCGTGTTAGGATTTGCCCCCCTTCTTAAAGGCGTCATGGAGCGGTATCGCGCACGGTTGGCGGCGCGCCACGGTCCGCCGATATGGCAGCCTTACCGCGATTTGTGGAAATGGCTTCATAAAGAGACGGTGCGCAGCCATCATAGCAGTGCCGTGTCTGAATGGGCGCCGGTGGTGTATTTTATCGCCCCCATTCTGGTCACCATGCTCATTCCCGTGCTCACCAGCTTCCCGCTACCCTTCGCGTGGATGGGCGATATGTTGGGTGGGGGAATGGTGCTGGCAGGCGGAGGGTTGGCGTTGCTGTTCGCGGCACTCGATAGCGGCAGCGTGTATCCAGCCCTCGGTGTCAGCCGCATTCGACTCATTGCCACCTTTACCGAACCCCTCTCTCTCTTACTGGTGTTTGTGGCGGCCTCGGCGGCCAAAGCGACGATTCCCTTTGTGGTGAATCAGACTTTCGCGTCCCGTTTATGGTTCGCCAGCCCGGCTCACCTCCTGATTGTGGTGGGATGGTTTCTGCTCTTAATTGCGGAAGCCGGCCGCATTCCCATCGACAATCCGTCCACCTCCCAAGAGCTGTCCATGATCGATCCGTCGCGCACATTCGAATCCAGCGGTCCGGACCTTGCGCTCTACGAATGGGGCGGATGGATGAAATTCCTCGTTTTAAGCGTAATTCTGTCCAATGTGTTGGCAACGCCCTGGGGCTTAGCCACATCTCCGGCCGTGGGTGCTGTCGTCCTGGCTGCCCTGGCTGTCGCGCTGAAAGTGACGGTCCTGGGGTTGGTATTGGTCAGTATCGAGGCCGGCTTTGCCAAGTTGCGGCTCATCCGCAACGTGGACTTTCTCATGGCGGCCATTGTCATCGCCGCCCTTGGTGGGTTGGTATCAAACCTATAGACGAAAGGGGAAAACCGGCATGTCCACGTGGCTCTTGCTGGCGGTGACATTGCTATGGATGACCGCGGTAGCCATGATGATCGTCAAAACACCGCACACCATGGCAGTGATGTATCGAATTCAAGCGGTGGCGGAGGCCGGTGTGGCGTCCCTATTAGCCATCTTCGGCCATCGGCCGGCATTCTGGTCCGTTGCAGCTCTCATTATTGTGCTGAAGATTTTTGTTATCCCCGGCGTGATGAATCGCTGGTTAAAATCGATGCGCCGGGCGTACGGAACTCATGGTCCTGCCGGGATGAGCGCCCTATTAATGTTGGCGCTCCTACTGAGCGCCGGAGGCATAGTGGTGGGGCGCTTGGGGCTGCCATATCCCTTGCCGATGGGATTGGTGCTGGCCGCCATGCTGGTGACGTTCGTGCAACTCTCAGGCCGATATGAGGTGTGGAGCCTTCTCTGGGGCATCTTGAGCCTGGAAACGGTGATGGATGTCGGTGCGCTCACGTGGGGAACCAGCATCCCCGCGATCGGAGAAGTGGGCATCGACGTGACCGGGTTGGCCTTGGCCCTCGTGCTGGCCTATGTGGCAGCCGAAGTCCGGCGGGTTAAGCATTCTCTAGATGTCCGCGATCTCGAGGAGCTGATCGGATGATGACGGATGCATTGTGGATTATCCCCCTAGGGCTTGCTGTCATTGGGTTGGGGTATTGGATTGTGCCAGTCAATCGCCTGGGGTGGGTGAGCGGGATCGCAGGGGCTTTTCTTCTCTTTTGGCTGGCAGCATTGCCGCTGCGCTTGTGGCAGGGAACCGGTCCCTTGGCGACGTGGTTTTTCGTGATCGTGGCGATCTTGTCAATCTTTGGGATTTGGTACTCGGGCCCCTACATTACGCGCGAGGCGAAAGAGCATCACTGGGCGGCCAGACGCGTTAAAGGGTATTATCTCTTCTTTATGCTCTTCATCGGGTCCCTCGCCGCGTTGGCCATTTGGACAAACTTCATCTTTCTATGGATGGCGATTGAAGGAGCGACGTTAACGAGCACGGTGCTGACCGCGCATCCAGCCAGTCGCGGGGCGGTTGAAGCCGCATGGAAATACATTGTTGTGACAGAGTTGGGCGGTCTGGTTGCGCTTCTGGGAACCATTTTGTCATTGACGGCCGTGGGCAGCCCGCTATTCGCATGGTCTTTCGTGCCCGCGCATCAGACCTTGTCTGGAGTACACCAGCACTGGGCGCTCATCGGAGCCTATATGGCCTTGGTGGGCTATGGCACGAAGGCGGGATTGGCTCCCTTTCACACCTGGCTTCCCGATGCCCACAGCGAAGCGCCGGCACCGGTTTCGGCTTTGTTGTCCGGATTAAAACTGGCGGGGGCGATGTTCATCGTGTACCGATTGTTCCACGTGCTCGCCTTGAGTCTTCCGTCTGCCTATCTGCAAGACGCTCTGATCTTGCTGGGCTTGCTGTCATTGGTCATTGCCGCCGGTTCGTTGACGTTCCAGCGCGATCTCAAGCGCCTGTGGGCATACTCCAGCATTGAACACATTGGTCTCATCAGTCTTGGGATGGGATTTGGCGGCATCGCGTTGGTGGGAGCGTTTTTGCACATCTGGACGCATGCGGCGAGCAAGACGCTGTTGTTTCACAACGCCGGCACCGTTCGAATTCTGTATCACAGTTCCCATTCAGAGCATGGGGCCCGTGGCATTCTGCATCGCACCCCCTGGACCGGTGCGCTACTGGCACTAGGATCGGCGGCGATCGTCGGGCTTCCGCCGTTTGCCCCGTTTTGGAGTGAGTGGCTTATTCTCGCGGGGGGGCTGCATCAGGTGGGCGACCGTCCGGTCGCAATTGCGGCCGCGGCCCTGGTTGTGCTCATTTTCATCGCCATTGCGCGACGTGTGCCGGGCTGGCTGTTCACCCCGGGGCAGGTTGGCGCCTCGCCAGTCAATACCATTCAGGAACCAATGGGGTTAATTCTACCCAGCGCCGTATTGGGGGTGTTTGTCTTGGCCGGTGGCATCGGATTTCCATTGCTGGTTCACCCCTTATGGCACCATGTGGTGTCGCAGTTGGCGACAGTTCATCTCTAAACAGGGAGGATGATGACGGAATGGAAGTAGGGGACATGGTACAAACCATCCCAACAGCCGCGACGGCTCGGGACTGGATCGATGCATGGCGTGTCGCGCGTGCGCGGGACTTCGACAGCATTGTGCTAACGGCCGACGGCCCCATCCTCGCGACGCTGCTGATGAACCGCAAGACGGGCGCCCTCACGCGGCTGCACTGGGACGCGCGCGAAAGCGACTGGGAGGATGCGTGGCAACCGTCCTGGTCGGGGATTGGGGAGACCGTGACGGCCGAATATCGCTTAGCCCGGGAACGCCCGGAGTTATCGTGGCAATTGCCAGATCATCCCCGCGTCCGCGGCAAGGGCCTCTTTACCTATCCCCTGGGCCCAGTCCGAGCGGATGTCGCTGAATCCCTTCTCTATCGCTTGCATGTGATGGGAGATGAAATTATCCGTTTGACGCTCAAAAATGGATTCAAGGAGCGGCATATCCGAGCCCTGGTTTCAGGACGGACGGTCCAGGAGGCACTGCCCGTGATTTCTCGGTTCACGACCACCTCAAATGTTCACCATACGTTGGCGATGGTCCTGGCGGTCGAGGATGCGTGGGGAATCCAACTTTCGCACCAAGTGCAGACAACCCGGGTCCTGTTGGCGGAACTAGAGCGGGCATACAGTCACTTGGGAGACCTGGCCATGCTAGCCGTCTCGACCGGACTTCCCGTACCCCAAATGGAGTATTTGCACCTGAAAGAGACCGTGCTGAGGCTCAATTTCTCGCTCTTTGGGCATCGATACCTCCGCGCCGCCATTGTTCCCGGCGGTGTCGCTGCTCGAGGGTGGCCCCAAGATGTGGATCCGGTCGCGGCCGCCCGCATTATCTCGGACGTGCTGGATCAAGCGGAGCGCATTGCGATGGGATTGGAGCGCACGTCATCGTTTCTGGACCGGTTGCATGGAGCGGGGCGGGTGCCGCCTGCGGCCATCCAATGGGGAAGACCTGTCGGCCCCGTAGGCCGCGCGGCGGGACTGGAATTAGATGTGCGTCAGGTTCGGCCTTATGCGGCGTATGGCGACTTAGACCTGAACACGCCGATTGAGACGGACGGCGATGCCTACGCGCGCTTTCGCATTCGCGTGGAAGAACTCGGCGAAAGTCTCAGATTGGTGCGGCGGATTTTAGGGGGATGGAATCCCCATGAGCTATCCCCGAACGAGGCGCAGGAGGTCCTTGATGGACCGCCGGTGCAAGCATCGGGAGTCGGGATCGTTGAGGCGCCCCGCGGCCTCTTGGGGTATTGGCTGCGGTTTGACCCGAAAGATGGCCGCATTGCACACGCGGCCATCGCGACGCCCTCCGAGCGCAATTGGGCGGTGGTTCCCGATGCGATGGCGAACGGCAACATTTTACAAGACTTCCCCATTATTGATGCTAGCTTCGCCCTATCCGTTGCGGGATGGGACGGTTAGCCCAGGAGGGGTTCGAGAGATGTACTATTGGCATTGGCTGAAAAATATCGTACGGCGGCCCGAAACTACAGGATTCCCGACCGAGCCCGATGGGATCGCGGCAGCGATGGCGAATTCAGACGCGGTCCAAACGAGTGCTCGCCCCGTGGATGGCTTCCTGCGCCGCGCCTTGGCCATCCGGCACATTGATGCCGGATCGTGCAACGGATGCGAATCGGAGTTGGGGTTGTTGTCCAGCCCGGATTACGACTTGTCCCGCTACGGATTTAGCTTTACGCCTTCGCCCAAGCATGCGGATATTTTGGTGGTAACCGGCGTCATCACGGATGCCATGGTTCAGGTCATCGCGGACGTGTTTGAACAAATGACGGCGCCCAAGCGCGTCGTCGCACTCGGATCATGCGCCATCGACGGATGGGTGTTTCGGGGAGCTCCGGGGGTTCGGGGGGGCCTTGAGGGGATTGTGCCCGTCACGACCACTATCGCCGGATGTCCGCCAAGCCCGGGAGACATTTTGCGCGGGCTCTTGGCTGCGGTTGACGGCGTAGATCCCATAAGCGGCCCCAGGGAGGTACGGCAATGAGCGGTTCCGATTGGATTTTGACATGGACGGTGTATCTTGTTGTGGTGCTTGCCGGTGGTGCCACACTGTGGCGCAGTGGATCACGCGGCGTTCATGTCTGGCTGTCGGTCTCTGGACTGGTGGGATCGCTGGGGCTCTTGGCCATGTCTTTCTTCTTGGTCCCCCAATATGCCCGTCGCATCCCATTGCCGGCGCCATGGCCGGCACTGGTGGCCTCGCCATTGCCGCTGGCAAGGCTGTGGTCCGTGGTGGCCGGGCTGCTGTTCTTCGCAGCCATCCTCTTGACCTTCTCGCGTCGCGATGGTCATCGCATACTGTATGCCCTTTTGCCGCTTTTGTCGGGCGTCGGAGTGTTCTTGTGGAGTGGCGATGGGTTGTTGCTCTTAATCAGTTGGGAATTCATCTCTGCGGTCACCTATTTGGGCTTGGTGACCACCCGACGCTCACGCCCCGTATGGAACGCGGGATGGGCTTTGCTGGCCCTGTCTGAACTTGGCGGCATGATGCTTTTGGTGGCCTTAGTCTGGTTGATGCCCATACATGCCAAATCGTTGCAGGACACGTTGGCGGTGCATCAGCTGAGCGGCGTCCCGGCATCGTTGGGAAATGTGATTATGGTACTTGCGGTGATTGCCTTCGGGGTGAAAGCCGGGCTGTTTCCTGTCATGATCTGGATGCCCATGGCGGAACCGGAGGCTCCTGGAATGGTGGCGGGCATTTTTTCCGGCTTGCTGACGGCACTCGCCTTCAGCGGCATCTTGGCCGTGGAGGCCATGGTTGGGGCGAGTTTGGCATGGGCTGTGGTCTTGGTGGTGCTCGGCGTATTAGGGGCCTTGTCGGGGGCTTTGTATAGTATCGTATCGCGGCATGCCAAACGGGTCTTGGCCTATTCCACGTTGGAAATTCTGGGTTTGGTGTTCACGTCGTTGGGCATTTGGCGAATTGTCTCTTTAACGACACCCCAAAATGTGGCGTCCACCATGGCCCTCGATGCCGCCGTGGTGTTGCTGGTCATGCATGCCGGCGCCAAATTCGTGCTGTTTGCCGCCACGGATTTTACGGGTCGCTGGGGTCAGACGCTCGACCGATTAGGGGGATTGGTCCCCGGGTCCGGATGGGTTGCCTGGTTGGCCTTGCTGGCGACGGCGACCTTGGGAGCGTTTCCCCCTTTGGGTGGATTCGTCGGGGAATGGCTGCTGCTGGAAGGCATCTTGAAGCCCATGCGGGAGGGCACCGGTGCGGCCGCGCATCTCGGTTTGATGGTGGTTGGTGCCGGTCTGGCGTTGACGGTGGCTATCGGTGTGGCCGCCTACCTGCGTTGGTACGGATTTATCTTTTTAGGTGTTCACCGTGGCATAAAACCTGTGAGCGGGGAGCATCCACTGCGGTCCTTCGTCATTGCGTTGGCGATACCACTGGTGTTGGTGGCAGTCGCCGGCCCCGGCGTGCCATGGTTCCTGCCTTGGATTAACCACGCCCTGGTGCCCTATCTCACGTCGCGGAGCCCCGTGGTCGCGCCCACCTTTATCAATCCCCAAAGCGCGGCCCCCTTGGTCCCCATTGGGGCAAACTTAGTCCCAGCACCCGGAGCGCACGGCACCGTGTTCTTCCCCCAGGCGTTCAACGTGGGCAACCCCTATGTTTTGTTCTGGATGGCGATTGCGCTCACCCTGGTGGTGGCCCTGATACGGAAACTATTTCGCCGCGGGACGGGAGTCCGGTTGGTGAGTCCCTGGAATGGGGGAGCGGAACCCTTTGCCGCACGCACCAGTTGGTCGGCGGAAGGCTTTGTTCATCCCTTGAGGCTCGCTTTCGCAAAGTTTTATGGCTTGTCGCGCACCCGCACACACACGGAGGGTGCCCACTTCTATCGCCACACCATTATCAATCGGCTTGAGCAGCAAGTATACGGTCCACTGGTCGCCGTGGGACGTTGGGCTTCGAGCCACATTCGGCGAATCCAATCGGGCCGCTTGAACCAATACGTTACCTATGTTTGGATCTTTGTGGTCATCGGCATCGTTGTGGGCGTGTGGCGCTAGCGGTACAATGGCGCTGCCAAATGGCCTGTTTGATTGACCGCGCTCAACTACTCCGTTTACGGATGATGCATCGGTTTTATCGCCGGACCGATTGGACGACGCCATTTTGGATATCCGGGAAGACAACGACCCCATGGACTGCGGGACTCTCAGCAAGCGCGCTGCTTACTGACGGATGGCATCACTTCAACGGGGACGCACACGCAGGGCGCCCCCGTTCCAGAAAACGTGTTTGAAGTCACAGCACTTAAGTTGTCGGGACCGGAATCTGACGCGTTTCGCAGCTAATTTGCCGTACCGCTTTGCGTCTTGTGGGGCATCTGGCTGAGTGGGAAGTAGCGTTGCTGAATGTCTCGTACCATCCATACGGCGGTTCCAAGGCCACGGTTGGTCTAGAGAATTGATCAGGAAAGGTCATGCTTTGTTCTAAGAGATGGAGTCCAGAGCAGGCTGTCGGCGGGTCAACTGCACAAGGTCGCGGGTGGGCGTACGCCGGCGGTTGCGAACGATAAAGAAGCCCTGGAGTTGACGTCCAGGACTTCCGATTGTTGCCAGAGATGCTTCAGGCTACGTTGCCGACGGCGCATGGGGACCGGGACCCCACTTATGACCGGGGGCGTGCATGCTTCCGGTCACCCAGCGGTCAATCACCGTGTTTAAATGGGATTCCATCTGCGTTGCCCTCGCCGGCGTCAGCTTGCCCGCCGACAGGGCTGACTGAATCTGCGCCGTGGCATCTTTCAGCAAGGTTGCTTCTAATGCCTTGGTGGATGATCCATGCGCGTGGGCGATAGCTGCCAAGCTCTCGCCTTTCTGAAGATCTGTTTTGAGAGTGCTGGGCGAGATGTTGAGCGCCTGGGCTGCGTCCGTGCGGAGGGGCCGCATGAACCCCATGCGGTGCGGGGCCATGAGCCCCCACGGGTGCGCTAGAGGTATCGTCACCAATTTCTTGATTATCGTGGGGAGGTGCGCTTTGAGTCGGGAAGCCTCAACGGATGTCAGCTTGCCCGCCGACACGGCTGACTGAATCTGTGCGGTGGCATCTTTCAGCAAGGTTGCTTCTAATGCCTTGGTGGATGATCCCTGCGCTTGGGCGATGGTCGCCAAGCTCTCGCCTTTCTGAAGATCTGTTTTGAGAGTGCTGGGCGCGATGTTGAGCGCCTGGGCTGCGTCCGTGCAGAGGGGTCGCATGAACCCCAGGCGGTGCGGGGCCATGAGCCCCCACGGGTGCGCCAGAGGTATCGTCACCAATTTCTTGATTATCGTGGGGAGGTGCGCCTTGAGTCGGGAAGCCTCAACGGATGTCAGCTTGCCCGCCGACACGGCCGACTGAATCTGCGCCGTGGCATCTTTCAGCAAGGTTGCTTCTAATGCCTTGGTGGATGATCCCTGCGCTTGGGCGATAGCTGCCAAGCTCTTGCCTTTCTGAAGATCCGTTTTGAGAGTGCTGGGCGCGATGTTGAGCGCCTGGGCTGCGTCCGTTCCGAGCGTTCCCATCAAGCCGTGGTGGCCCTGCCAGTTCGGCGTTGCGGTCGTTCCATGGTTGGCACCGAGAAATGTTCCAGCTGACACCGTGGCACGGGCAGCCGCACTATTGGCGTGGTGCGTCGCGGCCACGGCGGCCATTGAACCGACTCCAGCGAACAAGCCAACAGCAATCCATGAAGCGAACTTGAACATGAGTGTCGCCACCCCTTTGCGATTTTGGGTTACGTCCCAGTGTTAGTAACCCACAGAGGTATTGCCAAACTGTTACCGTGACTGCAAAAGTGGCTGCGGGGCTTAGAGAATGCTCGAGTGGGCGCCCACTTGGCGTCCCTTGGGCTATAAGAACGGATGTCGCGGCCAGAGTGAGCCCACGCGCCCGTGTCCATAGGGCTTTCTTAATACCCGGCGGGTTTTGGAGAAAGTTAACCCAAAGGCATTCATGCAAGTAAGGGGGGTGGTATGCTGTCGTCAAGATTCTCTGTTCGCGTCACAGAAATGTGCATGGGAGGTTCCCGGTGTCAAGGATGAAGGGACGAACCGTTGTGGGCTTGGGACTGGTCGTGTTGCTGCTGACAGGATGCGGTGTGGCGTCTCAGTCTCCGACCACGCGCCTCGCTCCGTCGCGAAGCGTCGAGGCCTCGTCGCATTTGCATTCGCCTTTGTCCATGCAGGCACGCGGAGCACCCGGGGCGTCGCTAGGACTTGCAGGACAATTGTGTTGCTTGATGGGTCGGCTCGTAGCAATACATGGTGAGGGTCAGGCATGGGATCGAAGGCGACTACTTCTCTTAAATCAGGCAAACAAGGGTGCTCATTTCAAGGCTTCTAACACGCGTAAAAAGATTCCAGAGATGCAAGCCACGCACCTCTGGTCGCCAAATAAGCTAGGTTTTAGGCCACGTGTCTAGAGACCATTTCCAGGATAGCTCCACAGATGGCCCCCGATACCGTTTTTACCGCCGGGGGTTACGCCGGCCGGAAGCACGTCCAGCCCATCGGGAATGTTGAGATAGCCCGGGGCGGTACCGGGTACGCCCGTATGCCCATACTGCCAGACGATTTGGTTGGTCTTGGGATTGATGACGATGACCCGATCGTTGTGGTCGTCGTTTAACAGCACCATGCCATTGGAGAGCTTGACAGCCAAAGACGGCTGGTTCAGCTTTCCGGGACCTTGGGTGACGTAATAGGTCCAGAGAACACGGCCGCTGGGGCTCATTTCGACGATCGCTCCGGGATTGGTATAAAACGCGACGATAATGTTCCCGTGCGGGGTAAAGTTGGCGTCTGACGGATAGTAGAACTTCGACGGAAAATGCACCGTATATTGCACCTGATTGTTCCGATTCAAGAGGATGGCGTCATTCCCGTTAATCTGGGTGACCAGCATGCCGCCGTTGGGCGCGGGGAAGTCCCCGTTCGGGGCGGAATAGGTGGTCGGTGGATTGATGGCCATCACGCCTGTTTGCCCATATTGCTTGATGATGCGGTGCGATTTCCGAGAAATGAAGAGAATGCGTTGGTTTTTGATGTCAGCGACCGTAATCTCGTCGCCCTTTGGGGTCTGATAGAGGAAAGCGTCATCCGGAGTGTTTAAATAGCCAGGCTGGCTTCCTGGGACCCCACCATGCCCATAGTTCCAGACAATTTTCCGTGTCTTGAAGTTGAGGATCGAAACGACGTTGTAGCCCTCTTGATTGGTGATGATTTCGTCGAAGTGCGGCCCAAAGAATACGTCGTCGTTGTCATGAAGCTTCGAGGGCTGTCCTGGCTTCGGATATTGCCAAACAATTTTTTTCTGAGGGGTCACTAATAGAATCCGATTGCTCCCGGCATCGGCGATTAAGACATCGCCGGGGAGGATTTTACTAGCCCGGCTCGCGCCCCATGGAATGTTCGCCGCCGCATGGGGCGTCTTGGCGTGGTGATGCGAGTGGGTGGAAGGGGAGGCGGTATGTGATCCCTGCGACCCTCCAATTCCGCAACCGGCAATGCCCGCTGACAGGGCAAGAAGTAGGCCAACAGCGCTAGACGTGTGTTTCATGGGGAGCTCCTTCTGTTAAGTAGTTAGTCAAATGCTCTTTGCTATATCCGTTCGGGCACTGAGCGACGGATCAGGTCCTGAGCTATGGGTGAGCAGACAACGGGGACGGCGTATGATAGAGGAGGCCGTGTACTCCTACGCCGTATTGGTAGACCATGGTGCCGCCCAGCGACGCGGTGAGGGTGATCATCCCCACAGCGGCGACGAGAAAAACCAGCGAAAGCAGGGTGGGCCGCCCATGGCCGGTTCCCGCGAAGCTCCAACCGCCGTCCCTCGACACACGGGGATATCGCGCCCAAAGCCGCACCGCCAATGCCACAATGGTAAACACGCCCGTCAAAACGGCGTAGCCTTGATGACGGCTTAGCAACTGGTTTGTTGTGGGGGTCCAGTGTACATACTGTTCCGAGATGACCCCGGCCGCTGCCGCCACTACGCCAGCAATAAGGCCCAGCACCAAGAGCCAAAAGCTTGCGCGGTCAAAGAAGCGTTCCCGGTCCCGCCAAACAAAACTGAGCAGCGTGGTCAAGAGGCTGCCATACAGCAAAACAATAGGAAAATGAACCAGCATGGGGTGGATTACGGGCGGAAATAAATGGAGCCCGATGCGAATCCAGAGCCCAAGCAGTTGGTTATAGATAGCCACGATTATTGTGTCCTCTCCCGAGACGTAATAGAGGTATCATGGTTTTAACGGATGATAGGGGCGAAATGCAACGAACCCGCGCAGTTGCGCGGGTCGAAAAATGTCGGACGGCAATGGGTCGCGTCGCCTATGCGATGGTTTTTCGCGCATGACTTGCTCCGTCTCTTTTAGGGCAATCCGGACTTGTCCGGCTCGTCGGCTGGGAGCGGAGACTGCCCATGAGCGAGCGATTCATGCCGTTCAATCATCGCTTGATGCTTGTGATAGAGGATCCAAGTGCTGCTGGATGCGGTAGGCTGGCTCGTGCTGGCTGGGAGCGTCGCCGCGTCGCTGGCACCGGTCGCCATAGCCAGTCCGGCAAGAGCCATAGTGGCAGCCGCAAACGTTAAACGAAAAACGTGTCTCTTCACCGTAGGTCTTCCTTCCTCAGCAGGTTTTGCGAGGTAGGATGCCCCTAACGGATTGGCCTATACGTGAGCCGTTCGGGAATTCCCAGTGCGTTGCTAAGAGCGCGGCTAGGCGCCGCCGGCGCGATTCGTGATAACTGCGAGCGCTCCCTTAGTCTCGGGCATTTCGCAACAAGGGTACGGCAATGAAGAGCCCCACGATGGACACTACGACCCCTAAAATGATAGGGCTTGGAATCCCGTGCTGTATCGGCGCATGGAGCCATGGTGTCGATGCGGCCGTTAGGAGGATCGCAGCGATGGCGCCGATAATGAGGGAAATGACAGTGGTGCGCAGACGCTTGACGCGGCCTGATACCGACATTCCGGAGGGTTGGCTCCACTCCTTGCGCAGTGAGCGGGGGACCAATCGAATGTGGGCATACACATGTACGACGATGAGGGGAAGCCACAGCGCGGCGCTACCGGCGTGAATTAAAAACACCAGTCTGTTGTCAGGCGCGCCTTCCAGAGCCAACGCCAATCCACTGAGAAACAGGGTCGCCGTCAGCAGGATGAGAAACGGCGCCAACAGCCGGAGCCAAATATTGGGTGGGCCCTTCTCGACGAACGCCGGCGATTTGGAGTAATAGCTGAAAAATCGATAGCCGACACTGGCCAGCTTCACCACCAAGGGCCCAGCCAAGAGCGTCCCGATGAAAATGTGCACCAAGATAAACTTTCTGAGATCGGCAGTGAATACCAGGTCGATAAGGAAAAGCACCAACAGTACGGCAGCGGCAAGCGCCGTCAGTCGTTCGTTCCTTAGGACAACCAGCCGTTTTCGGTTGATTGCATTAGCTCGTTCTGCACTGATGCCGCGTCGTTCGATGTTCGAGTTCGTCAGTATCACTCCTGAAAAGCCCTACGGCGGTTTGGAATAAGGGACAGGTTTAGTTCGTCGGAAGGTTTAACGATTTTGGCCCGCTATTTATATCAATAGTGGGACTCCGGCAGGCAGTCTCTCGGAGACGGCTGGCGATTGCCGCTTCATCGGCCGGGCATTGGCTTTGAGAAACGGCGCTCCTGCGGGGGCAAGGACCGCCCTATTGGACTGATGGGCCAGTGGGAGGAGAGCGAAGTGCCTGGGCAGGAACGACGCTTCCTGGCAGTATGCGGCACTCGGCGAACGACGAAGCGAACGGGGCATCGCCCCCCTTCTTTGGCGCGAGCCGCCATGGGCTTTAGTTTGGTAGCGGTGGTGACCAATTCATTGTCATGACGCTGGAAACGGCGAAGTCCGTCCGGACCCTTTCTATCCTCGCGTCGGCTGCCCTCAAGAGGCCAGTCCCAATCCGACACTGGATGGTCTTTAACGATGCTGCAGCGACCTTCACCAGCCGCCAATCTTGCCTCCAGGACCGAACCCGATCGCCACCATCCTGTGGGGTGGCGCCATGCTGTTTCATTTCGCTGCCGTGTCTCAGGAAACTCGAGTCCTTGCAAAGTCTGATTTTCCTGCCGTACGATGGTGATCATGTAATATGATCTCGACAAGCGGTCAAAAGGTGAATGGTGGGTATCGTATGGGGTCCACGTCATCGGCTTCGGGGATTGCGTTCTAGCGATTATGCCATGATCATCTATGTATGCCCAACGTGTTCAGAGGGGGTTCTTCATGAAACGTCTATGGTGGGTCCTAATGGTTTCGGTAGGCCTTTTGGCGGCGGGGTGCGGAACCACGCATGCGGCTAAGCCGGGTCAACAATCGGGATATTCCACGGCCCTAGCCCGGGTTCAATCGACGACGGCTGCCAATGTCGACCCGGGTACTTCCATGAATAACCGTCCGGCCCCCAACTTTACGTTAACCGACCAATTCGGAAAGACGGTATCCCTTTCGCAATATCGCGGCAAGGTTGTGGTGCTGGCGTTTGAGGACAGCGAGTGCACTACCATTTGTCCGTTGACCAGCGAAGAAATGGTCATGGCCAAGAATATGCTGGGACCCAAAGCGGCATCGGAAGTGCAGTTGTTAGCGGTGGATGCCAATCCCACCGCCACCTCGGTACAGGATGTCCGGGCCTATTCCCAAGCCCACGGTACTATGAATTCAGTGCTGTTCACTACTGGCAGCAAGCAGCAGCTCTCCAAGGTATGGAAAGCCTATGACATCTACGTGGCTATTCAAAAAGGGGCCATCGATCATACCCCTGGGGTCTATATTATCAACTCGCGGGGTCAGGAGAAGAAGTTGTACCTGACGCAAATGGCGTATGCGGGCATGGGCCAACAAGCGGAAGTTTTGGCCCAAGAAATAGCCCGTAACTTGCCGCATCCCACCAAGACGTCGAAGGCTGTGTTGCATAAGGCGCTGGTTCAGGAGGCCACGGTTCATCAAATCGTGCATGCGTCGTTGCCGAGCGCAACCGGGTCGGGTCGCGTACAGCTAAGTGATGGAAAGCCGCACTTGCTGGTCTTTGTGGCTAGTTGGCTGAGTGAGCTTTCCAATGTGCCACAGCAAATGCGAGCGCTCGACACCTATCAAAGCTATGCCAGGCAACACGGGTTGCCATCGGTTATTGCCGTGGACGAGGCAACCACAGAGCCGTCGCCTAAGGCGTTTCAGCAAGTGCTGGCGCAGACCGGGCATCTGAACTATCCCGTCGCCATCGATACCACCGGAGCCGTGGCCGACAAGATTGGCGTGCAGGATATCACTTGGTATGCCCTGATTAACGGCCAAGGGAAGGTAATTTGGGCGTACGATGGAAGCAACAATTGGTTTCCGATTGCGTCGTTGGAATCTCGGGTGAAAACCATCTTGGCAAAAAAAGGTCAAGGCTAGAGGCCTTGGTCCGTTAACGACAGCGCCTTAGGGGAGAAGGGAAGACTACAGGATCCATCCGAATTCGGCGACCTACGGGGATGGATTTTAAAAAGGCGGGCCGCATTACCAAAACGGCAGTGTGTTCTGCGGCCCGTTTCTCACGCGTCGGTTCCGTGGGGACGGTATCAAAGATGCAATGCCAACGCATTCTTGTAGAGCATATAGATGGCGACCAGAACAATAACTCCTGAAAAAATGTAATTGAGTGCGGCCCGGCGTTGGCTAAGCCGGGTGGCCAGCCGAGTGCCAAGAATGCCGCCGATCGCTCCCCCGGCAATGAACTCCACGAATGCCAACCAATTGATAAGTCCGGCTAGAGAATAGGTCACCGCCGTGGTTAGCCCAAATAGGCCGACAGCTAAGAGAGAGCTGCCGATCGCTTCAATGAAACTTAAGTCCACGGCAAACACCAGTGCGGGGACGATTAAGAAACCGCCTCCAATGCCAAAGAATCCTGACAGCGCACCGACCAGAAATCCCGCCCCAATAACTTTGGGCCACTGCACGCGGGATGCGGGTTGAACCGCCGCCGCCGTGTCGCCAGCTTCTTGGGAGACACGAGAAACCTCCGGGTGCGCCGCCGGCCGTTGACCCCCAGCGCGCCGCAGCATCAATCCGGCAATTACCAGCATTAATATCGCAAACAAAAAGAGCAAGGTTGCGCCGTGCAATCGTTTTCCGAGTTCCGAACCGACGAAGGCACCGACGATGCCGGGTATCGAGAATCCCAATGCGGGCTTCCAACGTACATGACCTTCTCGCGCATGGGTGAAGAGATTGAAAAACGCATTGACTGAGACCGCCAACGCACTCGTGCCAATCACAACATGGGGATTTCGAAGCCGTACCAAATAGAGCAACAGTGGCACCGCTAAAATTGACCCGCCACCGCCCAACAATCCCAGGATGAGCCCGACTATGCCCCCAGAAATCACTGACAAGATTGATTGTTCGACGGACATACGCGCTCCTCCCAACGTAGGCCTAGTATGGGATAATGGGCATCCGCACATGCTCAAGAGAGAAATCGCGGCTTGACATCATATACCCCAACGGGTATCAATATACCTATAGCGTTCGTGTTTGCAAAGGGAGGAAGTCAAGCAATGTTTGGATTGGGAGCCAAAGTGCCGCAGATTTCGGCGAAGGATTTGGAAGGCCAATTGAAGCAGGACCGACCGCCTTTAGTCATCGATGTGCGGACCATCGGGGAATTTCGCTCGGGCCACATTCCCGGCGCCCGACTGATCCCTCTCGGGGAATTGGGACGGCGGATGGACGAGATTCCCAAGGATCAACCAGTCGTTACGGTATGCCGGTCCGGCTCACGCAGTCAAATGGCGGCCAAACAGCTGAAAAAAGCCGGCTACGACGTTTACAATATGGCAGGCGGCATGATGCGCTGGGACGGTAAAACCGTTCGTTAAAAAGGAGGCAGGCCATGATTTGGCAAACCTTACAAAACCCAGAACTCGGCTGCAACTCGTATCTGATCGGAGATGAGGTAACTGGGCAGGGGTTGGTGGTGGATCCGCTGGAAGCGTTGGGCGTCGACCACTATGTGCTCTCGGCTCAAGATCTCGGGATTGATATTCAAATGGTGGTGGAGACGCATGTTCATGCGGACCACGCCTCCTGTGCATCAGAATTGGCGAAAGCACTAGGCGTACCGCACGGCATTAGCCACGCAGCTCCGGCCACATTTCCCCACCAGGATCTCAAGGATCAAGAGGTGCTGAAATTTGGGATGCTGTCGGTGGAAGTGTGGGAGACGCCGGGGCATACTCCGGACAGCATCTCGCTTATCATCCGCGATTTGCGCCGTGGGACTGTGCCGTGGGCCGTTTTAACGGGCGACAGTCTCTTTGTGGGCGACGTGGGGCGTCCCGATTTGGCGGATGCGAACGAGGAAGCCGTTTTGGAGGCGGCCAAGAAGCAACATGCCAGTGTGCACCGGTTGATGGGTCTTCCTGATGGGGTGGAGCTTTGGCCCGCACATTATGGATCGTCACCCTGTGGCGGCATTTTTATGAATAAGAGTCCTCATTCAACGATTGGTTACGAACGTGAGGCCAATCCGTTTTTGACGATGGACTTAGACACTTTTGTTGACCAGACATTGCGGTTGTTGAAGCCGCCGCCTGAGGATGCGGCCAAACTCCGGGAACAAAATTTGGCGGGAATTTCTTAATTTCGAAGGGATGATGTTACATGACGGCAGAAGAACTCAAAAATTGGAGCGAGCAACCGAACAACGTGGTGATTGATGTGCGCCAAGGTCGAGCCTATACGGAAGGGCACATTCCCGGCGCGCTGTCCGCTCCTTACCGCCAGCAGGGCTGGTCTAGGCCGGTTTCAGCCTGGGTGAAGCAGCAGGGGGCGGGATTGGGTGTCGGGCTATTCGCCGACAACGCCGTCATTGCAAAAGCCGCCAAGGATGCGCTTGAAGCCGAGGGCGTGACGGTATCGGCCATTTTCGATGGCGGGATCGCCGCTTGGAGCGACGCCGGGTATCGGGTGGTGGCGGTTAAGGCGCTCACAGTTGATGAGTTGGCGTCCCATTTGAACGATTGGACGATTATTGATGTTCGCGAACCCTATGAACTTCGGAGCGGCACGATTCCGGGCGCCCTGTCTATCCCCATGGGAAATCTCGAGAATCAAGTCAAAGAACTTTCACCGGATCGCCGGTATGCGATTGTATGCGCGAGCGGAAACCGCAGTCAATCGGCGGCCGCCTATTTGGCCGAACAAGGATTCGATGTCGCCAATGTGGTAGGGGGCATGTCGCTGTGGCTAGGCGGAGGCCATCCCGTTGAGCGCTAGAGGACTCTGTTGATGTGGCCAGTCTATGTCAATGTCATCGGGGATCAGCGCCCCGAAGAGGATGATGCAGTTGTTGTCCAGGCGGTGCCCCAGATGGGTTGGGCACCGCCTTGGCCTTGGTATCCTTCGGGACTGCCTCATTGGGGGCTCGCCACGTCCTCCACAGAAGCGGCCCGAGCCTGGTTTGCGGGTGTTCCCGAAGGACAGGAAAAACGCGTCTTCGCAGATCTTTTGGAGGCGATGAAACATCGGCGGCGGATCTTGTCGCCCTTGACTCTCGATACGTTGTCCGGACAAACTACGGCCGTGCATGTCGCTGTGTTGGCGACGCCTGGCTGACCGCGTTGCGCAGAAGCCGCGCGCGTGGCGCTCGGGATGGCCCTCACGACGCCTGCCATTTTCGCGTCGGCAATCATGCTGGACGCTTTCCCGGAGTTGACGGGGCAATTGAACATCATGACCGTGCCGGTAATTTTTGTGGGGCAGCGCCGATATGACGGTCCCATGAACGAATGGATTCTGGCGCAGCAGGTGCGCCTAGCAGCGGAGGTCTAAGGCATGCATTTTGTCATATTGGGTGCAGGACCCGCAGGGCTTCAAGCGGGTGCGGAAGCATTGGCACTTGGCCACCCCGTCACCATATTGGATCCGGAAGGCTTAGGCGGAAACGGTCTCAAGCATAGTCTTGTCCCCTCCAAGACTCTAATACGCTCAGCCAATGTGCTTCGGGCGGCTGCCAGTATTGGGAATTCGGGGCCGCCTGGCGATTGGCAGCGCATTATGGAATGGCAGCATCAACGGGTGGACGAGGGGGTTCGTCGGGCGCAGGAGCTTCTCAAAGAAGCCCGCATCATTCATGAAGCAGGTTTCTTGGAGTCCCCGCTCGAGGTGGTCACGCAAAAGACCGAGACCCGAATACGGGCCGATGTGGTTATTGTTGCGACCGGATCCCGTCAGCGCACACTGCCGGGCTTAAAGCCGGACGGCACCCGAGTGTGGATGCCGCGGGTTTTTCATGACTTAAAAAAATTGCCTTCGGAACTCGCCATTATTGGGGCTGGCGCCACCGGCCTCGAGGCGGCAGCACTGTTTGCGAGTTTTGGGGTTTTTGTCCACCTTTATTTCGCCTCCGATTCGCTGCTGCCGGAGATGGATGGAGGCATTGGCGACCGCTTGACTGCGAGCCTTAAGGACCTTGGTGTCGCACTCTGCGGTGATCGAAGGGTTACAGCACTGGCTCCCGGAGAGATGGGCGGGGTCCGAATTGACTGGACCTCCCAAGTGGGCACGGGCCACGACGTCCGGGCGCGGGTTCTTTTGGCGGCTGGACGCGAACCCGTCCTTGAGCGGGCGTCTTTAGAGGGGTTAGGATTCGATTTGGATGCCCAGGGGTTCTTTCGTGTGGACGCCTATGGCCGGACTAATGTCGCTCAGGTATACGCCGTCGGCGATGCCGCTGGCGCCCCGCTTTTAGCCAATAAAGCTTGGAGCCAAGGCTGGTGGGCCGTACGTGACGCATTGGGCATGGCCCCTGAAAAATATCCGGGCCCCACCGTTCACGCCATTTATACCCATCCGGAGATTGCCTGGGTGGGGGAGACATCCTCATTTCGTTTTGGTGGCGAGGTTTTTGTGCCGTGGCTCTACGAATCGCTGCTCAAGGACGGTCCAGGGCCGTATGTTATCGTATACACGGATGCAAATGGCCGTTTGGTAGGTGGCGAGGCCATCGGGTCTCATGCGTCTGAGATGATGTCTGCGTTGGGATTGGCCATTTCGGGTGGCCTATCGATCGAGACCCTGGGCGCGTTTCAACCGGCTAGTCCCTCCAGCGGTGAGTTGTTAGCTTGGGTAGCCCAAGAACGGCGGTTGATGGGTTAGACGCCGAGCGCTTTTCTCCGAGGAGGTGGTCGTGATCGAGGTTGCCATTTTAGTTTTGGCGGCCATACTCTTTGCCCTAAGCGGGAGATGGAAGACGACAGGCTGGCTGCCACGAACCTTGTATCTTTTGGGCGGGGCGTTGATAATGGCCTTTGTCCTCCAACACAGGGCCGCCCTCTTTGTGCTGGGAGCGGGGGCCATTGCGTTGTCCCGGATCGTGCCGGCTCATGGATGGCACAAACAGCCGGGCGAAGGATGAGGTCTGCCCGAGGTGTCTGGAGGACCCCTTGAGGTCGACTATTATTTAGGCTCGCGCCAAAGGTCGAGAAAGCGCTGGAGGGATTCGACCCGTAGTTGAATGTCGTCGCGCCACCCTCTAAGGCGCTCTTTGCCGGCGGCGGTCAAGGTATAGACTCGCACGGGCGCGCCTTCCTGCTCAACCAACCAGGTGGAGGTCAGGGCTCCGTCTTTTTCGAGTTGACGGAGAAGACGATAGACATGGCCATCATCAATGGTCCAAGAGGCGGGCAAGAGACTCTTGAGCTCGGCAATGATGGCGCCGCCATGCAATTGGTGTTGGGAGATTAAGAGCAGGATAAAGGCTTCCAGGTGCTTTCCGGTCTGATACGACTTGGCCAATAACAAACCTCCTCAGCACCATTATAACCCGGCGCCATGTCGGCGCGGATGATCAGGATGCCTGGACGGTTAGAGCCAGCGGCGTACGCGACGTAAATACTCGCGATAGGTGTCCCCAAATTTGTCCGATAAAAACTGTTCTTCCCGAATAATGACGCCATAATGCATGGTTACCAGCACGGGAATCAGCCAGACAATTATCCAGCCGTTGTTAAGGGCGAGAGCGGCCCCTAAGGATGCCGTGGTCATCGAGAGATAAATGGGATTGCGGGACCACCGAAAGGGCCCTTCCCGCACCAAGTGGGTCGGGGAACGCGATGGATCCACGGGCGTTTTGGCGCGCGCCATGACGCCGACAGCCCAGAGAGCGATCGCGATTCCCAAGGCTATGAGGACGAGGCCTAAAACCAGGGTATGATTAAACGGCCGCCAGGGGATGAGCCAATGAAAGGCGTAACCGAAAGCCAACCCGCCAAGGTAGAGGAGCGGAGGCGGCGCAATGACGCCTGGACTGTGAGCTATTTTCTTCATGGTTCCGTATCCGTTCTCTTTCTCTGACATTCCTATATAGTAGCATGCTGCTGACGTGGCGCTGGTGCGATTTGGCTTCCAGGATTGATTTTAGATACCCCGCATGGTATTACTATAGATGGTCTAGAACGCCAACTTTGTCATCAAGAGACAGAGTAGAGGCCCCAAAATGGGTTAAGACTGACAACGAAAATAATAGGGGGTGACGATTGTGTTGCTGACGTCCGACGTCCAGGACTCCGTCAAACAAGCGCTTGCGAATATGACCGAGTCGGTGACGGTCAAACTATTTTTGAAGCCGGGCGAAGAGTCCTCCAATACGATGCGCGAGTTGTGGGGGGAACTTCAGGCATTAACGCCCAAGCTCATTATTGAGGAATCTGAAAGTGTACCCTCCGGCATGGACGCGAGCCAGATGGAAGGCGCTGTGAGTGAAGTGTGGCAAAACGGCACCTTCACTGGGGTACGGTACCTAGGTATTCCGAGCGGCTACGAATTTGGTCCGCTCATTGAGACCCTGGTGGAAGTATCCCGGGGTGACGCCCCCGAATTGAGTGAAAGTGTGGTAGCATGGCTTAAAAAGCTGGAGAAGCCGCTCCATTTTCAGGTGTTCGTGACTCCCACCTGACCATATTGTCCCCGGGCGGTTCGCCTGGCTCATGCTTTCGCACGCGTCAATCCCCAGTACGTCGTGTCAGATTTGGTTGACGCCGGGAGTTACCCTGATCTTTCCGATCACTTCGGTATAACAGGAGTACCCGCGACCTTTGCCAATGGTATCGATCAAGTGGTCGGTGCCGTTCCCGAAAATCAGTTGTTCAAGTTGGCTCAGCGGGTGATTGAAGTATAAGGAGGCTCACCGATGAGTGAGACCCGAACAGTTTATTGGTCGAGCCGCGACCTTCAGCACCGCTTGCGGCGGGTTGAAGGCCAGATTCGCGGTGTAGAGGCCATGGTTGCTCGGGCGGAGAGTTGTCGGGATATTTTAACCCAACTGGCCGCCATCGAGGGCGCGTTGGCGAAAGTTGTTAAGCTGGTCGAGGCTTGCCAGGTGGCGGAGGAGTTGGTTGGGGACCGCAAGATTAGCGGCCCCGAGCTAGACCAGGTTCATGACGCCATTCGCCGCGTGACTCGTTAGGATGAGAAGGAGGCACGGTCAATGGTAACAATTTATACCACCCCAACATGACCGCATTGCCGGACCGCTAAGCGCTACATGAAGGAACGAGGTATTCCATTTCACGAGGTGGACGTCACCAAATCCGAGTCCAATCTCAATGCGCTCAAGCGGAAATCCGGGCAAACCGGCGTGCCGGTGATTGATGTGAATGGAACCATTGTGGTTGGGTTTAATCGGCCCAAACTTGATCGGGCCCTCGGTATTCGGTCGGTTTAAAGAACTCGCAGAGGAGTGGCACCATGAGTGAGCTGATGTATCAGGTGCCCACCAAAAAGTCGGTCGATGAAGCCGTCCAGGCGGTGGGGCATTCGTTGAAGAATCATCAATTCGGCGTCCTCTGGGACCTTGACATTAATGAGAAGTTGACCGAAAAGGGACTGGAGCCGGAACCATCCTTCCGTATTTTGGAGGTCTGCAGTGCGCCCCGAGCCAAAAAGGCGCTCAGTACCAACCAAACGGTCGGCTACTTTTTGCCCTGCAAAGTCCTGGTATATCAGGACCGTGAGTCAGGGGAAACGCGGATTGGCTATGCCAAGCCCGACGCTTTGATGGGGCTATTGGGCGACAATCGTCTCAATGAGCTCGCCATCGAGGTCGATCAGTTGCTTAAACAGGCGGTCGATGAGGCTGCCCAATAGCAGTGAGAGGCTGTCCGGAAAAGGGGCAGCCTCTATTTATCCCCGTGCGTGCTCTGTATCCTAAACATGCCTGCGCCAAGGAATCCGAGATGGTTCTGGGGTATCTGTCGGTCAAGCGGGCGCCATATCGTCGATGTGTCTGTTTGTGGTATCCTGCCACAAAAGGATCGTTGAGCCCCGGGAAGGGGGACGACCATGGACGTCAGGATGTTTGGGCCAGTGGGTGCCATGACTGTTCCCGAGGCAGCGAGCGTTGTCCGTGATCTTAATGTAGGCGACAGGCTGCGGGTCATCACCGACGTGTCGGCTGTCGTCCGGGAGATCGAGGCATTTGCTCGGCTGTCCGGTAATGCGGTCCGGACGGTCGAAGAAACCCGGGTGATGACCGTTGACATGCAAAGCGGCAACGATGACGCGGACTTTTTTGCACCCGTGCCCGGTTCCGCTCATGCGAGCGGACCGCGCTGGGTGGTGGTGTTGGAGGTTCTGCCGACCAATAAGCTGATTAAGCGTAGTTGATAAGTTGCTTCAAAGCGCTTTTCACGGCCTCCGTGGGATCGGCCGCCTGTTGAGCTTGCATGACCTGTTCTGCGATGCTGCATGCACTCACGATGCGCGCGACTTGTTTAAGCGCTCCTTCGATAGCGGCCACTTGAATTAAGATCTTTTGACAGGACTGCTCCGATTGGATCATGGATTGGACGCCACGAACTTGCCCTTCAATACGGCGAAGGCGGCGCACCACATCATCAACATCCCAATACGCCCGTTGTTCAGGTGTCATTTATTCGCGGCTCCTTTGTCAGGGATTTGAAGTATTTCCGAACGCCACGCCTCATCCACACGAGGGTTCCATCGGTCCTGATCCGGGGGAGGGGGCGTATGTTCAACTTTCCATACAGCGTACCATAAGCTGGCACGGAGTTCGTCAACGGAAATCGCCAAATCCTTTGCGATCGTTGGCAATGAGGGATGGGTTTCAATGGCTTTGAGCACGTCTGCGACGCTCGTTTGGGCGTGGCGGAGATAGGGCTGATCGTCGTGGAGCCCTCGCTGATGCCCAATGAGTCGAAAAATCACCCAGAGTGGGTAGGCGGGATCCGAACGGGTGTCCTCCCAGTATTCAAGCCGCAATTGTTCTTCATCCATTTGACAGCCCTCCTTATGATAAGAATATCGGATATCGGACCTCGGGGAGGTTCAGCGACCTGTGTGGATAGACCACCTAACACTGGCTGTTAAAGGCCGGACCGAGGCAATGGATTTGCTTAGCCACCTGGGATCGGCGATGACCGCCGCTCCTTCATGGTGCCCTGGCACCGACCGGTTCGTTGTGCCCCTCGCGAATGCCTCCTTTCTGGAGGTGGTTTCGGTACGCGATCCGTTGCTGGCCAGACGGTCAATCTGGGGTGGCGCCTTGGTGCGTTTTTTGCGCGGTGGCGCAGGCGTTTTTCGGGTCGCCTTGGGACACCTTGACTTGGACCAATTTATCGCTCAGCGAAGCCGGCGTGGTGTGCACTGGTGGCCGCCCATCGACGACCATATTGCGGGCATCGACGGAACCCCGGTTCCGGTACGGATGACCCAAGTCGATCCGATGGTGCCATGGCTGGTGCAATATCTCGCCAAACCGTCTCACGCGCCCAATGCGACGCTTCGACTCGCGCGCGTGAGTATCGCCGCTCCCGCAGCCCAAGCCATGGCTCTCCGATACCACCTTATGTTGGGCCTTCCCTTGCAAGATTTAACCCATATGGCTACCCAAAATGCCGCATTCGATTTTTTAGCCGGAGAACCCGGCTATCGGAGTCTACACCTGACTCAGGGCGATGACGTCATCCGGTTGGAAGCGGTTAATGGGCAGTTACTCGTCGATATCGGTTAATCCGAGGACGCGCGCCCGTTCAGCGCCATCGCCACAGGGAAAGGCGACTTCCCCAAGCTCCTGGCCCGCTTTAACCTTGCCTTGCAGGATTAACTGATACTCGACTCCTTCACGAATCACTTCTATCTGCCACTTTCCCATCCCCGGGGGTCTCCCAACCCCTTGGGGTATGAGAACGCTCCGCATGGTCAACTGATATCCCGGAACTTCTTCCTCGTAGGGGAGAAAGTCCATCTTGCCGAGATTGATGTGACGCAGCGCTTGGTTTATGGCTGCGAGCCGTTGGCCAAAATGGGGGAATAAATCCCGGCAATCCTCCAGCGGCACAAGTTTTTGCCATCCGCCCACCATGTTCCTCCCTAATTTCGACAAGATTCTCATAGTCAGAGTAAAAAAATCTAACTGAATAGATTGTAATATACAGATAACGGGAATAGAATACCCATATAAACCCATACCCGTATGTCTATTTAGGGAGGTGTTTTGGATGGAAGATCGGCTTGCGATCGTGTGCTCCAAGGGCAGCCTGGACATGGCCTACCCTCCTTTTGTGTTGGCCACTGCGGCTGCAGCCATGGATATGGAAGTCATGCTGTTTTTCACGTTTTGGGGGCTGGACATTGTCAATCGACACAAGATCGATTCGCTGGAAATTTCCATTGCATCCAACCCCGGAATGCCAGCAATGGCGAAAGTTGCGGGAATGGTGCCGTTCGGGACAAAGATGGTGAGCAGCATGATGAAGGAGCAGTTCGCCAAGTCTAATGTGATGTCCATTCGCCAATTTGTTGAGACCTCACACGAGATGGGGGTGCATATGGTTGCCTGTCAGATGTCGATGGACGTGATGGGCGTGAAGCGGGAGGACTTGATTCCCCAAGTCGAGGATGTGGTCGGCGCTGCGACATTCTTGGATTTCGCGAAGGAGGCCAAGGTCCAACTCTTCATATGAGCGACGGCGCTGTGACGGGCATAGATGTGCGGTCAATGACTGTTGGGGGAGATGGTAAAGGTTGCTGTCCAACTTATATCCGGACGTACCGATCGAGGAAAAGCAGCGTCTGTTCGATGAAGTCAAGCGGGATCCGCGGTATCACGACTACCTCTATGGGTGTTACGAGTGTGGCATTTGCGTAGCAGCCTGTCCGTCAGCGCGATTTTACGACTTTTCGCCGCGGAAAATCGCCCAAACCTTGGCGCGGGAAGACATCGAGATGTTTTATGAGCAAATGAACGACGATATTTGGAACTGCTCTCAATGTTTTTCTTGTTTGCGCTGCCCACGCCAAAACAATCCGGGTGGTCTCATCACCATCATGCGTGAAGTTGCCGTCAACAACGGGCTGAAAACCACCAAGGAAGCCTTGGCGGGCTATACCCGGATTATTTACAAGATTATGACCACGGGTACGCAAGTGTCGCCTGACATGTTGCAAGAGGACGCGTTCCCCGACTGGGGACCCCAGGTCAAGGAGGTGGCGGCGCATCTCGACTTATGGAGAAAGGCGTTGCCGCCAGAAACTCTTCATACCACCGGGCTCTCCTGGCAGGTGGAGGAGCGGACCATGTTGGAGCTCTATACGATTTGGAAGCTCACCGGGGTGCTCGACATGATTGCCGAATTGGACGAGGGACTGCACGACATCATGGAGGAAGTGATGGATGACGCCCTCGAAGATCAGGGTTTTTCCGTTGTCTAACGCTTTCGTGAGCAAAGGAGGAAGACCATGAGTGAGATGGAATTGCCGATGATGCCCCGCGGCACCACGCCCGAAACGGCGAGGACCTTCACCCCCGACCCCGACCAGGCGCCGGATGAAGACCTGCGAGAAGCCATTTGGGAATTGGGCCGCGAAGGCGAGTGGATTGTGCAGCCCGTACCGGAACCCTACTACGAGGCGCGAACCAAATACGGACGAATTAAGAAAATACCCTTCCAAAAAACCTGGCACCACAAAAGCTGTGGACAATGTGGCCATATCCCCGGCTATTCAACATCGATTTTTTGGCTCAACCGATTTCTGGGCTACGACTACTTCGACCCCCGCGATCAAACGTCGTGCACCGCTTGGAATTACTACGCCTCTGCCACCTCTAATCAGGCTGCGCAGGCGGCGGTGGCAATGCGCAATTTTTCGGCCGCCTATGAAACCGGCTATTACCCGTTAATTCATTGTGGCACGAGCTTCGGCCATTACAAAGAGGTGCGGCATGAACTCGTGCACAACCATGAATTGCGCCGCCAAGTGAAAGCAGTGATCGAGAAGCTGGGTCGACCCTTCGTCATGCCCGAAGAGTTAGTGCACTATAGCGAGTGGATGTATGCCATTCGCGATCAACTCAAAGAGCGGGTTGTGCATGACTTGTCCCGAATCACCGCGACCGTGCACCCGGCGTGCCACTATTACAAGCTGCAGTCGGGTGACGCCATTTATGATGCCGAAATTTATGGCGGCCAGCGTACAGCGGCCGTGACGGCGGTTGTACAGGAGCTGGGTGCTAAGGTGGCTGACTACTCCACCTGGTATGACTGCTGCGGGTTTGGCTTTCGCCACATTCTGGTGCAGCGGGACTTTACCCGCAGTTTTGCCACCATGCGAAAAATCGAGGTCATGAAGGAGGAGGCCAATCCCGATGTAGTGCTGACGCACGATACCGGTTGTGTCACCTCCTTGGATAAGAGCCAATTTGCAACCCAAGCGCATGGACGCAATGTGGGGGTTCCGGTCATGTCAGAGTCCCAATTCGCCGCCCTCGCGGTCGGCGCACACCCTTACCGGGTGGCCCAGTTGCACTGGCACTCCACCGACTATCGGCCTTTGTTGCAAAAGATGGGGATCGATCCGGAGAAGGCCTGGGCCGAGTTCCAAGAGGACCTGGCGCAAATTGAACAGGGTTCGATGGAGTTCTTAACGTGGGAGTCCGTACTTTAGCGTAGGTGGGAGGCATAGTCGCATGGCAGTCAATCGGCTGTTAGTGGTGGGCGCGGGGCCCGCGGGGTTGGAAGCGGCCCGCGGCGCCGCCGATATGGGAACTGAAGTGCTGTTGGTGGAGGCGACGGGTGAATTGGGGGGGACCCCTTATGCGCATTACGCGACCCTGACGCCGCACCTGAAAGAGACACACGATGCGATGCAAGAGATGCTCGATGGGGTGAAGTTGCACCCGGGCATTGATATTCGCTATAACACGCGGGTCAAGGCGAGCCAAGGCGAGGCGGGTGCCTTTAAGGTCACATTGGCTGGCCGTGATGGCGCCGAAACAGAGGAGTCGGTGGGAGCGGTGGTGGTCGCGACAGGATTTCAGCATTTCGATCCTGGGCGGGAGACGCAACTCTACGGATACTACGAGTTTGATGACGTCATTACGCTAGTTGACGCTGAGCACATGATGAAAAGCGGTCAGATTGTCCGGCCGTCCAACGGCAAGCCGCCTGAGCGGGTCGCCTTCATTCAGTGCGTGGGCTCGCGTGATCGCCAGATCGGCAACCGCTGGTGCTCTAAAGTGTGCTGCGGTATCGCGTCAAAACAATCGATTGAAATTAAACGGATGCTGCCAGACGCTAAGGTCTTCATCTTTTATATTGACATGCGCATGTATGGCTTTTGGGAAGACCAGCTCTACTGGAAGGCGCAAGAAGAACACAAAGTGAATTACGTCCGCGGCATCGTCACCGAGATTTTGAAGAAAGGCGACAAGCTCTTAATGAAGGGCGAGGATACGACCATGGGTCGACCCGTCGAAGTGCTCATGGATCTCATTATTTTATCCGTGGG
The DNA here is from genome assembly GCF_012933365.1 of Sulfobacillus harzensis. Classification (GTDB taxonomy): domain Bacteria; phylum Bacillota; class Sulfobacillia; order Sulfobacillales; family Sulfobacillaceae; genus Sulfobacillus_B; species Sulfobacillus_B harzensis. The sequence goes on along the minus strand of NZ_JABBVZ010000014.1, from coordinate 28,795 downwards.
CATGGAGCCCTCCAAGGGTACGCTGGAGATGGCCCAGGTGTTCAACATACCACGCGAAAGCCACGGATTTTTGGCTACTGTGGGTGAGCCGTTGGATACGGTCACCACGCCGGTGCCCGGCGTATTTGTGGCGGGTGCAGCCGCTGGGCCGAAAGACATTGAAGATAGCGTGTCAATGGGCGGGGCGGCGGCCATCAAGGCCGTCGGGCTGCTCAATCGTTTGGCCAAAACGACGGCGTGATGGGCGCGAAGGCTCCGCTCATTGATGCCGAAGTGCTAAATGAGTTTTTTGAAAAGGCTGAGCTATACCTGACGCCGGAATTTTTGGCGAAGTTGTCCGACGACCTCACCGGACGGTGCCGTGCCATCGCTCCAAAATTTCCGACATTCCCCGATTTGTGGGATTTGGCACCGGCCACGCGGCGGCTGCCAGCGGACGAACGGCAGCGCTGGGCCGAACCCGTTGAGCGTCTCCGTTCGGGGATTTGCAAGGCCAATGTGGCGGATGTGTTGGATGACATTGAGAACTGGGAGTCACCCCCTAAATGGCTTCTTGATTGGGCCACGTTTTGGATGAGCATCGTCAATCCGGAGTTGCTGTGGTGGGCCCGATGGGTCTATGCGCCCAGGGCTGAGACCGGTGCATTGGTGCTGCTGGTTGACAACCCCATTTCGCTCAAGCAGGAGGGCCTACGGGCGACGTATGGCGCCTTATCCAGTGCAGCCCAGTACTTGGGCGCGCTGCTGGAAAGCACACGCTCCCTACAAGGGCTGGATGCGGTGTTTCAACCTCAGGTCACGTTGGCTGTGGTCTATAGCGTCTATATGTTCACCATGGCGTCATGGAAGCTGACCGAAGAATTCACTCGGGTTCTCCCGCCGTTTCCGGTCGTGGTCCGCACATTGTTAGGGATCAATCGATGGGAGGGAAGGTAATTGAGTGAGAAAGCCACCCCGATAGAGCTGGAGGTCGCGGTCGTTAATGGTGTCGAGCTGAATGGACATTGGAATCGCATCTTTGAGCCGCGGGTGATTTCAGAATACGATCTGTCGGTGCTGGAGGAGGTCACCGCAATCCCCGGGGCCGAGTCCTTAGCCTTCTGCTATCAGTGTGGGAAGTGCACGTCGGTGTGCCCCGTCGAGGACGCCGGTGGCGACTATTCGCCGCGGAAGGTTTTCCGCCGCACGCAATTGGGGGCTTCGCTGTTCGAAAGCGCGGACTTGTGGCTATGCACAACCTGCTCGGACTGCCTAAGAGTTTGTCCCAAGGAAGTGAACATGGTTAACATCATGCCAGCCGTGCGGGAACAGGCGGTGATGGATGGCCACGCGCCGGCTGAACTCTTGTCCGCCTTCGAAAACACCACGCGCTATGGAAATCCCTTGGGGGAGCCGGCTAGGAAGCGTGCTGAGTGGACCAAGAATGCCGGTGTGCCGGTGCCGATTATGAGTCAACACAAGGCGCCCGTGGACGTGCTGTGGTTTGTAGAGTGTTACCCCGCCTATCATCCCCGCGGTAAAGAAGCGTCCGTTGCGCTGGCGCGCATTTTAAATCGACTGGGAGTCAACTTCGGCATCTTGGGCAACGAAGAGAAGTGTTCGGGGGACTCGCAGCGGATGGCTGGCGAGGCGGGGCTTTTTGAGATGCTGGCCGAGGATAACATTAAGAGCCTGTCCAAATACCAGTTCAATACCCTGATGGTGACGGACCCGCATGCCTTCAATGCCTTTTTGCATGAGTACCCCAAATATGGCGGGGAGTGGCCTACCTATCATTACACGCAGTTCCTGGCTCCCAAGATTGGGCAGATGGATTTTGCCGTACCGATTGACCGACGCGTAACATTTCACGATCCATGCTATCTCGGCCGCCATAACGGCGAATATGAGGCCCCTCGGGAACTTCTGCACGCCATTCCTGGCCTGGATCTTATTGAAATGGGACGCTGCCGCGAGAATTCCTATTGCTGCGGTGGGGGCGGCGGTGGCATGTGGATGGACAGCTTTACGTCCGAACGATTAACCATGCGCTTATCCGAACGGCGGGTCAAGGAGGCAGTTGAGTCGGGTGCCGACATTTTGGCCGTGACATGTCCGTACGAGGTGTCGCGCTTTGAAGACGCCGTCAAGAACACCGGCAATGGAGGCAAATTAAAGGTTTTAGACATTGCCGAACTGTTGGCCCACGCTATGGGCTTGGTGACGGCCAACATTTGATGGAGGAGGACGTGGTGTGAGCGAGGTAAACGGGTGTTTGCTTCCAGGTGACCTTTGGTATTGGCCGGAAAAGCATGTGTGGGTGAGGGGGCCGGAAGAGGATGGCACTGTGGTGGTCGGGATGACCGACGTGGCCCAGCATTTGGCGGGAAAAATCGTGGTGGTGAACTTAAAGGCGCCTGGCCGGGCTCTCGCCCAAGGCAAGAGCGCGGGAACTCTGGAGAGTGGAAAATGGGTGGGATCGATTCCGACCCCCGTAGCGGGTCAGGTGACGGAGATTAATGAGGCCGTGAAAAAGAACCCCGCCGTCGTCAACCAAGATCCTTACGGCGCCGGCTGGCTGATTCGCGTGCGGCCCGACAACTGGGAGGAAGGATCCAAAATACTGGTGAGCGGCGCGGAAGGCATTGCCGTCTATCGTGCCAAGCTGGAGGCGGAAGGGATTCAGTGTCAGTCCTAAGGGACTGAAGGGAGGTGGGCTCGTGGCCTATGTATTTGCCTGTGAGCTGCCAGACCATTTGTGGTTCGATGTGGAAAAAGACGTCTGGGTAGAGGCGCTTCCCGATGGGACGGTGCGCATGGGCATGACGGATCCGGCTCAAACGCGTGCCGGGCGGATCCTCTTCGTGCGGGCCCGAGTGGGGAAGCGCGTCGCGGTAGGGAAGAACCTCGCCACCGTGGAAAGTGCGAAATGGGTCGGGCCCGTCCCGTCTCCGCTGATGGGGACCGTCATCGAGGCGAACGCCGTGGTGCTAGGCGATCCCAACGTGATCAACCGCGACCCCTATGGGGCAGGGTGGTTGGTGACATTTCGCCCGGAAATCCCCGTAGAGCAGTCCGGACTCTTGCGAGGTGCCGAGGCCCAGGCGGCATATCGCCAGAAACTCAAGGCGGAGGGATTGACCTGTATGCGGTGTGCCGATCTCCCGGAGGCATCCATGGAACCGGAGCCCGATTCGAAATTTAACCTTTAAAGCAAGGAAGGATATCATGCGGTACCTCAATCTTGGCACGATCCCGGCCGAAGCTTCGCAAGCCGTTTATCACGCGCTGGCGGACTTAATGACCCCGGATAAGCCGATCACGCTGGTGACGGTGAGCCCCGATCGGCCCTATGTTTGCGTTGGTTATCACCAGGTGGCAAGCCGGGAAATCGACCGTCCCTACTGCGAGGCTGCGGGCATTCCGGTGGGCCGGCGCATGGTCGGGGGCGGCGCGGTCTGGTTGGACTATGATCAGATCTTTTGGCACCTCATCATGCCCCGTCAACATCTTCCCGTCGACACGCTGTACCGAAAGTTCCTCACGGCCCCGGTTGAGGCTTACCGAAAAATGGGCATTGGAGCCGAACACCGCCCGGTGAACGATATTGTGGTGGGACCGCGCAAGATTGGCGGCACGGGGGCCAATACGATGGGCGAGGCTGACGTGTTGGTCGGGAGCATCATGATGGACTTTGATACCCAAGCCATGGCTCGGGTCATTAATGTTCCGTCAGAGAAATTCCGCGACAAGATGGTCTCATCCTTGGAAGACTACATGACCACGGTGCAGCGAGAACTGGGTCCCCGGGCCCCCTCGCGCGAGGAGGCAACAGCAGCATTGGTGGAGGCTTTCGCCACCCTCCTTGGAGAGCCGGTGATGGCCGATGAATTGACGCCCGAGGAGCGTCGGCGGTTGGACTATTACCAGAAACTGCTCTTCGATCCTGCTTTCGTATACCGCCATGAGGGATACCTTCAACCGGGCGTGAAGATTAAGGACGGGGTGCATCTCTTGGAGGGCGTCGCCAAAGCGCCGGGGGGCTTGGTGCGGGTTGTGTGGCGGGAATCGGAGGGCCGCATTGATGACATCGTCATCGGAGGCGATTTCTTTGTGAATCCCGCCAACGGCTTGGAAACGGCCGAGCAGCGTCTTCGGGGGGCGCCCAGTGAGATGGATGCATTGGCACGCGCGCTCGCGGAGGTCTGGGCGGAGCTCGACATTCCAGGCGTCACCATTGATGACGTGCTGGCGGCTTTTCAGGCGGGGCGCTCCATTGCGCCCGAGCTAGTGGGGGAGTGAGCCCGGGAGCCCCAGCATTATCCCAAGGAAGGGAGGGAAATCACGTGGAGCAAGAAGCCATTGCGCTAGCCATCGACGCCAAGGGATTGGCGTGCCCAATGCCTATTTTTAAGGCTAAGCAAGGTCTCAAATCGGTGGACGTTGGACAGGTGGTGGAAGTCATTTGCACCGATCCGGGATCCATGGCGGACTTCAAGGCTTTCGCCAACTCGACGGGCCATGAGCTGTTGGCTGCCGAGAAACAAGATACCATCTATCGCTTTTTGCTGCGTCGCACCAAATAGGGCGGTCCCAAGGAATGGGGGAGAAATTATGGCAGAGGAAACCAAGAAATATCTCTATCTCGTCACACACGGAACGGAGACACCGGAACGTTCTGCATCACCATTTTTTCTGGCCACGACGGCAGCACTGATGGATCACGAATCGACCATGGTCTTTACGATTACGGCAACCAGTTTGTTGAAAAAGGGGGTGCCGGAAACATTGCATATTAAGGAGACGGGCGACAGCTCGACGCTGCAATTCTTCATCGAACAGGCGAGGGAGGCCGGGGTCAAGCTTTATGTCTGTGCACCGAGTCTCGACCTCAACAACTGTACCCTTGAGGATCTGATTGAGATTGACGGGGTGGTTGGGGGGACGGCCCTCAACGAGATGGCAGCTGAGGCTGACGTCGTCATCACATTTTGATGGCGGACGTCAACCGTTTGTGGAAGGACGTGCTGCGGCTGAAGCCTACCTCCGCCGACGTCGAGGTTTTGGCATTGGTCGCTCAATGCTTAGACTTTGAGGGCCCATGGACAACGCGCATCGTGGGTGTGCTCGGTATTCTTCTGCAGCGATTAGGCACGTCCATCGGAGTGAGTGTCTACGCCCCCTTGAAGGTAGGAGGGGAGCTCTATGCGGCCGCAAGCGCCGGCTTGGCCGGCCCCCTATCCGTCGCATGGGGAGCCCCTCTGGCGGGGCTTGCAGCCTCGGAGCGTGCGGCCCAGTTTGCCGGCGACGCCCGCGCCTTCCCCGATTATCAAGGGGGTTGGCTGGGTGTGGCCAGTGTGCTGGCCGTGCCCATCATGCGAGCACCACAGCTCTATGGGGTGCTGGAAGTGCGGAGCCATGGGTCCGGATCATTCGGGGTGGATGAAGCCGAGCTAACGGGTCTGGTGGCATCCCAACTGGCGGATCGGTGGCCGGCCCGTCAGGGTGCGGCAGAGAAGCAATAAGACGCAGGAGGACAAGACGATGAAAATTGCGGTGTTGATGAAAGATGTTCCGGACTTGGTGGAGGAGTTGGAAATAGAGGACGGGGTATTGGCGGTCGACGACATGAGCTTTGTCCCCAGTGAATGGGACGACCAGGCGTTGGAGGAGGCGCTCTTGATAAAGGAGGAGCAAGGCGCCGAGGTTATCGCTGTCGCAGTCGACACGGGCGACGTGGACACGCTGCTCTATACCGCTCTGGCTAAGGGAGCCGACCAGGCGGTGAAAATCGTTGGGGATTTCGATCGAACCTTGTCTAATCGCGAGCGGGCTTCACTCCTGGCGGCCTTCTGCCGGGATGAATCACCCGATCTGGTGCTCACTGGTGTGCAGGCGATTGATGATTTGGATGGGCAGATTGCGGGCCTGGTCGCTGGTTTGCTCGCCATCGCCCATGCCTCGGTGGTGCGGGATGTGCATGTGGCCAACGGCCGCGTGCAATTTATCCAAGAGTATTCAGGCGGCCGCATGGCGGAGTTTTCCGCGTCCACGCCCGCCTTGTTGGGCATTCAAGCCGCCCGCAAGCCTCCCCGGTATGTGACGGTGGCGAAGGTGCGGCAAGTCCAAAAGTCAGCACAGTTGCGGGAGGTTGACGGCGCGTCGGCGGCTGTTCCATCCCTCACGGTTCGCCGCGTCTATAAGCCAGAGGCGGCTGGACATGCGCAAATGTGGGGGGACGACGTCGACGAGGTGGCGGAAAACATTATCAGAGTATTGGAAGACAAAAAGTTGTTGAGGGGTTGATGACAATGGGACAAATCGTGGTTGTCGGAGAATTGTTGGACGGTGCGTTGTCCGATGGGACTTTTGAGCTCCTGACCCGGGCCCGAGACATCGCTTCGGCGGCCGGTCATACGGTGACGGTCGTAACATTTGGCGATAATGCCCGTGACGCCGTGCGGGAGGTTGACGCCGACGACGCGGTAATTGTTTCGGGGCCCGCAGTCGCCGACTATCAGCCTGAAACCTATGAAAACGCGGTGCTTCAGATTGTGGGCGAGGACACGGCGCTGGTGATGCTCGGCAATACAACCATGGGCATGGATCTTGGGGCGGCGGTTGCGGCCCGAAAAAATCGACCCATGGTGGCCTATTGTACTGACTTAACCATGGACGGGGCGGTGTTGGTGGCGACCAGTCAAGTTTATGGCGGCAAATTGAATGCCGAAGTGGAGGTTCCCCTGACGGGTGCCGTGGTCACCGTCATACCCGGGTCATGGCCGGTTGATTCATCCCGTGCGGGCAGCCCGGCCATCCGAGAAGAGGCGGCGCCGTCGCCGGCCAATCTGGAGTTGACACGGGTTATTGAAGCCGAGTCGGGACAAGACGTGGACATCACCAAGGCAGATATTTTGGTGAGTGTGGGCCGCGGCATCGAGGATCCGGACAATTTAGAGCTGGCGGATGCGTTGGCTGAGGTGCTGGGAGGGGTTGTCAGCTGTTCCCGCCCTGTGGTAGACGCTGGATGGTTGCCGCGGTCCCGACAGGTGGGGAAGTCCGGAAAGACTGTTAAGCCGAAAGTCTATTTAGCTCTGGGCATCAGCGGAGCACCCGAGCATCTCCAGGGGATGAAAGACGCCGAACTCATTATCGCTGTCAACAATGATGAGCGGGCTCCCATCTTTGACGTCGCGCACTACGGGGCCACGGCCGACATCTTGGACTTGATGCCAGCCCTGACGGAAAAACTTGAGGGGAGAGCGGGATAGTGATTTTGCGCACCGGATTGATGGCCATCACTGTGGCCATGATCGTTGTGAGCTTCGCGTTGTTTCTACGCCGGGTGCTGGCCATTCAGTCGGTGATGAATCGCGCCCGGCCTCTAAAGAGGACCGATCAAATCGGCGAACGGATCCGGTCGGTAGTGGAACATGTGGTGTTGCACCGCCGCATGTTCCGCATCACGTTGTCCGGCGTCCTGCATTACTTCATTTTCAGCGGCTTTGTCATTTTATTGATCGACATCGTGGAAACCGTGGGAGAAATATTTTTCCCGGGGTTTACCGTCGGGCGCATCTTGGCTCCCTTGGTGGATGTTTGGGTGATTTTGGTGGCGGCGGGCATTATCCTCGCCTTATACAACCGCCTCATTTTGCGTCCGAAGCGCTTCGAGGGCTCGGATGAAAAGGATGCCTATCTCATCTTGGCGTTAATCGGAGCTATCATTGTCGGCATCGTCATTCACGACTCCTTCTTCCCGTTTGTGGCGGCCAAGGTCCTCCATGTTCCGGACCCGGTTGCAGGCTCCCATTTCCTGGGCTACGGCCTTTCGCATCTTTGGGTGGCGATCGGCTGGACGGGACCAGTTGCGGCCAGCATTGGCTATGCGGTTGGCTATCTTCTCGACATGGGCGTGGTGCTGGCGTTCTTGGCCTACTTGCCGTACTCCAAGCACTTCCACATTTTTGCCGCTGTGCCTAACATTTTTCTTCGCAATCTCCGTCCCAAAGGGGAGTTGGTGCCGGAGCCTATTGAAGATACCATGGCGATTCGCACCTTTCGGGACCTCACTTGGAAGGATGTCAGCGATCTCTACACCTGCACGGAGTGCGGTCGGTGCCAGGCTGTCTGCCCCGCTCACGCGGCGGGCCAGCCTTTGTCGCCAAAAATGGTGATTTTGAAGATGAGGGATGCGCTGAACGAGCGCATGGCGGCGGGCACGCTTGATGATCCAGATCAACCAAGTCTGGCGGGGGGCGTTATTTCGAAGGAAGAACTGTGGGCGTGTACGACGTGTGGAGCCTGCCAAGAGGCGTGTCCTGTATTTATTGAGCATGTGCCGAAGATTGCGGGGCTGCGGGCGGCGCTTTTGGAAGAGGGTGACATTGATCCCAATGCCCAAAAGGTATTGGTGGCATGGGACCGCCAGGGAAACTCCTTTGGGCAGCCTGCGCGCAAGCGGCCCGCCTGGGCGAAGAATATCGACGTTCCGATCAAGGATGCACGCCGGGAACCGGTGGAATGGCTGTGGTTCGTGGGCGACTTTGCCGCCTTGGATCCCCGCGTGCAGCGGTTGACGCAGCGCGTTGCGGAGTTGCTGACCCACGCTGGAATTGACTTCGGGATTCTGTATGAATCGGAGGTCAACGCTGGCAATGAAGCGCTGCGGGTGGGCGAGTATGGGCTGTTCGAATCGTTGGCCGAAAAAAATCTGAAAGCACTGGAAAAAGCCCAGTTCCAACGCGTTTTTACCACCGACCCGCACTCGCTGAATGCGCTGAAAAACGAGTACCGTAAGTTTGGCTTTGATGCCGAGGTCAAGCACTATACGGAGGCATTTCTCGAGTGGATCGATTCTGGAAAAATCACGGTCCGGCAACAGGTGCCAATCCGTGTCACCTATCACGACCCCTGCTACCTCGGCCGATGGAATGGGATTACCGAAGCGCCGCGCGCTCTTCTCTCGCGGTTAGGGGTGCAGTTGGTCGAGATGCCGCGTCATGGCGCCCAAAGTTTCTGCTGCGGCGCTGGCGGAGGGCGTATCTGGATGGACGAAACGGGGATACAAGATCGGCCGGCCAATCAGCGCATTCGCGAAGCCCTGGCGTTGAATGACGTTCCCTTCTTTGTGGTGGCTTGTCCAAAAGACGTATCGATGTTTTCGGCGTCGGTAACCGCCATGGGGGTCGAGGACAAAATGCGGGTCGTCGACATGGCTGATTTGCTTGCGGTGGCGGTGGGATTGGACACCGCTGATGACACCTTGTTACCTGCCGTGGGGAACTCTCTAACGTGACTTGCCCGGAGGACAACGCGTCAGGGCCTCTTTTACAAATGCTCCAGCGGCACCATTTTCTCGGCGCACAATGACCGAGGTAAGGGGGTGTCCCCAAAGGGGCCAGCGTTGGCCGCGGTCAAAAGGCGCGAGGTCGAGGTCATAAGTATCTAGGGTCACATTAAAGAGGGTCGGCAGTTCCGACGGTTTCGTTTGCGTGGATTGGCCAAAGTCCAAACGGAATGGGGGCTCCTAAGCGTGGTCTAAACCTGTTAAAGCACGCGACCCCCGCTTACTAGAAGCGAGGGCCACTCGATTGTGGTTGAAGTCCGCTCGAGTCACCCGTGCGGGTGACTTTTGAGACGGCCCCATGTCACTTGAGAATCAAACGGCGTCGGGGGGCATATCTCTCTGTGACGCATCCCGACAAAAAGATTGAAAACGGATAATATTCACATATACTTGAGGTGACGGTGGTTTCCCGTTTGAGCGGGGAAAGGAGCGACTGATGGGGCAACTGAATCTGATGGTGCTTTCCGGCGATTATAGCAAGATTCATGCCGCCGCCATGGTGACGATGGTAGCCGGAAGTCTTGGGCAAACCGTCGATATTTTCGTGTCGATGGAGGCGTTGCCGGCCTTTCACAAAGATCCGGCGGTGCGAGAAACCATTGCCAAGGGTCCGGTCGCAAAGGACGTGATCGAGAAAGCGCATGGGGACTACCTGGAGTTGTTTGAACAGGCCAAAGACATGGGTGATGTGCATCTCTATGCCTGCAGTCTGGTGGCGGATGTCAAAGAGTGGTCACTAGCGGATTTGTCCCCTTTGTTTGACGACATGATGGGCGTGACAGGGTTTCTCGGTAAGGCGTCCGAGGGCTCTGCACTGACATTTTAGGGATGAAGGAGGTGGACTAATTGTCAGAGGCCAAGGTGGTGGACGCCCGGGGTTCCTACTGCCCAGGACCCTTGATGGAGCTCATTAAGAGCATTCGGCAGGAGCCGGTGGGCACCGTCTTTGAGGTATGGTCGTCCGATCGCGGTTCCGCCAAGGACATCCCAGAATGGGTGCATAAAGCAGGTCACGAGGTCTTGGGGAACAAGGAAGAAGACGGCATTTACAAGATTCAGGTGCGGAAAGTCAAATAATTCCCTGGATCTTCAGGGATATCTTAGGAGGTTTGCATTCTCATGACGCGGATCGTGTTGTTGGGTGGCGGCGTGGGCGGCAGTATGGTCTCCAACCAGCTCGCGCGGCAGTTAAAGCCGGAAATTCTTCGCGGTGAGGTTGAGGTCACGGTCATTAACGAATCGGACGTTCATGTCTATCAACCCCTCTTCTTATACATGGCGTTTGACCAAGCCGTTCCCGCGGATGCCCACCGCTCAGAAAGAAGCGTGTTGAACCGCCATATTAAGTTAATCGTGGGCAGCGCCGATCGGATTGACCGGGAGCAAAATCTGGTGCGGATGGATGACGGCCGGGAAATTCCCTATGATTATTTGGTGATCGCGACAGGCAGCCGCCCCGCACCGGAGTCCATTCCCGGACTTGTTGAAGGCGGCCATATTTTCTACACCGAGGAAAGCGCCCTAAAACTTCGGGACGCTCTCCAGTCCTTTGAGGGAGGACGGTTGGTGGTGACGGTGGCGGTGCCCCACAAGTGCCCCGTGGCGCCGTTGGAGTTTACGCTGATGGCTCAAGACTGGCTGAAGGCCCGAGGACTCGGCGACAAATCGCAGGTTGTTTATACATACCCCATTGGTCGGCTGCATTCGTTGGAACCCGTCGCAAATTGGGCTAATGAGGTGTTTCCCGAGCGGGGCATTGAGACGCACACATTCTTTAATGCAGAGACGGTGGATCCGGAGCAAAAGACCATCACCAGCATGGAAGGCGAGGTCTTGGCTTATGATTTATTGGTTGCCATCCCGCCCCATGCCGGACAGGATGTGATTCGCCGATCCGGGCTGGGGGATGCCGGCAACTGGATTCCGACCAACCGTCACAGTTTGCAAATGGAGGGCGCGGACAACATCTATGTGTTGGGGGATGCCACCAACTTGCCCATTAGCAAGGCGGGGTCCACGGCCCACTTCGAAGCCGACGTGGTTGCCGCCAATCTGATCAACCGGGTGCGGGGCGGTCGCGGATCGGTGCGCTATGATGGCAAGGTTTTCTGCTTTATCGAAACGGGACGTGATGAGGCTACTTATATTAAGTTCGACTACGAGCACCCGCCCAGGCCGCAAGCGCCCAGCGAAATGATTCACCTCTATAAGCTGGCCTTTAACAAGATGTACTGGCTATCAGCGGCAGGGGTTCTCTAACGTCAAGGAGGGAAAGCGATGGCGACTATTGATGTAGCCGATGAGACGCTACAGGAACTGACCACGCTTCTCGCCGCGGTTCGCGATAGTGCGACCCCGGGGCTCGCGGAACGCATCAGTCAGATGTTGGTGGCGCTAGGGGCGGTGGCCGCCGAAGTCGAACCGGACCGGGCGAGTTTGTTGGTTGAATCCGCCATGCAAGCTTCTGATTCATTGGCGAAAACGCTAGAGCAGCTTGATCAATGGCATCGCACGGGGGTATGGGACTCGCTAGCCGAGTTGGTCAGCCTCGGTGCTGCGTTAAAAGACAGCGCCACGCCGCAGATTGCGGAACGCATCGCCTCGTTGGCTATTGGGCTTGGGCAAGTCGCGGACGAGGTAGGTCCCGGGCTGGTGGAAACCGTGAGTGCCGTGGAACGTCACGGTCTGGTGCTTAGGGAAACGATTGAGGAGATTGCCCGGTGGCATCAGGATGGGACATGGGAAACGCTGACCGAGACGGTAACGCTTATGCGCGCCCTCAACGATTCACTCACTCCGCATATGGTGGCGCGGACGGTGGAGATGGTCACCACATTGGGCAACGCGCTCGCCGAAGCGCTGGATTCCGGACTTTTGGACTTTGGCATTCGCCTGGGCGAGGCATTGGCAAAAGCGAACGCTGACGCATCCCAGGATACCACGCGGGTGACCGCCATGGGTTTGGTGCGGAGTATTAAGGAACCAGAGATGCAGCGGTCAGTTAAATTGCTGATGTCCTTGATGCGTCGTCTGCCGGCGGTCGTGGAATAGCCTCGTCGTTTTCATTTCAACACCCTCGTGCCCCATCACGGGGGTGCTTTATTGTGTGGATTCTGCTGCCACGAAAACATCATCCTGCCGCGCGCCATTAGGACAACATTTCACCCCAGTTCTCGGCCATCAGCGCGCGAACCAGAGCTTCGGCCAGCGGATGGACAAATTCATGATGGTGGATGATGGTGAAGTGACGCAACAGCGCGAGCCCTTCCACGTCGATGATGTGAAATAGGTGCCGTTCGTGGGGAAGAATGGTGTACGGAGAAAGAATGCTGGCGTCCTGTTGTTGGATAATCATGGCCTTAATGGCCTGGGTAGTTCCCAACACGAAATGAATGTTGAGATCGTTGAGACTGATGCCGAGTTGACCCAGCGCCGATTCCACGACCATGCGGGTGCCGGATCCGGGCTCGCGAATCACCAGCGGCAACTGTCGCAATTCCGAAATGGTGATACGATTACGATTCGCCAATGGATGGCTCTGACTCACCACCAGATGCAGGCGGTCCGCTAAAAACGGGCGCGCCGCCAAGGCGGTGTTCGACAGCGGTGCCTCAATTAGGCCCAGATCGATGTCTTTGTGCATGACGCGGTCTTTGATGTCATGCGAATTAGCCATATAAAGGGTGAACTGGGGACGCGGCCTGGCTTGACTCATGCGGGCCAAAACCCGGGGGAGGATAAATTCAGCGATGGTCAAGCTGGCACCCACGGTCAAACGCGCGGGCGCATCCGCCAAATGTTGGGCCACAGCCTGCTTGGATGCTTCCCAGGTCTGCAGCAATTGGGTCACATAGCGATAGACGATTTCTCCGGCATCATTGAGGCGCACACCTTGCGAGGTGCGGATTAAAAGAGGGGTTCCGTAGGCGGATTCCAACTGATGAATTTGTTGGCTGACGGCCGACTGCGAGAGGTTCAAGGCGCGGGCTGCCTGCGAGAGACTCTGATGCTCACCGACTGCCTTAAATGTCCGCCAGACATGTTCATTCATGGCGGGACCTCCTCGCGCCAGCGTTGTCATAAGCAATCCTGTCGGACACTATCAGAAAGTCAATACGCACCGCCGCCATCCTTCCTTTACCTTACATTACTATAAGGGAATTTCGTTGGAGAAGGGAAGAGAAACATGGCGGTAAAGCTACCCATGGCCCAATCGGGTCAAGAGGACGGCAACATCCGGCGTCTCCATACCACTTGCTATATGTGCGCCTGTCGGTGCGGTATTGAGGTGACTTTGGAGGGCGACCGGGTCCGGTTTTTGTCTGGAATCCCAGAAAATCCGGTGAATAAGGGGGTATGGTGCGCTAAGGGCGGCGCCGGCATCATGACCGAATACAGCCCCGCCCGCCTGAAGACGCCGCTCATACGCGAGCCCGGAGCACCGCGCGGCGAGGGGCGTCTGGTGCCGGTAGATTGGGAAACCGCCTTGAATCAGGTAACGGGCTGGTTGAAGGCTATTCGCACGACCGACCCCGCGAAACTCGCGTACTTTACGGGACGCGATCAAATGCAGGCTTTCAACGGGTATTGGGCCCGTCAGTTCGGCACCCCCAATTGGGCGGCTCATGGCGGGTTTTGCTCCGTGAATATGGCGGCCGGCGGGATGTATTCCGTGGGCGGAAGTTTTTGGGAGTTCGGCTGGCCCGACTTGGATCATGCGCGATGGTTCATGATGTTTGGGGTTGCCGAGGATCATCCATCCAATCCCTTGAAGTTAGCCATCTCCGCGCTGAAAGAGCGCGGCGGCCGTTTCATCGTGGTAAACCCGGTGCGAAGCGGCTATGGGGCGTTGGCCGACGAGTGGGTGCCCATTCGGCCCGGAACCGATGGCGCCTTCATCTTAGCCTTGATGCATGTGCTGTATCGGGAGAATCTCTACGACAAGCGTTTTTTGGCTTCCTGGACGAACGCGCCGGGGCTCGTCATTCGGGCGCCGGGAACCGAGAAAGATGGACTCTTCGACCGGACCGGCGATGGTGATCTGTGGGTGGCGCTGGAGTCTGGAGAACTTGTCCCGTATCGTGAGGCCAAGGGTCGGGGAGTATTAGAGGGCCAATTTACGCGGAACGGACTCACCTTGGTGCCGGCTTTTCAGGCCTTGGTTGAGGAGATTGAGCGCGCTACGTCGGCCTGGGCGGAACGCATCACCGGCATTCCCAAAAAGACCATCGTGCGGCTGGCGCTGGAAATGGGGAAAGTCGCGCAAGAGCAGCCTCTGGTATTGCCCATCCCTTGGGACGATATTTACGGTCAGCACCACGAGGAGACCGTTGGTCGGCCGGTGGCCTTTCACGCCATGCGGGGTCTCGCCGCCCACACCAATGGGTTCCAGACCATTCGCGGTCTCTTTGACCTTATGATGATGCTGGGAACCGTGGATGTGCCTGGTGGTTTTCTCTATAAGAGTCCCTATCCGAAGCCGGTTCCACCGCCGGTGAAGCCCGCCCCCCATCGAGAGGATTATGGTCCCAATCGGGCGGCGAAGGCTCCGCTTTTGGGCTATCCCACCAATCCAGATGATTTGCTGGTGGACGGCGATGAGCCGCTTCGGATTGACGAGGCCTATTCCTGGAAGTATCCCTTGGCGGCGCACGGAACCATTCAAAATGTGGTCGCCAATGCCCACGACCAGACGCCGTATGCCATCGACACACTGCTGATATACATGGCCAACATCGCGTGGAACTCCACTTGGAACACGCTGACCACCCGGGAGATGTTGACGGCTCGCGATGAAAAGACGGGCGAGTACAAAATTCCGCATGTTGTGGTGTTTGACGCATTTGATTCGGAGACGGTCGCCTATGCCGATGTGGTCTTTCCGGACACGACCTACCTTGAGCGTTGGGATGCCACCTCGCTGCAGGATCGGCCCATTTCGGAGCCGTCGGGACCGGCGGATTCCATTCGCCAGCCGGTGGTTCCGCGCTTAGGAGAGACAAGACCAACCGCCGATGTCCTGATTGAGTTGGCGAATCGACTGGAGTTGCCCGGATTTGTGGAAAACGGGGTCCCCCGTTACAAGAGCTATGCCGATTTCATTCAGTTGTGGGAAACCGAGCCGGGCTCAGGAGTTGGGCTTTTGATGGGATTCCGCGGCAAAAACGGGGATCAAGCCTTGGTGGGCGAGCCGAATCCCAAGCAACTGGAAGCTTATGCGGCTCACAAGGCGTTTTTTGAATTTCGCCTGCCCGATTCGCACCGCTACTATCGGATGGGCAATCAAGGCTATCTGGACTGGGCGCATCAAGTGAAGTTTATCGGCCAGCCGGAGGCGATAACGCTTCATCTCTATTCGGAGCCTCTGCAAACCTTTCGGTTGGCGGGCCAAGGGCTCTGGCCGGGGAAAACGCCCAAGGATCCTGTGCTGCGCAAGCGGCTGGTTGATTACTTTTCCCCGGTGCCCATCTGGTATGCGCCCTTGGAGGACCGGCCGGAGGAGAAGGACACCTACCCGCTTCGGATTATCACCCAGCGTCCCATGACCCATTATCACTCCTGGGGGTCGCACAACGCCTGGCTTCGCCAACTGTTGAACGAGAATCCGCTGTTCATGAATCCTTTGAAGGCTCAGGAAATGGGCTTAAAGGAGGGCGACTGGGTCTGGATTGAGTCGCGGATTGGGCGCATGACCGGCAAATTGCGATTTTCCGATGCGGTCGAACCGGGGACCGTATGGACCTGGAACGCCATTGCCAAAGGCCCCGGTTCATGGGCGCTCGATCCGCAGAGTCCCGAGGTGCAGCGGGCGATTTTGATCAACCACATTATTCCGGACCGATTGGTGGGGGGCGATCGGGGATTTTTCAACAACGACCCGGTCACCGGACAGGCGGGCTGGTATGACGCACGCGTCAAAGTATACCCCTCGGAGATTCACGAGGTGTGGCCCCGCGTGGCCGCGCGCCAGCCTGCTTCCCCGCCGCCCGCGATCGCGCACATGGCCTATCAAAGCGGAAAGTCCGAAAGGAGCTAGCGACATGCAGTTAACCATCATCACCGACCTCAACAAATGCGTCGGGTGCAAGAGCTGCCAAGTGTCCTGTAAGGAGCATAATACCTCCGGGGCATTTGGCCCGGTGCCTGACGAGACCCCATATCAGGATCCCGATGGCATGTGGTGGAATCGGATTGTCACGATGGAATCGGGAGAGTATCCTAATACCTCGGTTATGTATCTGCCCAAGGCCTGCATGCATTGTTATGACGCGCCGTGTGTACCGGTGTGTCCCACTGGGGCGTCGTACAAGCGCGATGACAATGGGGTGGTGCTGATTGACTACGACAGTTGCATCGGCTGTCAGCTCTGCATGTGGGCTTGCCCCTACGGCGTGCGGGAGTTCGATGAGCAAGAAGGGGTGGTCAAAAAGTGCACGCTCTGTATTGATCGCCTGGAGGATGAGAGCTTGCCGGAGGTGGAACGTCAGCCCGCTTGCGTGCAGAGCTGCCCGACACACGCCCGCACCTTTGGCGATCTGGATGACCCCACCTCGGAGGTCTCCCGTTTGGTGGCAGAGCGCCAGGGCTTCGGTCTTTTGCCGGAACTGGGTGCAAGGCCGGCCGTCCATTATCTTCCCCGCCGTCCCTCGCCCTCACCGGTGGGCCGCGACGAAGTCGATGATCTGGTGGAGGAAAAGTACTGATGAAACCGGCAACTCAACTTTTAGCGTTAACCATCGGGCAGGGCTTGGCAGTGGGGCTCGCGGTGTGCCTTGCTTATTTAGCGTCGCGTGGGGTGCTCACGCCGGCGTTGGCGTGGAGTCTTCTCATCGCTGGCCTGGTGACGGCAGCGGTCGGCGGGGTCGCCTCTTTCTTTCACATGCATCATTTTAGTGCCGCGCGATTCATTTTGCGGCGGCTCAAGACCTCCTGGTTGAGCCGGGAGGCACTCACGACCGCTCTTTTTGGCGGAGTGTTGTTTCTGTTAGCGCTGTGGACCTATGTGGGGCGACCGCCGCTACATGGCGGAGCTTATGCCATCCTGCCTTGGGTGGTGGCTCTGTTTGGCCTCATCGCCCTGTTCGTGACCGCCATGCTCTATGCCACCATCCCGGCCATGCTAAGCTGGCATTCGCCGATGACGGTTTTAAATCTCATGATGTTGGCGTTTTATGGGGGCAACAGTTGGGCGCTTCTATTTGCCGCCGCGAGTCACGTGCCGCCGGTGGCGCTCGGGACTATTCAACTGGCGCTGACGGTCTTGGTCTTCATCATGAAGGGTTTGCAGTGGCACGTGTTCAGCTTGGCCCAGCGGCGGGTCAATCCCGCCACCGGCTTTGGCTTGCCCTTTGCCCCATATCGGCTGCAGGATACCGGCACCACCAAACCTCCCTATCGGACCCAACCCCAAACAATGCCGGAGCTTAGTGCTCGGTCGCGAATGCAAATGAAAGTGGCTATTGTACTCGTACTGGGCGTGGTTCCGGTCGTCAGCGATCTCATCTGGATCGAGGCGCATATGATGGGCTTCGCACTCATTGATGCTATAGCCGTCACGGTCGGTCTGGTGCTAGAACGGTGGCTCTTTTTCCGGGACGCCACCCATAGTTCCAAGGTCTTTTTCACGGATGCTCCGGATGTGCCCTCTCGCGTGGCCGAGCCGGTTAACCACGCGCGGGCCATGGTGTCCGGGCAATCGGTTGGCAAATGATGATGCAGCTGGTAGCAAATAGCCCGGACGCACCGGAGGTCCAAAGTCTGGAATTGCTGAAGCGGTGGATTCCGTTCCAAACGCGCTTTGGTCAGCGTGCGAAAAAACCGCTGTTTGGCGCCGCTCCTCCCTGGGTCGGTGGCGCCGCGGTCGCTGGTCGGCGCTCAGGTACGATATTATATGCGCCTACGCATGAGAACCTGGTGCGGATACGCGACGCCCACCCGGGGGTTCCGATTGTGATGGCCGAGTCGTTTGATCTTGCCGTAAAAGAAGCCTCCGAAGGCGGCGGGGTGGTTGCGCTTCCGCGGCTGGTGCCCGAGAGTTTTTACCCACCGGGTGCCGGCGCCGATACCTTTGGCGTGACTCAACGATTGCATCTTGAGGGACGGCCCCGATTGGTGTATCTCGGCCGTTATGGCAATGGTCTTCACCTCACCCAGGTCTTCGAGTTGACGCGGCGTCTCCTGACCATGGGGGGCGAAGTCATTTTGTGGGATGGCCTCGCCCACCGTGAAGCCTTGGCCCCAGTGGTCAAAGCGTTGAGGCTGGCGGAAACAATCGTGTTTGCCCCGCCCCTCAATCAGGCAGAGGCGGCGGGACTTCTCTTGGGCGCCGATTTAATCTGGGTTGGTGATCCCGAACCGGCGCTCTATGTTCCAATTTCTTGGGCCATGGCGTCGGGGACACCGATTGTGGCCCGGTATTCCAAGGATCAGGAAGCGCTGCTGGGACCGGCGGCCCTCTGGGTGTACGAGGATGAGCTAGACGTGTGGGAGAATGCGCTTTTGGCGGGCTTGCAAAATGCCGTGGTGCGGGAGGAACTGCAGTACCGCCAGTTGGAAGCGGCCAACCGTTGGCGTTTGGAGCAGGCGGCCCCCGAATGGATCCAAGCCCTCGGGGCTCTGGGAGGAAGGGGCATGGTCCGCAAGCTCGAGGTCCCCCGGCCATGCGTAATCGAAAATTCCGATACCCGGCGAGGTATATGACGCAAACGATTGGCCCACTCTAGCGGCTGGAGGGAATGCCATGACTGCGCCGCTATGGGTGGGTCTGTTGTTGGGGCTCGCTATCGGGGGATTGGTGGAGATTTGGGGTGTGGCCAATCCCGAGATGCTAATCCGGTTTGCGAAAGGGGATGACCGTCTCTTTCTTGCGTGCCTGGCCATCGCCTCGGGTACCGGGGCATTCACGCTCTTTGGCCTTCATTATTTCGGGGTCCCAATCCACTGGGGGCCAAAGCCGTTTTATGTCGTCGGCGTCAGTTTAGGTGGGGCGCTATTTGGCGCGGGACTGGCGCTGAGCGGCTATGTGCCGGGAACGATACTCATGGCGTTGGCAGAAGGGCGCCGGGATGCAGTGTGGGCGCTCCTCGGCGGACTCATGGGAGCGGCAGCTTGGACGGCCATGAGTACTACGGCCGCTGGCCATTGGCTGGTGTCTTATGCGAATGCGGGGAACGTGATGGCAGGGGCGCGGCTGGTGGGGAAATATACCCTTCGCGGCCTCTCGCCAGGTACGCTCTGGGCCATCGCGACGCTATATGGACTGTCCCTGGTTATGCTTGCCTGGACATTGCCCAGGTTTCGCATGCCGGTCGACGCCTGGCCGAGACGTCGTGCCCGTCCAGCCTATCGCCTTCGGGATATCGAACGGTATGGCAGTCACAGCCGGGAGCCGTTGTTGGTCGGGAGCGCGGTGCTCTTGGGACTTCTGACATCGCTGGGAATGGTCCTGCACCAAATATTTGGCGTCTCAACAACCTATTCCTGGTTGGTTGGGAAGATGCTGTTTGCCCATGCGCCGTACAGTCAAACCGTGTTTCACACCGTTGGTTGGGAGCCTTTGTCCGATATTGGACTGTTTCTCGGTGCGCTCATGTCGGCAACGCTCATTTCCGGCCGCTTTCGCGCCTGGCGGGCCGACGTTCCGCCCTCCTGGACCATGCGCTTTCGCCACTCATCCCGCCCTTGGGGGGCGGCGGGCGGGGCGTTTTTGGTGTTGTTTGGGGCGCGCATGGCAGGAGGCTGCGCCTCGGGTCACATGCTTAGTGGCGGCATGCAAATGGCGCTTAGTGGTTGGGTGTTCAGTGGTTTCGTGTTGGGGTCGATGTGGGTGACAGCTCGGCTCGTCTATCGGGGTCATGGCAGCGTGATGCGAAAGCACCTGGGTCCATACCGG
The DNA here is from genome assembly GCF_012933365.1 of Sulfobacillus harzensis. Classification (GTDB taxonomy): domain Bacteria; phylum Bacillota; class Sulfobacillia; order Sulfobacillales; family Sulfobacillaceae; genus Sulfobacillus_B; species Sulfobacillus_B harzensis. The sequence continues at coordinate 8,576 of NZ_JABBVZ010000014.1, read as the reverse complement.
ATACCCCATGGTTCCACCCGAGGGCTGGTGGTATTGGGCGGTCTAGCGACGATTGCACTAGCCATGGGCGGGCTTCGCAACTCGCAACAGCCGTTGACACTTGGTGCCTTCCTTCAAGTGGCTGCTTCACCTCTCCTGCTGGTTCTATTGCTGAGTTATGAGACGTGGCGCCTCAAGGCGCGCGGGGCGAAGGCGACAGCGCTAAAGGGTGCAACCTCTTGAAGTGGCCAGCATCCATAGGCGGGTGTCGGGACGCGAGGTGAGGGGCGGCTTCTTTGCCGCCCCTCACCTGGCGCCGTGCGAGGAATCTTAGACTCCGACCACCTGGTATCCTTGGTCGACCAGTTCCAGCAGGACTTCGCCCGCGGGCCGCAGCGCGACTCCGGTGGCTAATACGGCCGCCTCATCCAATCCCAACTGTTTGACGTTGGCAGGGCAGGCATGAACCGGCACAGCCGCCTCGCGCAGGTCTTTCAGGACCTCCTGAATTTGCGGGTTGGAATCCGTTGTGAGGCCCACTCCTGGTCCAAACAGATAAACCTGCACATCTTTTTGATCCCGAGTCGTCCTCAGACGTTGGGCGAGGCGGAGTCCCGACAGCGCTTTCAGGGGCTGGTCGGGGCCGGCGGTAATCCAAAAGGCAATTTTCGCCATGATCGCAATCCTCCATGCGTGAAATGTCTATGACCAACGGCCGCGAACAGGGTATCAGGCTAAGTTGCCCGGGGGTTGCGTTCCCACGATCCGTCTGGTTCGGTAATATTACTGCAAGGGGCATGAGCGTGCAAGTGTCAGTATGCAACAGTCATCGAACGGCATGGGGTGTGGTGGATGAGAAAAGGCATGGCTTGGTTGGTCTTAGCCACCCTACTTTGGGGCGGAAATTACATTGCGGGTCGGGTGTTGGCCTTTCAGATATCCCCGCTGGTCCTGAACGCTGTGCGGTGGATTCTTTCGAGCCTCATTTTGATCGGCATTTTGAAAGTTACGCGACGGCGCTTTCCATGGCATGAATGGAAGGCGCTCTTATGGATGGGACTGTTAGGCATGTTTGTGTTTTCCGCACTCACCTATCTTAGCCTCGGCCACGTGGGAGCAGCGGAAGCCGGGCTGATTTCCGGGACCATGCCGGTCATCATCATGATTCTTAGCGTCTTATTGCTCAAACAGCGCGTGACATGGCTGCAATGGGGCGGGGCATTAGTTTCGGTGGTGGGTGTTGCCGTTTTAGTCGGGGGCGGTGCGACTGGTCATCTGATGGTGTCCAGAGGCGTCGGAGAGCTGTTGGCGGCGGCTGTCGCATGGTCACTCTACACCGTGTACGGGAAAAAGTTTAGCCGTCGAATTGATGCGATCACCTTGACGACCGGTGCCGCGGCGGTGGGAGCGATGATGAGTTCGTTGACCGCTTTGGCTCTCTGGCACACGGAGTCCGTTCATTTGGCGGCTGTGGGCATAGTCTCCCTTTTTTATGTCAGCACCGCCGCGTCAGTCATCGCCTATCTATTGTGGACCGCAGGCGTGGCGCGGGTGGGTGCCGCCGCAGCGGGGCCGTTCATGAATTTATTGCCGATTTGGACGGTGGTTCTGGGGCTGTTGCTGCTGCATGAATCGCTGTCCTTGGGCGATTTAATCGGGGGCGTGTTCATTATCATCGGCGCTTTCCTTGCGGGGCGCCCGTCAACGATGTCGCCGGCAACCCGCGACTCGGACAAAGCTGTCGCCGTCAATCCGATGAGGGGTTCAGATGGCGCTCTTTCCGAGGGTATGGGGGCCATCCGGGAATCAGCCGCGACAACGCAATATGAGTCGAGACGGCGACCAGCGTGAAGGGCAGTACGACCGCCAATGCAAACCAGGGGCCTGGCTTTAAGAGCAGCGGATACATGGAGAGCGCGATCCCGGGGGGATGATAAATGCCAGCCCTGGGAAGGGCGAGTAAAAGAAAACTTCCCACAATAGCGGCGGCCAGCGGTCCATGCCACAAGATGGCAACCCCACCCCCGAGCGCGGCGGACAGGGTGCTGCCGAGAATAACCGGCAGAGGTTGAGCCACTGGTTGCTGCGGAAGGTACAAGAGGATACTGAGCATGGCCACAAACGGCGGTACCAGGAAGATTGTCCAGTGGTGGAGCAGGTGGTCGAGCAAAGCCAATAGGAGGAGCAGCAACGCTCCCCAAACAAGCGCCCAGGGTGAGACCTTGGTCGGATACAAACCGTTTTTCAACCAGTGCATTAAAAAGCCTCCGCGTAAACATTGGCGGTTATGGAGAACGGAAAGCATTGGTGGTGTGGGCGCCCCAATTTGCCGCGGACTCCCTCCATTCACCCATCCGTTGTACCGCACTTGCCACGCTCCCGCAAGTGGTTCGCCGGTGGAAGCATGTCAGGGGGAGCGAGGCAAAATGAGCATCTTGCCCGCCCCGTTTTAGCGTGCCTTAGAATCCCGAAAAAACCGTGGAATGGGCCTCGGGCGGCATGAATCCGTAGCGGGCATAGATAGCCTGAGCCTCTGATGTTTGGAGAAAGGTCAAGTAGGCATCGCGAGCTTCTGGGTGCGGGGCCCGCTTGAGACCCGCGACGAAATATTGGCCCACGGGATTCTCTAAAAAGTCATCAAGCGGGATAGACTCTACCCGGCGGTGTGTGGCGCGGGCCCATGCGGCCTCGCTCTGCCATACGACACCGACGTCGACCCGATCGCGCTCAATCCAATCTACTGTCTCTCGATGATGCACTGTCGTCAGGAGAGTTGTCCCGAGGTCCTGTTTATGGCGAAAAACGGCGTTGGCCAATGATTCGCCACCGACCAGATCTAAGGCATGGCGCGCCAAGCGGGCGATGCCCTCCGTCTCAGGATTGGGCATGGCGACCCGAATATCCTCGCGGGCAAGGTCCTGAAATCCAGCAATCTGCTTGGGGTTTTTTGGTTGGACCACCAGCGCCAAGCGATTTTCCGCGTAGGGCAATGGCTCCAACACCTCTTCTTTGAGAAGATCCATTTCCCCCCGGCCGGCCGTGAAAACGTCGGGATACACCGTGAGGATGAGCGAGCCAATGTGAATCCTACCTTCCGCTTGGATCTGGTGCGCCAGCAGGCCTGGTGGCAGGGTTTCATAATAAATCCGCGAAAACTGGGGGTGGCGTGCACGAAACGCCGTGAGCAATTCTGGCATGACCATAAACTGATTGCCGTTGAGAAAAAGGTATAGATCAGCGTCGCCCGGGTCCCCGACGAGGTCGATGAGAGTGTCGAATCCGGGTAAATCGAGACGTGGTGCCTCATGGCTTGACATAGCTGAATCCTTCCTGCTGGCGGCGAACGATTTCCGCAATGCCAGCCCGGACCATGGTCATGCCTGGCAACAAATCGGAGGCGGTGAGATTTTGCGCCTGCATGGTGTTCTGGCAGACGGCTATGGTAACGCCCTTGTCTTGCAAGTCGGCTATTTCGTCTTTGAGCGTGGTTTCGGTGGCGACGGCCAGCGAGAGCCCAGCCCCGTGCACGACGAGTTCAATGAAGAGATCGGGCATCTCGTGCATCAGGTTGACAATGTTTCTCAGCACCATGCGCTGCTTCTCTGGTGCACCTTCGTTTAATTGAAATACGACACCGGTCAAATGGTTCCCTCCTGACTGCCCCAAGCACGCCTAATTTTCGGGCCGCGCACGAGTGTGGACATTACCCGTCGACTGGACCCTTCCAGTTTTGCATCCCGCCGGACATGTTGTAAACATTTCGGTATCCGGCTTCCATGAGGAGTTCCGCCGCCCGAGACGACCGGTTGCCCGATCGGCAGACCACAACCACGGTCTTGTCCCGCGGCACTTCGCGCAGGCGATGCACGAGTTGGCTGAGTGAAATGTGTTTGGCACGGGGAATGTGGCCAGCTCGGTATTCCGATGCCTCCCGCACATCAACGATGAGAGCTTGGCCGGATCGGGCCATAGATGCAACCCGCTCCGGGGACAAATGGCGAACCATGGATGACCTCCCTTACATGATTTAATTACCCCGTAGGGTATTATAGTTCAAAACTTTGGTGAGCGTAACGGGAGCAGGTGATTCTGCCGAGAGGTACAACATCTTGACGAGTGAGTGTCTCCATGCGGCGGACTTGTTAACGCCCCATGACCAGACGGCGTGCTTCGCGCATGGAACGGATGAGAGTGCCCAGACCGACGATGATGACGGTAAAGGTGACCAAGGCGAAACCGATTCCGAGATTATGCAGGTTATGAACATGTAGTGGGGTGGCGATAGACCAGGACATCGTCTGCGGAAACATGAGTCCGCCGACGCCCGCCACAATGAAGGCGCTTCCTCCATAAAAGAGCGTGTTTGAGGCAGTGCGGCGGGCCACTTGACGGGCCACGGATTCAGGCAGCCGCAACTGTCGCATCCAGCGGCCGAACAGGGCGCCGGCAGTGGCCTGAATGGTCATGGTGCCGAGGCCGAAGGCCACGCCGGGAACCCAGCCCAGAGATGCACGGCCCATGGACGGGGCGAGCACCGTATAAATGATGAGGGCAAAGGCGCCGAATCCCCAGCCGGCGATGAATCCGTGGACGAGTGCCATGCTAGGGGGAATCATTTGGGGTTGGTCGTCTTTATGAATGTGGGTGCCCGTCCCATGAATGTGTACGACGTGCCCGGTATTCTTCATGTATAGACCGGCTAGGGCCATCGCCAATCCCACGACGACATAGACCCATAAATCCACGGTGGGGTTTTGCAGCCACCGGGCGAGGGCCAAATACGAAAGTTCCGAGGCGATGCCGCGCTGTATGGTAAAGGCGAACGAAAACGTCAGACCGGCGACAAGCCCTCCGCGCGTGGAATAGGCGCCAATGGCGTAGCTAAAGGTAATAGGCCAGGTGTGCTCGTCTGGGGTGATTCCGTGGAGAATTCCCAAGAGGTACGCGGTCAGAATGACCATAGGGATGGAAAGGCCCAAGGCAGGATTCCATAAGTTCAAGGCGGCCATCGACATACCTCCCGTGGTAGGATGAACGAGAAGTGTATGCCTTATGTACGAAAGCGGGGAGTTAGCGTGGGGGAAACTAATCCGAAAAAAAGTCCGGCGATTGGCATCGATCAAGAAATTCCCGGTCGGGAGCCGCTTCACATCCGTCACCTAGTTTTGGACTTTAATGGAACTCTGGCGGAAGATGGGCAAGTGGCGGCCTCGACCGCGAGACGTCTTGCCCAAGTGGCGGAGCGTTTTCACGCGCTGATTGCCACGGCCGACACTTATGGAACAGTAACATCGTTCGCTGAGCGGCTCGGGATGGAATGCCATGTCATTCGGGCCACCCGGGATAAAGAGGCGTTAGTTCGTTCGCTCCCGGGAGGCGTGGCCGCCATCGGCAACGGGGCCAATGACCGGGCCATGCTCGAGGCAGCCGATTTGGCCATCGCGGTCATTGGCCCAGAAGGTGCTGCGCTTGGGGCTGTGTTGGCAGCCAATATCGTGGTCCGTCATATCGACGACGGACTGGATTTATTGCTGTATCCTTCGCGATTGGTGGCGACTCTTCGTGAATAGCCGGTGATGGGGGATCGGTATCCACGGGTGGCGACATTCCTGTGAGTTATTTTTGATTCGGGCTCGCTCACGACGGATTGCTTAATTAAAACTCGTCCTGCTTGGGGCTCCAACGGAGGGCCAGTGTCAGGGCTAGAGCAACGAAGGTGGTCACGCCGAGATCAAGGAGATAGCTTGATACGTGGACTTCAGGTCGATTTACGGCTGCTTTGGCGGTGATGACCAGAATCCGACGGATGGCTGCAATGATGCCAACGATCAAGAAGGGCTGATGACGGAACTGGTGAGTTTTTAAGAAGAGCAACAAGGTGTGCAGGAGTTCCGCCAACATCAGAACAATGAGAAAGCGGTCTAAAACACTGTTGATGAAGCTGGACAGCGAAGTGAGATCCAGATGGACCACCGTATCCACGATGATATAAAGAGCACCGGCGAAAAGACTGAAGGCCAGCAACACATAGATCATGTCTTCGAAAATTCCTAAAACGCCCACCAACCGTTGCCGGATATGGTGAGACACCCAGCGATCGCGCATCCGATCAGACATGCGCATCTGCTCCATGTGTGTGGGTTCCTCCTCTAGGGGTGAATGGTCCGGTAATAAGCCGTGGTGTTCGCATTGTACGGGAGGCCTCCTCTTTTGATGCGCGTTTTTGGGTCAATGGTTGATTTTCCGCCGTGAGTGGTGGTTGCGCGCTGCTTCTTTGGAACTAGGGTGCCCGAGCGGCCCTGATCATTCTCAGAAAAGGGCATACGACTGACGTTGGCCAACCGCCTGCCTCGGTTGTCTTGGGGGAATTATGCCATATTATTTCTCCGAGACCTCGTTCTAAGCGAAAAATTGGGATTCGCTGTTGGACTGAGTCGCGTCGGTTCCGTGCCGGTTGCAGCTTGAGACGTGCTGTTGCCGTGCCAGTGTGCTTAGATTCAGACAAATGCTTTGCGCTGAACATCCTGGAAATCACGAGGAGGGAATAAGCACTGCTTACGTTGCAGAATACGCCCAACTTGGCGGGAATCCGCATTGCCGGCGATTATCAAGATCTCGAGTCCTTGTATATGGCACTCCATGCGATTGTCGGCGAAGACGGCGAATATCAGACCTTCGATAGCGCCCGACTTCGGGTCTTGGGGGTATGCTATGACATTCGGCATGCCTTTCAAGGCGACCGCGAGGTAGAGTTCGTCCCAAACCACATGGACCGGGAACGAATGCGCTGGCACGGGATTATTGCTCCTGAGCAAAATCTCTATTACAAGGTCTCAATCTATTATCCTGAGCTCCTTTTTGTGGTTTCGGCTCTCAACCAATTCATTCGCCTGACAGCAAAAAAGATGGCCAACTCAGCCCGAAATCCACTCACGGACAAACGCGCGGCCTGGGATGGCGCCATTGCCCAGGTTCGTCTCTTTCAGAGCCAAGTCGCAAAGTGCCTTAAGGAGGCCGTGACGGATGCTTCCTATCATCGCATGATGACGCTGATGCATCGCGATTATCCATGGATGGAAGAGTATATGGACCAATATTTGGACCTTCTGAACATCCGCTATCTCTATCTTGAGAGTCGTGAAGAGCGCCAAAGAGCGCTGTTGACCACGGTCAAGCGGATGGTGGAAAGAGGGGCCGAATATCAGGATTTGGTACGCGACATCTGGCGGGAAGCCTTGGCTCAAGGGTGCCGGGTAGATGAGCTCACTCTCGTGAAGGAATACCCGGACGATATTGCATGGTAAATCTTCGTCACGCCAAATAAGTTTCATTACGGGTCAAATGTTCAGCCATGCATCGACCGCGCCCGTCGGCACTATCCCTGTTTCTCCAGCAGAAAAAAGCCACTCGAGGAGTGGACCTCAAACACGCCGTCCTGCGCGATTCGCTCCTGAATGAGATCGGCCAGCCGGTTCAGGGCACGGACGGTCATATCCGGATCGTCCGCGGCCTCGCCCAAATGGGAGCGAATGGGCCCCGAGGCCATGTAGCGTACGGCCGGCTCAGCCTGGGGAAACCGAAATCCGCCCACAAAGCTGTATACGCGTGGAGGGTCCGGAAAGAACGCCGCTCCATTGCTTAAGTTGAAACGGTCCGACATGAGAGGCGCAGCCCCTGGCAAACCGAGTTCGTGGGCGACCTGGTCGCCGAGTTCCCAGAGCTCGCGGTACGGCTCACGACCGTTTGTACACGCGGTCAGGACGCCTCCTGGCTGCAGCACCCGATATGCTTCCGACAGAGCTCTCGCAATGTCCGGCACGTGGTAAAGCATGAAATGCAGGCCAACCCAGGCGAATGTGCCATCCGGCCAGGGAAGGGTCTGGGCATCGCCCACCATGGCCTTGCTGCGCGAATCGCCGATCAGCATTTGGCGTAAGCTTGCGATCATGCCCTCCGACTGATCCATGCCAGTATAGAACGGCAAAGGCCCCAGCGCGCCTCGCATCGCCCGATACCAGGTGCCGGTACCAGGACCGACATCCAAAATTCGTTCGGGATGAGCCTGTACCTGAGTCATGGCTTGGGTTACTCGGTCGAAAATGTCGCCACCTTGTCCGATGCCATAATGGCGATGGGTGTCTATCCGAATCTGAAGCTTCTCTTCGGTCGCGTATTGGGAAGCGACGTAACGGGAATCGCTGGTGTCCATTGTTTATATCCCTTCCGATTAAAATGTCGCCCTTAGCGAGAAAAGTCGCACCGTATGCGCGCCCCCTCCATGCCCAGATCGCCTCCTGGATCCAGTGCCGCCCACCAATTAGTGAAAGGTTTAACGTTGTAACGGTCAGTTCTCATTCAGTGTATCAGTGGCCCCGGGGCGGTCCAACTCTTAAGTGCTGGGCTCCGATGCTGAGTTGCCATCACGTGGATGGTATGAATTATGGGACAGACCAGGGTCGGCAGGACTGCGTCATAGTCGGTAACAATGGGATGATGGCGCTATTTTGGCAGTAATACTGGCGGAAAATCCCAAAATCTGCTACACCAAGGGTATGAACACGAAAATACGAGACTCCAACAGGGGCGCGTACGCGCCC
>NZ_JABBVZ010000149.1 GCF_012933365.1 Sulfobacillus harzensis | reverse complement strand
AATTCAGGGGGAAAGAAATTTTCTCAGACCCCACAAGCATTGCAAATCAAGGACTTCGGGTTATGAAAAACCCTCACACGAAAAAAATAGCAAGGGCTGGGTCATGAAACGCTCGTTGACCATGCGCATGCCAATCCCCGCATTATTTACCACCATATCGAGCCGTGGCCAGAAACGGGCAATGGCATCCCGGGCCGCATCCACGATTCCGCATCGCGAACATCCAGCGGCACCGCTAGGACCGCGAATCCCCGATCCCGAAATCACGGTCGATGCCAAGCGCTCTGTGCAGCGATGGCGACCTGAGTCCCGTTGGCAAGCAATGCCTCCACCATCGCCAACCCTAGACCGTTGCTACCGCCTCTTACGAGAACGTGTTTTCCCTTTTGTCCCACCCCCTGCTGCTTGTCCACTTATAGCATTCGCCAAATGAGTGCCTTTTTCGGCATCAGGGGTCAGACCGTTAAACTTTCATCGCCCGCGCAATCAATAATCCGGCAAAAAATGCGGCCAACATGCCGGCCAGCGTCGCCGCTTGAAATCCCGACAGCACCACATTAATAGCCAATAGCAAGATCGCCCATTGTGCCGCCCCTCCCACACGTCGGCTGGCCATCACCGCGACATAGGCCCCCGCAAGCCCGAAGGAGGCAAAGGTCCCGCCCGTCAGTCCCGCGCCAATGAGACTGGTGGCCAATCCCCCGACAATGCCGGATCCAAAAAAGATTATCAGGTACTGCCACCATTGAGTTAGTCCTTCAATTTGGGACCCGATAATCCAGAGGAAAAACCCCGCAAACAAGAGGCCAATAAAACTGCCCGGAGATAAAGCCGAAATCAGCAGGGTGAGCACAATGCCACCCGGCCCGCTCGTGGCTAGCGCGATGACCCCTGGAACGAACCGCTCCACGATAAAGGCCACAATCATCAGGGCAATCAAGATTTTCGTGACCATCATGTCTTGTCCGAAATACCGGCGTTGACGCCGGTCCCGGGCCAACATTTGCTTTCGTTGCGCCTGCCAGTATTTTCGCGTTTCCCGGTCCATTAAGTCCTCCTCATCGTATTCTCACTGTTGACCTTGTCTTGATGCTATCATTTGTCCCCAAACAAAGAAGGCCGCCGAAGCGGCCTCTCTCTGTTAATCCTTCGCACTGGGCCGTGAACCCACCAGCTTCCAAGCGGCCGGGAACAGGCCTCCCGCAATCAACATCTTCAAGGCATCGCCTAAAATGAAGGGCAGAAATCCCATGGGAATAGCGTGGGAAAAACCGACATAAACGCCAAGCCAGGGTACCGCGATGGCATAGAGGATCGCCTCACCAATGACCATGGCTAAAATTGACGTCAAAATCGAACGGTCCCATCCCTTCTCAGCCAAGCGTCCCACCACAAAGGCCATTACCACGAAACCGACCAGATACCCCCCGGTGGCTCCAAACGAGGCCAAACCGCTGGCATGGCCGGCAAACACCGGGAATCCTACGGCTCCCTCGGCCAGGTATAGGACGAGGCTAAGCCCTCCCAGCCATCCACCCAATGCGCCGCCGACCAACAAAACGGCCAACGTTTGCCCGGTGACCGGGACTGGGGTGAACGGAAGCGGAATGCTCACTTGCGCTAACAGCGCCACCACTAGACTACCGGCCACCACCAAGGCTAATTGTCCCGCCCAATGCTTTTTCAGCGGTGTGAGACCCGCAAGCGCCGTGAAGCGGCGATTTTCGGTTACCGCAATCATACAAACCCTCCTAAGAAAGACTTTGCCCGAAGAAAATGGCAATCAAAGGATAATATGAGCACACCGGTGCATGCAAGATAGGTTTTAAATGGTTTCGGGCCGTGGCACAATGTCAGCATGGTGGATGTCATCGTGATTGGCGGCGGGCCGGCAGGATTGATGGCGGCCATTGCCGCGCAAAGTGCCGGGGGACAAACCCTTCTTATCGAAAAGGGGCACAAGCTCGGCCGCAAACTGGGCATTTCCGGCGGGGGCCGCTGCAACGTGACCAACGCCAAACCGCTCGAAGCGTTAATGGCCAATATTCCGGGCAATGCCCGTTTTCTCTATTCCGCGCTCACCCAGTTTTCCAACCAGGATGTGCGCGCCTTTTTGAGTCGCTGGGGATTCGCCTGAAGGAAGAAGACCGCGGGCGAGTCTTTCCAGCAAGCGACAAGGCCAGTACGGTTGTGCAAGCCCTGGTCTCGCAAGTCTATCGTCTTGGTGTCGAAGTCTGGCAAGATACGGCCGTTTCGGGATTAGTAGCGCGCGATGAGCGCATCGTGGGTGTGCAACTAGCCGACGGCCGTCTCATCCGCACCCGGGCCGTGGTCGTCGCCACGGGCGGCGCCAGCGTGCCCCAAACCGGCAGCACTGGAGACGCGTATCCCTGGGCCCGCGCGTTAGGCCATACCATTATTGATCCCTATCCCACCGAGGTGCCGCTTGTGAGCCATGCCCCCGTTATCCAAGCCAAGCGGCTGCAAGGACTGTCCCTCAGGGACGTTGTCGTCACATTGACGGACGGACGAGCTAAGCGGCTCACTCAGGAAGAGGGGGATGTCATGTTTAGCCACTTTGGGCTCACCGGTCCCGCGGCCCTGAGGGTCAGCCATTACGTCTCAACAGCGCTTCGAAAAAATCCAGCGGAGGCGCTCACCGCATATATTGACGTTCTCCCTGCCATATCTGGATCGGATATCCTCGGCCACTTGAAAATGGGCCGCCAGAAGGGGCGCAAGGAGCTGAAGACCCACGTTCTTGAATGGGTGCCAGAACGATTAATGGAGGAAATACTTCGCACCCTCGCATTAGACCCTCATCAAGCCATGGCAGAAGTCGGCAATCCGGTTCTCGAGGCGGTTGTCAAATTGATTAAGGCATTTCCCCTTCCCATCGCCGGAACCTTACCTTTGGCTAAGGCCACTGTCACGGGAGGAGGGGTGTCGGTCAAAGACATCCAGCCGAGCACCATGGGGTCCAAGCGCTGTCAGGGCCTCTATTTTGCTGGCGAAGTGATGGATGTGCATGCGCATACGGGCGGCTACAACATCACCGTCGCCTTTTCAACGGGCCATTTGGCAGGCCAATCAGCGGCCGAGTATAGTTTAAAGCTGTCATGGGCGCCCGTCCCGGACTAACCAGCCGCGACGGGCCCCGATCACGGCAGAACAACGCCATCTCCACGACTGCACCGGGAAAGCCACAGATGGTCCCGGAGATAACGGCTTCGGAGCAGGCGTCAAGTGAGGTCGGGGGCGTGCACGGTGTGCGGCCGCTCCAAATAGGAGTATTGGCCGGATCGCAAGCACGGTGGAGGCGGGCGTGGATGCCATGGGGCTCCGATCGTCCCGATAGGGTGCTGAACCGTTGGGAAACGCGATCTTCATAAGCAATGGGGTCATTTGCAGGAAATCTTCCCCTTCGAGCGAATTGTCAATGATGACAATATTTTTGGGGGAATAACATGACACCCAAACGCCGACTTTGGTCGCTCATTCTTGCGATTGGATTCACCGCCTTGGTGCTGGATCTCACCCTCCGAGGCGTAGGTCCTTTGCCCCCCTTGGCCAGCACTTTCAATCCCGCCACCGGTATCTGGACCAATGCCAAAGACGCCCAACTTCCCACCAGCCAGCGATTGGTGCTGCCCGGGCTCCATCACCCGGTCACGGTGAGCTTTGGTCCTCGGGGTACGGCCTATATCAAAGCCCAGACCGACCACGATCTGTTCCTCGCCATTGGGTACGTTCAAGCCAAAAACCGTCTCTTCCAAATGGATTTGATGCGCCGACAGGGCGAGGGGCTGCTTTCTCAAGTCGTGGGCAAGGCCGCCTTAGGATCCGATCGATTCGAACTTCAACTGGGTCTTTTACGAACCGCCCGGGCTAATTGGGCGGCTCTCCCGCCGGCCAGCTCCACCCGTGCCGCCCTGCTCGCTTACTCCGCGGGAGTGAATGACCTCATTAAGCAAGATGAGCGCCAGGGAACCCTTCCGGAAATGTTTAAGCTCTTGAACTATCGCCCCGCACCGTGGACGCCCATCGATACCTTAGTCATTCAAGGAGACATGACCCAAGACCTGGACTACACCACGGCGCCCATCGAATACAACCTACTGCAACAGTCTCTGGGTCCTCAGCGTGCCTCAGCCTGGGTTCCGGTCGATGAGCCCAATACCCAGCACCCCTATGACCTCGGCCCGTATCTCAAAGAACCGCTGACGCCCATGGAGTCTACCGCACGCATTCAGACCCCCTTCAGTCTCAAGGGCGGCGTGCCAACCGGCGCCTTGCCCAATACGCCATCAGCTACGGCCGTTGAGGGACTTGGTTCGACAGCCGGGGCGGACAACACCGCACTAAAGGACGTTGCGGCCCTCACCCAAAGCTTTCATCATGCCTTTTCCGACAGCAACAATTGGGCGGTGTCCGGGGCTAAGACGGCCAACGGGCAGCCGATGCTGGCCGGCGACCCGCATCTCAGCCAAACACTGCCGTCCATTTGGTACCAACTTGCGGGACAGGCGCCCGGATACGACTTCACCGGGGTCTCCATTCCCGGGACGCCCATGATACTCATCGGCCGCAATCACAACATTGCTTGGAGCCTCACAAACGTGCAAAACCAGGCTACCTTCTTCTACCGCGAAAAAATCAACCCCAAGAACCGCAATCAATACTTCTGGGATGGCGCCTGGCGAACCATGAAAACCGTTCAATACACCATTCCCGTCAAAGGACAACAATCGGTAAACCTAACGGTGAAATTGACGGTGCACGGGCCGATGATGACTCAGTCGGGGGAGACCCTAGCCGTCGATTGGATTGGAGCGCTGCCCTCTCCTGACATCTCGGTGATGCTCTCCCTGCTGCAAGCGACGAACTTCTCCGAGTTTCAAAGCGCCCTCTCCCGCTGGCATGCTCCCGGCCAAAACTTTATTTATGCTGACCGCCACGGAAACATCGGCCTCATCTCCGCCGGCTATTATGCCGAAGTGAAGCACGGGCAGCCTTGGACCGTTCTTTCCGGTACGGGAGCCGATGATGTGAGCGGCACCATCCCGTACAACGCTGTGCCACAGTCCTACGATCCCGCCTCAGGATTTGTGTTTTCCGCCAACCAACGTGAGGTCTCAAGCCGCTATCCCTATTACGTCGGCACCTCCATGGATTTCTTTTCGACCGGGTTTCGTGCCGACCAGATATATGACACACTCAAAAACGCCACCCATTTGACCCCGGCCGACTTCGCCCGCCTGCAATCGAACAAGCAGGACGTGCTGGCCCAGACCATGGTGCCCGAGGTGCTTCACGCCCTAAAGGGAACCGCCCTGACAACCACCGATCAGCAAGCCGCCCAGCTCATGAGCCAGTGGAACGGCAGCATGGGGGTCACCAGTCCTCAAGCGACCATCTGGTGGTTTTTCATTAACCAATACCTGCAAGACACCTTTGGCCCGTGGTGGAACGCGGACCACGTGCCGGTTAAGGCAGATCCCAATTTGGCCTTGGCCACGACCAGTGAGGTCGGCAATCCCTTGGTGGATGACTTGGAGGCCTGGACGGCCCACGACCCGACCAACCCGGCCTTCTCCTTGCCTTCAGGTCAAAAGCGAACCGCAGCGGAGATTATGGCAAAAGCCTTCCAACAGACGGTCCGCAAACTTGCGGTCAAACTTGGTTCCAATCCCCGCCAGTGGCAGTGGGGGCGGGTTCATGCACGCGAGTTCCCGTCGTTGGCTCAAATAGCGGCTCTTGGCTATGGACCGCGCCCCAGCGGCGGCGACTCCTGGACGGTAGATGCGGCCGATGGGGGCCTTGTCTCATCCGCCGGACCCAGTTGGCGCATGATTGTCAACTGGCAAGGACCATCGCAGCCTCCGCAAGCTCTGGGGGTGTACCCGGGAGGACAAAGTGAAAATCCGCTCTCACTCTGGTATCAAAATCGGATTCAAGCATGGTGGAGCGGCCAATATGCCCCCATCAAATCCGTCAGCCAAGACCATGGCGGCCCAACCTGGCACCTGGTGCCATAACCCAAGTCCCGCGGTTAAATGTCAAGATCCATTTTTCTCACGGGACAGCCGGGAAAAGCCAGGCTGAACTAAACCGTCCA
>NZ_JABBVZ010000148.1 GCF_012933365.1 Sulfobacillus harzensis | reverse complement strand
AAGTTTTTATTTCGCCATCCGGGTCGCGAAGTCCTTTTTGCGCCGGATGTTCGGGACTATTCACACAAGCTGCTAGTTCGGGCCTCAGACCATCGCTTGGTCGATGGCGTCCCACAAGGCGAGCCGTGCGCGCATCACCCGTTGGGCGATGTCCCGACTGGCGTCCAGACGATCGGGTCGGCCCTCACATAACGCTTCCAGAAGACGCCGTACCATCGGGCCGTGTTTGTCCCCGTCGACTTCGATATGCCGGTCCAGATAATAGACGAAACGCTCCACAGGACGCCCATCGAGCCGCCATTGCCTCATGAGCGCGCTAAAAAGGGTCGGGATCAAGTCCTCCCGCCCATAAAAGAAGGCGGCTGCTACCCCATGCAGGGGCGCCTGGCGGGCGATCGTCAGGGTGTGTGACACGAACGCCTGAGCGGCTGCGGGCGCGCCCGCGGCCTCCATCGCCTCCTCGGGAGGCTGGCCGTGGGCCACTGCGCCGACCACCTGTTCGACCGCCCGTGTGTCGGCCCCAACTTCTCGCATCGCCTCTAAATACAGGGCAAAGTGGCTCGCATAGCCCCCGCGACCATCCTGATCGGACTCCTCCTCCAGGACAATCTCATTGATAAGCCGCGCAAACCCCGGCACCGCCCCCGGCGTCCAGGGCACGTCGATGGACGTCAGCTCCTGTTGCAACCGTTTGGCGAGACTCATGAAGTCCCACACGGCATACACATGATGCTCCATAAAGACGCGAAGACGCTCCACGGAAGTAATCGCCCGATATAAGGGATGCTCGCCAAGCTGGTGTTTCCAGTGATCCAATTCGAGTTCGACCATGAGAGCCTCCATTGACCATTGTTTTTGGGTTAGTCTAGCACATCGAATGGCCGCTCATCAGGAACTCCACGAACCCGACCACAAAACCCATACGTCTCGCGAGGCACCAATCCACTGTCACGGGCTCACCGACAGATTCAGCTCGGGCACACCTCATATGTCACATTTGCCCCCGTTGATCCCAATCGGTATGTGCCGTGAAGTCTCTCGGGTCCGGCAGGGTGATCATCGTAGATTGATGCCCGGCAGGGACGAGTCCCGCCCGCGTCCCCGGACTTCTGTTCGTTCAAAGCGGGCGCATGCCTTTGGGCCCAGAACCACTAAGTTTTGCCCCCGTCGTCCCCGCCACCAGTGGCCGGGAATGGAGCCCAACCGACACCACGTCACGGACACTGGGGCCGTGGCGCCGCATTCAGGATGGCGCATAACGACCATGAGGAACAGTTCATTGCTTCCGACGGTAAGCGCCACTGTCAAACGGAACTAAGCGGGCGCGATAATATGGTGCAAGTTCGACATCGGTCATCTCTAACAAGGTAACGCGAGCAAGGCCGCATAGGTCCGTTTCGACGCCCGCGTGGATCGTCACTCGGCTCTCTGCGAACCGCACATCCCGGACCGCATCTCAGCCCAAACTCTCCTCGTCTCCGAAACGTCTATCCGAAACAGTCTGGCAACATCTCTCCATTACGTTAGGGAAAATCACGTTTATTTAAAGGAGCAAACCCCAAGATGAAGTCCCGTGTGAAGCTGTGGGCATGGGTCGGCGTCGGCGTGGTGGTGGTAGGTGGCGGTGTCGGCTATTGGGCCACACGGCAGCACTACCCCACTGCAGCTGCGACCGGACGTCTGGCCGCCTATCTCGCCGAAGCCGCCCAACAAGGCACGTTCGAAGGACAAATTTCCGCGAGCGGCACGATCGCCCCGACCAACGAGGCCACCGTGCAGTCGCCCCAAACTGGACAGATTTCCCAAATCCATGTGAAGCTCGGACAGACGGTCACCCAGGGGGAGACCGTCGCCACCCTGACCGGCGGCCAAACGGTCACCAGTCCCATCGCCGGCACGGTCGTGAGCTTGGACGCTTCCGCCGGGAGTTATGTGTCCGCGGGCGAAACGTTATTGATCGTTGCGAATATGAACACGGTCTATGCCCAGGTCACCGTCTCGGAAGATGATGTGCGCAATGTCAAAGTGGGTGACACGGTCAAGCTCACCCTGCCGGCACTGCCCAACAAGTCCTACTCGGGTACCGTGACCACCGTGGGCGATTTAGGGAGTTCTGGATCGTCGGGCACGGTCACCTACCCCGTCACCGTCACCGTGTCGAATCCCTCCGGCATCCTGTTGGGCATGAGTGTCACGGCCACCATCGACACTGGCACTATCACGGACGCGGTCTATGTCCCCACCTCGGCCATCGAAACCGTTAACGGGCAGGAGGAAGTGCTCGTCCCGAAGAAGTCCCTGCCGACGCCCAGTTTCGGTTCGGGAGGATTCGGCGGCACCGGTGCAGGTGGGTTTGGCGGCGGTGGTTTCGGCGGTCGAGGCTCAAGTTCCGCTCGCGGTTCCTTCTCCCGCACGGCAACAACCGTTCCCGTGGCGAAAGCGGTGGTCGTAGGATTGACCAACGGCAGTGACACGCAAATTGTGTCCGGCCTGTCCGCCCACCAACAGATCTTGGTCCCCAATCCCGCCGCACAAACCAGTTCCGGGGCGTCTAGTCCCACGGGTCGATTCGGTGGCGGGTTCGGGGTCGGCGGCTTTGGCGGTCCAGGCCTCGGTGGCGGGTTTGGAGGTTGATGATGGACATACTGTTTCAACTCCAAGACGTGGCCAAGCATTATCTGATGGCAGGACAAGAGGTCCCGGCTCTGCGTGATATCAACTTGGTCGTTAATCGTGGCGAATTCGCGAGCATCGTGGGGCCTTCCGGATCGGGAAAAACCACGCTGATGCACATTTTGGGCTGTCTGGATGTGCCGTCTCGGGGCACGTACATGCTTGGGAACCTTAAAGTCTCCGCCATGGGCGAGCTTCAATTGACGCGCGTCCGGCGGGAGCAGATCGGGTTTGTGTTTCAAAACTTCAACCTCATCACGACATTGACGGCCCTAGAGAACGTGGCCCTGCCTTTGGCGTACCAGCGGATGCCGCAGCGTGAACAGCACGAACGTGCCGAAGAAGCCTTGCGGCATGTGGGATTAACGGACCGTATGAAATATCGGCCTAACCAACTCTCCGGCGGGCAGCAGCAGCGCGTGGCCATTGCGCGTGCCATTGTGACCCAAGCGCCCTTAATTCTCGCCGATGAGCCGACGGGTAATCTCGATAGTCAAACGGGCCACGAGGTGCTCAAATTGTTCGATGCCTTGTCTGAAGAGGGTCACACCATCGTGATGATTACGCATGATCGCGAGGTGGCCTTGCGGGGACAGCGGATGATCGAAATTAAAGACGGCCGTATCGTGGCGGATCGTGAGGTGAGCGCATGATCGGCCAAACCCTCAAAATCTCAGTCCGCGCCATCTGGACACAAAAGGTCCGCTCGATTCTGACCATGCTCGGCGTCATCATTGGTGTCGGCGCCGTCATTGCCCTGGTGTCCCTCGGCAACGGCGCACAGCAATCGATTAACAAAAACATTGAAGGTCTGGGATCCAATCTGATTGTCGCCAACGTAGGGTATAATCCCTTTTCCTCTGGATTTCGCGGAGGCGGCGCTGGACCAACCACCTCCGCCACCGGTTCCCCAACGCAACCCCAGCCCCTGACCACGACCCAGGTTACGGCCCTGGCCAATACGAACGGGGTGCGCCAAGCTGCTCCGGTGCTGTCGGGGAATGCCACACTAGGTGTGGGGGCCTCCACGCTCAGCTCCTCCGTAGACGGCACCAATGGGGCTTATGCCAGCATTACGGGATACCATGTCGCCCAGGGACGCTTTCTCTCAGCCTTGGATGTCCAAGCAGCCAATCCGGTCATCGTGTTGGGATCCGGGGACGCGCAAACTTTGTTCGGACGCCAAGACCCCATCGGAGATATCGTAAACCTCAACGGCGTCCCGTTTCATGTCGTGGGCGTGCTCGCCGCGAAGGCAACATCCGCTGGAAAGAACCCCAATGATCTGGCCGTGATCCCGTGGACCACCTACAGCCAAGTCTTCGGGTCGACGGGCATCACCGAGGTCGACTTGTCTGCCGGGCCACACGCCAATGTGAACGCCGTCGTGGCGCGTCTAGACCAAAAACTATTACGCTGGACCGGGTCCACCCAAGACTTTACCGTGACGGCGCAATCGCAAATTCTTTCGACGCTCAGTTCGGTCAACAGAGTGGAAACGCTCCTGTTGGGCGGGGTCGCCAGCATCTCTCTTATTGTCGGTGGCATTGGCATTATGAACATTATGTTGGTGTCCGTGACGGAGCGCACCCGCGAAATCGGAATTCGCAAGGCGGTGGGCGCATCGACTCGTGATATCATGGCCCAATTTCTTATCGAATCGCTGGTGTTGTCAGGTCTGGGTGGCCTCCTCGGCGTGGCCGCGGGCGTCGGGTTTTCCCATGTCATGTCCGGTATCCTGAAATCGCCGACGGCGGTGAGCGTGCCCACGACGGCGCTCGCATTCGGCTTCGCTCTAGGGGTCGGCCTGATATTCGGATTGTGGCCGGCCATGCGCGCAGCTTTGATGCGGCCGGCTCAGGCACTGAGGGTGGATTGAGATGGGCAGGAACATCGTTCGAGGAGGAAGACTACGCATGGACGGGAAGGTTGTAATTGCGCTGGGGGCGCTGACGCTGTTCACCGCCGCATGGGTGACGCGGCCAGCTCACCCGGTGGAAGCCAGCACGACGGCCCACGTCACCGTGGGAACCGAAACCGTAATCAAGGACGTGTCGCTGGCCGGCACCGTTCAGAGCTCCAATCAAGTGTCGGTGTCCTACACGGGCACCCCCACCAGTGTCAGCGGCATCCCCGTCAAGGTCGGGACCGCGGTGGCATCGGGTAGTGTGCTGGCCAAGCTCGCCAACGGCCAGTCCTTAACCTCCCCCCTGCAGGGCACGGTGGTTGCGGTCAACTTGGCCCCCGGCGATCTGGTGCCCGGCAGTTCCAGCGCAGCTCCGGCGTCTGGCAGTTCATCCTCGGGGTTCAGTGGACACGGGTTTGCCGGCCGGAGCGCTTCCGTTCAGTCCGTGTCCGTCGGCGGCACTTCCGAAACCCCCTTATCCATCACAGTGGCCCAAGTGAACCACGTGAGCGTCACCGCCTCGGTCTCGGAACTGGTGGTTGGCGAGCTGCATCCGGGGCAGTCCGTCCGCATTGGGGTGCCCGGTGAGCCGGGCATCCAGTATCGCGGCACAATCGCGGCGGTGTCTATGGTCTCGTCGGCGCAGTCCGGCACCGCGTCGTACCCTGTCACCATTACATTCACCAATCTTTCGGGTAAGCCCATTCCAAAACTGGGCATGTCAGCTGACCTGTCTGTCCAAGTCAAGTCGCAAACCGGCGTGGCGGTGCCCATTGCGGCGGTTCATCAACAGGGCCAACGCGACAGCGTCACATTGGCCAATGGACAACAGGTGCCGGTCCAGTTGGGGCTGATCGGACTAAACCATGTCATCGTGACCCATGGCCTATCGGCTGGTGAAACGATACTGGTGCCCAAGAAGTCCATCTCCGGCCAGGCGGGCCATACGGTGACGGTCGAAGTGCTTCCGAGTTTCCCGAGGGGGTTCTCGGGTCGGTTCGGTGGAGGAAACCCGGGCGGCGGGCTGTAGTCTGCCGTCTTCCGGGCCCTGGGGGATGCATCATGTTCGCGCACATGGAGCCTTAATCCGCAATACGGACGCGGTGTAGACGAGTTGGGCCGGAATCCCGTCCAATCATGCCCAAGGGCGCCACGACTGGTTCGCGGAGGCCGCACCGACCGCCGCTACCTACGACCGGACTACGGCGCCTTTGATATGCGGCCGTCTCCAACCGTCTTCCGAGTACGCTCCCGCTATGGTATATCTGGGCTTCAGCCCGCTCGTGGCGACGAGGGGAATTGAAATGGGGGCGCCTGAGGTAATCCACGGGCCGCCACGGCACATTCGTCACCAACGGTTTCTTTCTCATCATGAGGCTGGATGTTAGTCTGTTCCATGGACACCTCGAACTCGACGATGCTAATCTAGTCGAATGAGGTGATCACCATGGGCAAACAATACGATGCCGAGTTTAAGCGGCAGGCGGTCCGGTTAGCCACCGAATTGAATAAATCCGTGGCGCAGGTGGCCGACGAGCTGGGC
>NZ_JABBVZ010000147.1 GCF_012933365.1 Sulfobacillus harzensis | reverse complement strand
CTAATGTCCCACTGCGGTCGTCAAGGGTTAGTCGTCTGCTCTATCATTTCAGTCAACCTGACTTTGACGAATCCCTGAACGAACATGCGAGATTGGAAGGAATTTGCTTCTTCTTGTCGAATATTTACATGTCTTGGCAAGTGGATTCGAGGAAGTGTGAAACGATTGGCAACAAGCCTTAGGGCGAACGGCGCACGAAATCGGAACCGAACCTTCGTCGGACGCGATGCCGAACGTCAGCGCCTTGCGCGCTGGCTACGCAGCGAATCCGCTCCGACAACAATTGTCGATATTACCGGGTTAGGGGGCATCGGTAAATCCACCCTCTTGAATGTTTTCTTGCACGACGCCGAGGAATGCGGCGCCTACACGGCCTGGATCGATGGGCGAGCCTGCTTCGGAACCCCCGAGGGCGTCCTCCGGCATTTGCCAGCCACCTTTTTGCAATGGATGCAAACGCCGGATGTGGACACCAAATGGGTTCTCGGTATCGACAACTTTGAAGCACTCCGTGATTTAGGCGGATGGCTTCGCCACAACTTCTTTGCAGTGGGGCCGGCGTCCAACCTTCTCATTCTCGTGTGCGAGCGCAACTCGTCGCTCATGGAATGGCGGTTAGACCTGGACTGGGCCGGGCGCGTGGAGGAATGGGCGCTAGAGCCATTCACCATCGGCGAGGCGATCACCTTTCTCCGTCGCCGCGGTATCCCCTTCGATGCTAACATGGCCGTAGTAGGTCAGGTACCACTGACACTGGCTATCTACGCTGACTTGTACCAGCGTGGCGCTCTGGAGGGTGAGGGTGTGCGCATGGCGCGGGAGGCGTTTTCGGCAACCCTTCTGAAAGAAGTACTGCATACCGAGTGGCGCGAGGCAATCAATGTGTTGTGTCTCGTCTCGCGCGCTCATTTGGACTTCCTTAACGCCGTTCTCGAACAACCATTGTCGGTAGCGGATTATCGACAGTTGGCTTCCGTTTCGTTTGTGACGGACACCCCCAGCGGGCTTGGCCTACATGACCTCGCCGCGGGGGAGCTTTTGCGCGAGTTCCGTCGTTGCCAACCGGAGGCTTTTCATCGCCTCCGGTGCAAAGTCATCGGGGAGCTCGCCCGTGCCTGGCAGCAGGCGCCGGACAACCGTGAGGACGGGCGGTTGGCCCATGACTTAGTGCGCCTCGTGGGCCGAGATTTGGAGCCGTGGCGTGACTACGCGGATCTTTACGAGGACCCGCATGGACTTGAAATTGTCCCCTACGAGCCCGCTGATCGGTTGGACGCCCTCCAGTGTCTTAATGAATGGGCCCGGCCTGCCATCCCCATGAGTCTGGCCAGAACAGGCTGCGTTGTTCGATGTTGTGGCGGACAAGATGCCCCACACCATCCGCATGGTACGCGACCCTTTGGGGCAATCCGTGGCCACAATCTGCCTTCTACCGGTCACCCAGGACACCTTCGACATCTTAAGCGTCTTTGTTCCCGACATTATGGCGCGTCTTGCCGCGCATCCTCATCTCGACGTCGACCTCTCCCGGCCGGATGATACCCGATTGGTGACCATGGTGGGGGTGAGGACGCGACACACGGTGTTCTCAGTGCCTCTACTTACCGGAACGGTGCTCCGCTATACCCTAGAATCCTCAAGCGGCCGCCGGACGCTAGGCATGGTCCTCGATCCGCGGTTTAAACTTCTGCTCGAGAAGTTAGGCTGGACGGCATACCCGTTCCCGCTCATTTCCGAGTCTGATCTATTGCTGTACAGTCTGGATTTACGCTTTGAGCACATTCCGCGCTGGGCAGCACGGATGACCCGCGTCACGCTGGTGGATCCGCTGACCGCATTAAAGTCGGTGACCGTTGCAAACATGCGGGGACTTCTGAGCGCCTACCACGATACCGGCCGTTTCCAGAGACTAGCAGAGGCCATGGGCCTGACCCTTCCACCGGAACAACTCCGGGGCCTCTTGCTACAAGCTCTGCAAGCTTTTGCCAAAAAGCCGCATGGGACAGCAGCAGCCGCTCTCATTCGTCAAAGCTACCTCGATCCCGCTCCCGCAACCCGATTGGCGCTGGCCGATCAGTGGAACGTCAGCCGGGCCACCTTCCATCGCCACCTCTCTCGGGCCGTTGCAGAATTTGCGCATTTTATCCATGAGCAAGTGTAGCGCGGAACGCGTGAGACTTTGATGAGACTCTTTCGCGACGACACTCCGGCATACTTAAGAGTGCGTTGGGGCTGACAACGGTTTCCCCAGCATTAGGGGAGGTCTCGAGTATTCGGAGCACAACCGTATCTCCTCGGCGCATAGCAATGTGGATTACCAAATTTAAAGGAGTGTCACGCGATGAAGCGAATGTATCCCTTACTATCGGCCGCCGCCTTGACCGGCCTTACACTTGTGGCCGCGCCGTCCGCGATGGCTGCCAGCCAACCGTCGATTGCTTACGTGAGCCCGTCGGGAAGCAACAGTACCGGGACGGGCAGCCCCACAGCCCCCTATGCAACCATTTCCCAAGCCGAGTCGGAGGTCGCCCCGGGCGGAACGATCGTTGTCGAACCCGGCACGTACAAAGAGAGCGTCAGAATTACCGACACTGTGCGGATCGTAGCGGATGCTGCACTGTCCGGAAATGCCTCTAATACCATCCTGGATGCCAGTGGCCAATCGAACGGCATCGTCATTTCGGGAGCTGGTGCCAACGGCACTCAGATTTCGGGTCTCACCATTGAAAACGCGGACAACCACGGCGTGTTTGTCCAGAATAGCAACGACGTGGTGCTGAGTCATCTCATGGTCACCAAGAACGGCTTGAAGAATGTCGCCAATCCCAAAATCGCTGAGGACAAAGCGATTGAGATGGTCGGGACTACCGACGGCGATATCTACGATAATACCGTGGTCGACAACGGCGGCGGTATCGGCCTCGCCGACAACGGAACCATCAATCCCGGTGCACCAGCCCCCGCGGGAACGGCTGCGCCCTCGCTCGCCAATGTCATCCGCGATAACACGATTAGCGGCAATAGCACAGGATGCGGTATCGTCATCGCATCCTATAACGCGGGTGAAGGCGTTATCGATAATGTTGCCATTGGCAACAAAGTCAGTCTAAGCCCGGCAGGTATCGTCGTCGCAGCCGACACCCCCAATACGGTGGCCCGTGGCAACCAGGTGCTGCACAACACCGCCTTTGACAACTTTTTGCCCGGTGTGATCTTGCATAGCAACGCCCCGGGAGACATCGTG
The DNA here is from genome assembly GCF_012933365.1 of Sulfobacillus harzensis. Taxonomy (GTDB): domain Bacteria; phylum Bacillota; class Sulfobacillia; order Sulfobacillales; family Sulfobacillaceae; genus Sulfobacillus_B; species Sulfobacillus_B harzensis. The sequence continues at coordinate 3,074 of NZ_JABBVZ010000147.1, read as the reverse complement.
ACCGCAAACACCGTAGTGGGAAACACGGTCTACGGCAACAAGCCCGATCCAGAGGTCAAGGCGGACACTGGGCCTACTGGTATTATTGCCATTGGTGTGGATAATCCCGTGACGCAAAGCATCGTTGCTGGCAACACGATCAGCAAGGAAACTTATGGGGTGTACTTGGTCAATGCACCCGGTACCCTCGGTCTCAATGGGAACACCTATGCCAAGAGCGTTACGACGCCTATCTATCCCCACACTTGGGCTACTCGCTTTCCGCTGCTGCCGACCCGGATTGCCGCTCGGCACCACGATTCCTTTTTCTATGCCGGGTGGTGGTCTCACGCCAATAACACAGTCGCCATCGCCAAGTACAATGGGGCGGGCCAGCTGATCGTGGTCTACCCACAGCGGTACTCGGCAAAAATCGCCAAGGCTATTGGCTCGCTTGCGAACGGGACGTTTGTCCCGACCGGCCATTATTCGATTCCGCAGGCCTGAGCACTTCACGGCTTGGACTGCCGTCGACCGAAACCATCCCCACGCCTCTGCCCAATCCGGGCAGGGGCGTTTTTGATCCGCGGTTGGTCGTCATTTCGGCGGTTGACGCTGGCCGACGAGGCTTGAGACTGGCATTTTTGTTCCGTCGCTGACCGTGACGATTGCGCCGTTATCCAGCCCTTATGGCGGCAACGTCGGGCCACTCGCGCCCGTCATCCAAATGCAATGCCCCCGGTGGAGTACGGATCGGGTGATACCGCCCTGGTTCGCCGTCCGGGAGAAGACCTCAGCAACCGGGATCACGGCAGGCTGGTGCCCTTGTGTCTGCTCTTTTGGTACACGACCCTGAAAATGAAGCAAAACTGCGTAACTCTACGGAATCAAAATTAAGAAGCCTGGGACAACCTCGAAAAACCGTCTTACGGACTTCGAGGTCGCGATGTCGGAAATTCCTGGACCTGCCCGGCTCGCACCGGCGGGCTGTCTCGGATGTGGGGTGGATGGAGCCCCGCCGTGTTGCTTGGGTCGGAATGCTTTACACAGTTAATCAGGGAGATTCGGGGGCTAATGCATTAGCCAAGCTATCCCGTGGACAGGAGCAATTCAGCGGCATTTTCGCTAATATCATTTCGTTTGCAGGAAAGCCCGAGGGGCATGCCTATGAGAAATGGGCTAGTCGTTGGACGCGGGGTTCGGGTCTCTCTGGCTGCCCTGGGTGCGGGGCTGTTGTTGGCTGGCTGCGGATTCGCGGGCAAATCCTACACATACCTCAGCTCCAGCCATCGTCGGATCTGAAGCGATCATGATTTGGCGTCGTGGGATGTGTCTCTCGTGCCGAAGCCCTTTACTATCAGCACCAATCTGGTGCATCCGCCGGTTGTGAATGCCACGCTGACAATCCTTTTTAAGAATCAGCAACAAAAGCGGTTTCACCGCTGCATGACCTGAAGTGGATCGACCCTGGTGAACCGTCCGGGCTTGCTGTGGAAAGTCGGACCGGCCACACGTCCGCCGTCGAGTTTTCTTTTGATGAAGGGAAAGTGATCGTTCCATGGTCGGAGGGGAATCATCAGTTACATGGGTGAACAGATTTTTTTAAAATTACGCCGATCTTATTCATCGGGCTAGCCACGACACATCGGGGGGAGCACGTAGCGGGGCTGCTTACGGCCTGCGTATGGGGGCAAGAGTCCCGCAAGCGACTAGTACGACAACATGGCACGATGCGGCCAAAGAATTCCTAGCAGGATAATTCAACACATGAAAGAACTCTGGTCACGGAGGTGAATCACCATGAGTGGAATCGCGCACACACCGAAACCACCCTACTATGCTGTGATTTTTACGTCGGAACGGACCGACGGAGATAGCGGCTATGCACAAATGGCCGATGAGATGCTGAAACTGGCCGCTGGCCAACCGGGATTTTTAGGGGTGGAAAGTGCCCGCGAAGGAGTCGGCATTACCGTTTCCTATTGGGCATCGCTTGAAGATATTCGAAACTGGAAACAGCATGAACGACATCTGGTAGCTCAGAAACTGGGACAGTCTGAATGGTATCTCCGATACAAAACCCGAGTAAGTAAGGTTGAACGGGATTATGGGTTTGAGAAAGACTAAGCGGTGTCGACCGATGGCCCTGCTTACAGGTTATCGTGCCTTTCGAGTTATGGGACCTTGTCGACTTGGAGCGCTAGTCCACCAGCTTCCTAGTGAAGGTCTCCATGAGTTGAGCCATGAAGCGGCCGTTGGACTAGGAAGGCGACGGCCACGATGACGATATTCGCGCCAGTGCCGGTTGCATGGTTCCACGGGACATGAATTGAATTGGCCGATCAGACCTGTTACGGCACCTATAATCCCGCCGAGGATCGGGCGAACTATGTACCACGCCGTGAATCGGGGGCCCGTATCCCAATATTCGACGTGTGGGTAAATGCGTACAGGTAAGAGAAACGGCGCCTACAGAGCCCGTCACGGCAGAAATGCTGACGATTTCACCAATAGTCCGATAACAGGACGTGGTGTTCTCAGGCGTTGGCTGGGAAATCTCACAGCCTGAAGCCGCAGGCTGTCGGATATACCTCGTCGTTTGCAGTTGCCAAAGACCGCGATGGTTTCACCCTTAATGTGTGGAAGAACGGTGCGTCCCGATGCGGAATGAATCCGACGTCATGCAATAGGGTCTTTGTGAACTCCCGACCCGTTCATTCGCGCGCATCCTCACCGCCGGGAGTGACGTATTCATGCAATCTGAGACTCTCGTTAGAAGTGTTCCCCAAGAACGCAAGATCGGATGGCTCCCATTGACAAGCATGCGGTTTGGTTAATTTGCCACATTGGCTCAACGGTTAATGGGTTCCACTCTCGGAGCGACCATGAGCTTGCTCGATGCGTTCGGCGTGTTGTCGTTGGGGGGCATCATTCTGCGACGCGTGGCTATCTCGATAGGAATCGTGGGCCAAAAGTCTGGTCTTCCTATCAGCCGATTGACAAGACAAGTGGGCCTAAGAGCTTTTTCAAAAATTGACCCGGACGGCTCCGCGGACGGGTGTCAAAATTCGCTGGGGTGGGCGGCCATTTGGCAG
>NZ_JABBVZ010000146.1 GCF_012933365.1 Sulfobacillus harzensis | reverse complement strand
CAGAACGTTGGAAAGGGCATCATCAAGGGGGAGCACTTATCCACAGCCGTGATTTGTCCAGTTATGAAAAACCCTCAGTTGAATCAACACCTCCGGGCAGTCCCGATCGCTGACCAGCATCGCCCGGACCGCGCGGACATGCCCCTCAATCCGCGCCATACGATTGACCATCGGTTGACGGTTGTGTGCGCGTGCCATCGTTTCCCTCTTTCGTGAGCCGATTGATTGTCCCGCCCTGTTACCACGGCGGCTCGGGGTGGGCTTCGGCTTCGGTTTCAACTTGGATGGTGGAATGCGTAATCCCGTACGGCACGAGGACCTCGTGCAAATCACAGAGCACCGCTTGCGGTGACGGGGCGGAGTAGGTCAACGTAACATGGCAGGCCAATGCCGGCGCCTCGCTGCTGACAGTCCACACATGTAAGTCGTGGATCTGATCCACGCCAGGAACGGCGGCCATCTGATCGGCGATCTCTGCGAGTGGGATCGAGGCGGGCGCGGCTTCGAGCAGCACCCGCACCGTGTCCCGTACGACCCCCCAGCCGCCCCAAATCATCAGGACGGCAATCAGGATCGTCACCGCGGCATTAATCGGGGTCCAGCCGGTCCACCACAACACCGCCGCGGCCAGTAAGACTCCGAAGGACCCTGCGCTGTCGGTCGCCAAATGCCAGAGTGTGCTTCGACGATTGAAATCGTGTGGATCGCGAAATACCCACACCAAGGCACCATTCGCGACCAGCGACACCCCCGCTGCCGCGGCCATGATTCCGGCGTTCGCCTGGGGCTGCTGCCAATGTTGCAACGCATCCCATCCCAACGCTCCCGCCAAAACCCACAACGAGAGCGCATTGGCCAGACCGGCGAGGACTTCCAGACGTCCCCAGCCAAACGTGAAATAAGCGGTGGGCGGGCGGTGCCGTTGGCGATCGGCGTACCAGGCGAATCCCAGGGCCCCGACATCGCCCAGAGAATGCGCGGCGTCGGCACCCAAGGCGAGGCTATGGCCCCACCAGGCACCCACTACCTTGGCGATAATGAGAGCCATGGTCACGGCAACGGCATAGCCAAACCCTCCCGGGACCCCGTGGCCGTGGTATTGATGCGCGGCCATGGCAACGACCTCCTCCGTCTAGCGTGGGAGACTTAATATCGCTGCTACATCCCCCCCTGGGGGATACTATGGGAAGCGAAACTCAAATGCAACCCCTCCGTTATAAAGTTGTCGGGTTCCAGATACAACAAGGAGGAGTCGGGGTGGTATCGGTCCCATGTGCCGCACTTCACCGAGGCTTTCCCGCCCGGCCACTCACCTTCCGGTCGGTGGACGCCAAAGCTCCGATCGGCCAATTGAACGAAATCCCAACCGCCGCAAAATCGGGGCTGAGGTGTCCACGTTAGCCAAGACGCCAATGAACATAGGGGATTCGGGTTCAAGCGCCTCGACCCGTGCCCGTAAAATTTGCCGATAGAGGCCTTGGTGGCGCCAGTCGGGGTGTGTCTCACCGCCCCAGAATAAGACCCAACCAGGAAACCGTGTCCATCCGCCCGCTGCCCGCGCGGTACCATTCTCTCCGGGAATATAGAAAAGCTGCCGATGGACGCCCAGACGGGCCAGTTCCCGGGCGAGCCCCGCCTCGTCCAAAAGGGGATCGCCGAAAACTTGATGATCGAGGCGAATTACTTCCCGAAGCTCCCCCATACTGGTCACCCGGCGGACCCCCTGGGTGTCGACATCGGGCACGCGGTGCCACTGGTCAGCCTCCAGCACCAGCATTTCCTCTACCGACTCGAGGAGATAGCCTCGACGCGCGAGAAAGTCCGAAAGTCCGGTCGTGTCACGCGGGCCAATGCGAAACCGTGGCCAGGTCGAGCGATAACGCCGCTCGACGGCTTCCCAAAATTCCTCGACCGCCTCCTCGGGGACTCGCGTACGCTCCACCGAGCACCCGAGTCCATTGGCGTCCGGCGTGGTCCCAAAACTCCCCCAGACATCGCGCCATGGCGTCGATCCCGGCCAAATCTCCGGATCGTGCGCCTCGATGATATCCCAAAGTTCCCGGTCGTCCCGCATGTGCCCCTCCCCAACGAATTTGGATACCTCAAGAATACCCCCACCGTCTCTGCTCTGTCAGCATCGCGTGGTTGCGCTCGGTCCTCCATGATGGTATATAGAGACCAATACTACGGGGGTTATCGATGTTTATTAAAGAGGGTAATGTCGTTCGGCAAACCGCATTGCGAGAACCCAGCAAAACCGAAAAAGCGTGGGTGGACCAAGCCTTTCAAGACCTCGAGAAGACGTTAGCTCTGCTTCATTGGCCGTCCACCGCGGCTCGTGAGGTTGACCCGCATCCCGACCGTGCCCAGCTGACCTACGCCGATGACCTGCTGGTACTGTCGGTCTTTACCCCGGAAGGTGACCACCTCTTGCCTTTTTCCGTCATCTTGGGGCCGGGAATCATGGTCACCCTGCATGACCAGCCCATCCAAGTCATTGCCGACTTAGCCAAAGAATTGCCCACAAAACCAGAACTCTTGGAATCCGCCCATTATCTTCTCTATGATTTGTTGGAGCGGCTGGCGGACAGTTACTTGGAACGCATGGATGCATATGAGGAAGCCTTCGATGAATTAGAAGAAGCCATTTTAGATGGTCAGGATCGAGCTCGTGAGGTATTTCGGCTGCGACGGGAGCTTCATCACATGCGTGGAATCCTGGCGGACATGCGGCGCATGGCGGCCCGGCTCTCCCGGCGCGACTTTCGCGACTCAGCCGACGGCACCCCCGATGCCAATATTTTTGTCGATGTGTACGACGGCTTCTACCACGTCATGGACAACATTGACAGTCTGCGCGACAATCTCACCGGTCTCGTGGACCTGCAGCTTAACCAGCGTTCCACGCGGATGAACGAAATCATGAAGTTCCTCACGATCTTTTCCACCATCTTTCTACCCTTGTCGTTCATCACCGGCTTTCTGGGTATGAACTTAAAGAGCATGCCGGAGTTGGCCATCCCCTACGGGCAGGAAATGACCCTCCTGTTGATGTTATTGCTTGCCGGCACCATGTTGTATATCTTTAAGCGCCGCGGTTGGATGTAGATGAAAGGCCCCATTTCTTAACATCGGTACGATGCCAATGGCGTCAATATCCGACGCAATAGCAACATCTTGGGAAAATCCGCGTTCTCGAAGCTCGATGCCCGACGCCGATTCGGCCAGCGATCGATCCAACTGACCCGCGAGAGATTCATAGGCATCCCGCGCTGAGCGGGCTGCCGGCAACATTTGGTCGCGATCGAGGTGGCTTAAAATGGCGCCGCAGCCGAGCAAATCTTCCAAGGCATAGCGAAGGCTCCCATCCGAGCATCGTTCTCCGGCCGCCGCCATAACGACGCGCGTGGCGCGGTCGCATGACCGCAGCACCTGGCCCACAGCAGCGGCGTTGATGAGCGCACCGGCGAGCACAATACCACCATGCGCCCCAGCCCCTTTGGCGACCGCGGCCCCATTGTCCGACCACAGCACCAGTTCGTCGGGTAGAGATAGATGACGCAGCGCATGGGGAGAAAGCGAACCGGGTGCACCGCGAGGAGGCGAATTCTGGCTCACCCGGCTCGGTACAACCGTCGTGCCCCGGCCCACCGCCACGACAACGGCAGTGCTAAAGGAGAGGACATCAACGACCACAACGACATCCACTTGGGATGTCTTCTGAATGCCGTCCTCTCCCCACACCAAGTCAACCATGAAGACAGCTCCTCATTATTGGCAATTGGATTAGCCGACCATTTTCGATATTCTACCATTATCTTAGGAATCCGGAGGACGGTCGTGCATTCCATCACATTGCCTGAATCTGTTCATGCCATTGTCTCCCAAACGACGAGTGACCGATGGTTGCTTTTGTGGCCGGGGCTCGGCGGCACCGCCGAGCAATTCCTGCGCCTATTTCGTGAGTCCGAGGCACTCCGTATCAATGTTCTCGCCCTCGATCCGCCTGGCCACGGCAAAACGCCGCCTGGCGAGGTGCTTGATTGGGATACGGTCCAGCGGCTCTGGAAACACGCCTTGGACTGGGCCGAGGCTGCGGGCGGGCGCAACTTCATCGTGGGAGGCCATTCTTATGGTGCCTATGCCGCCCTGGGGGCGGCAGGCGAGGACCTCCGCACCCACGGCTACATTCTCTTGGATGGGGGGTACCTCGAGCCGTTCCCCTCGTACAACGCCCAGGCCATTCAAGAAGCCAATGCGCGCTACCTTCAGTCCCGGCAATTCCCTTCATGGTCGGCCTTCTTAAAGGTCGAACGGGCAGAGACCAGACAATGGGACGACATAACCGAGACCGCATTAAGAGCGGGGATGACGGAAGTGGATGGCATCATCCGCCCGATTGTAACGGTTGACACCGCCAACCAAGTTTCCGCCCTGTTAAGCAGCTATCACGTGGATGAGCTTCCCTTCGATCTCCGCCCCATCCTGTTGTTAGTGGCCGGCGAACCGCCCGACGCACGCTACGCCCGCCAAGCCGCGGTTACCCAATTTCTCACACGCCACCCCCATACCCAATCAGCTATCATTGCCCATAGCGGGCATGACCTGCTGTTAGACAGCCCAGAGACCGTGCTAGCCCATATTGCCCAATTTCTTCGCACGGTCGATTCATAACCCTTGGCCCCAAGCGTCCTCGGCAACCCGACCCGAAAAGACTGTCCACCGTTTGGTCATCCCCAACCGATTTAAGAAGTCGGCTTGATGTGAGATAACCAGCAACGCACCAGGGTAGTCTTGGAGACCTTGAGCAGTAGTTTCCAGACTGGGCCAATCGAGGTGGTGTTCGGGCTCGTCTAGCATCAGCAGGGGAACCCCGGCTGCGGACAACGCGGCGACCTCCAGCTTGACTTTCTCGCCATGGCTCAGGTCCGCGGCGTGGCTCGTCAGTTGATCGGTAGAAAAACCATAAGCCTGGAGCCAAGCTCGCCCGTAGCCTTGGGACAGTCGCGATTGTCGGCTGAAATAGGACCAGACCGTCTCCGAAGGATCGCAGGCGAAGACTTGCCGCACAAAGCCCACCTTTTGGCTGTCGGGAACCCGCAGATAACCCTTGGTCCAACCTCTGAAGGCACCGCGCATCACATCAAACAGCGAGGACTTGCCGGAGCCATTGTCGCCAACAACAGCGATACGATCCTGCGGCATGACCTCCAAGAAGAGATGACTCAAAAGCGGTTCATCCCATCCCAATTCCACATCCTCTAGGCGAATGAGCGTGCCCGCGGCACGCTCCACATGGTCCCACAGAAAGCGCAGACGATGCGGGTCCCGGGGCGCTTGCAGGAAATTCTCCGAGGATTGCCACTGTTCGAGGCGCTTTTCCCGTGCCTTGGCCTTCTTCGCCACCTTCTTGGCATAACGGCGCTGGGTGGAATCGTGGCTCGTCCGTTCGGTGTGCCGCGCCTGCTCTTTGGTGTGCTGAATGTCCTGCGCAAGCTTTCGGAGCGTATCTTGCTGGTCCTGATATCGGCGCCGATATGCGGCCTCGTCCTCCTGGCGCTGATGAAGATATGCGCCGGGGGAAAGGGGGGCCATTTGAATGTGTCCTTTGTCCAAATGCCATGTATGGGTGGCGACCTGATCCAAAAAGGCGAGATCATGGCTGACCACAATGACGGCGCCCTTCAGCCCCCCTAGCCAGTCCGCCAACATCATGCGGTGGCGTGCGTCAAGATGGCGCGTGGGCTCATCAAGCACCAGCAGAGCGGGCTTTTGGACCATCAGGTATGATAGGTCCCGCCAGGCGCTTTGTCCCCACGAGGCGGCTTGAAACGTGGGGTCCAAATAGAAACCCGTGGGAGCCAGGGTATTGGTGATCTGGCCTTCTGTGGGCGCAATCTGTCCTGCGATGATCCTCAGCAACGTAGACTTCCCCGCGCCATTGGGCCCGATCAGGGCGACCCGATGACCCGGTTGGACGTGGGCGCTGACGTCTTGAAACAGGGATTCGTGGTTGGGATAGCTAAACGAAATGTGAGACAGCCTAAGTGGCACAAAAAATCACCCCTTGTGTGGTGGGGCGATCCAGACAGAATGGATGCCCCGAATCTAGGTATGAGGGGCAAAGTTCACCATGGGCCAGACCTCCTTTCATTAACTGTTCCAATCATATCAGACTAGAAAAAAATTTCCCCATGATCTAGGCTTAAAACATGGAACCAATATCTCAGCATCCGATCACGCTTGAGGGCTCCCGCATTCGACTTCGGGACTTTGCTGCATCCGACTTGGACGATGTCCTTGAGTACAGCCAAGACCGTTCTGATGGACTTGTCCAAGATTGACCATCGTTAAGCAAATAATCAATCTTGTTGCCACCTTCCTGGTTCAT
>NZ_JABBVZ010000145.1 GCF_012933365.1 Sulfobacillus harzensis | reverse complement strand
CCCGCTACTAATAGGGAACCGATCCGACAACATCCTCTTGCATCGGCCACTGGAACGCAGAACCCACATCCCGAGGGGAATTACTGAGACGTAGCGTTTATCGTGCCAGTTCTCTATCATCGTCATGTGGGCCTGGCCCAAGCGCAAGTGATAGCGAGGGCTACTCATGGTTGGATCGAAAACTGGGAGGGCAATCGGTGTGTCACAGCTTTTAAATAATCAGGTGGCCGTCGTGACCGGAGCCGGTCGGGGTATTGGACGGGCCATCGCACAGGGATACGCCAAGGCTGGCGCTACGGTGGTGTGTGTCGCGCGGACCGAACCAGAAATAGCCGAGACGGCAGCCGCCATCGAAGCCGCCGGGGGCCGCAGCACGGCCATTGTGTGCGATGTGACTGATGTGCACGCGGTGAACGCGTTATTTAGCCAAGTCGAAAAGACCTATGGCGGGCTGGACATCTTGGTCCTGAACGCGGGAATGGATGCGGAGTACCGTTCCATCGAGGCGGGCGACCCGGCAGTCTGGACTCGCATTGTTGACGTCAATCTTTTCGGGGCGTATTACTGCGCTAGGGCGGCCATTCCCCTGCTGAAAAAGCGTGACAGCGGCCTCATTCTGACGATGGGCTCGGGACTGGGTCATCATGGCCGGATTCACCAGTCGGCCTATGCCTGCTCGAAGGCCGGGCTCTGGATGCTCACTCGCATTCTGGCCGATGAATTGGCTGATGACCACATCAGTGTGAATGAAATCATTCCGGGACCCGTCGATACAAGCATGGCCGGATCGGACTCCGATCCCAACAGTGTGTTTTCCATCGCCGGCGAATGGTTCAAGCGTCCGGACGATGTGGTGCCCCTCGCGCTGTTTTTGGCCACCCACCCCAAGCCGGGTCCCACGGGGCAGTCATTTAGTCTGATGCGACGGACATTGTAACGCACGAATCTGGGGTTCCTGTCAGGGAACGAACCGTGCCAGAGATCACACGTCTACACGGCGGGCGTGGCTCTACCGATGCGGCCGGGGGCCACACGCATCGCGTGTTCGCGCCAGTCGAGGGACGGCATACCCCGCCGTGGCGCCGCCGAGAACGCCCGCGAGAATCCCCAACCCGGTGTGGCCGGCCGTGGCCATCCCTAGTGCGGCAGCGGCCCCGGTCACGGCCGCCACGCCGTCTTGCATACCCCGGACGGCGCCTACCAGCAGGGCCACAAAGAGCGCCGTGACTCCAAACGCGATGCCGGTGGTGAGAAAGGTGGGCAATCCCACGCCCAGTCCCGCCCCCACCGCGGTGCCGACTAACCAGGCCGCGTACGATTGGCCGCTGAGTCGGACCGCATACGGCGGGGCCATTGGCGATGGGCCCAGACGACTGGATACCAGGGCAAACACTTCATCGGTGAGCCCAAAGCCGAATCGGGCCTGCATTGTGGCACCCCACGTGGCGACGTAGGGCGCGACGGCCGTGCCATAGGCGAGGTGACGGAGGTTGGCGACAAGACCCAGCAGCGCCGCGGGCCCCGGACCCATCACGGGGATGGCCGACAACAGAATGAATTGGGTCGACCCGGCATAGACCAGGGCCGAGCAGAGCAGGGTGTCAACGAGAGGCCAGTGCGCCGCATCCGCCACAACCCCAAACGTGGCGCTGACGGCGAGATACGCGGCAATGATGGGCAGCCCATCGCGCCAAGCGTCCCGGGAACTTAGTAAGGGGCTGTTCATCCTTTCACCGCCCCCAACAGCATGTACGCGCCTACACCCACAGCCACGGTCACCAGCAACTGGCGCAGCCACCACTGACTGATGGCCGCCAGGACCGCCGCGCCCAGCGCCGGAGAAGTCCAGGGACGGACCAGATGCCCGTGGGCTACAAACAGGGCGGGGGCCAGCAACGCCCCGAGGGCGGCGGGGGTGACGCGCGCCAACCAGCCGAGGAACGGGCGCGGCCAGGTGAGCCGCGCGCCGAGCCATTGCGGCCCGGTGCGCATCAAGAAGGTGCCGATACCCACCGTGGCGAAGACCCACAAAACATGCATGAGCGCATCACTCCTTTGCTCGGGAGATCAGGTTGTATGTGATACAATACAACACGTATGTTATCATGATCAATAGGGGGCGGTCAGCGTGGATACCGGGGAACACATCGCCGAGCGCGTCGGCCGAGCGTTGCGGGCATTGCGGGAGCGACGCGGGTTATCGCTCGACCAGGGGGCGGAATTAACCGGCGTGAGTAAGCCGATGCTCGGGCAGATTGAGCGCGGCGTCACCAATCCGAGTGTCCTGACGTTATGGAAAATCGCCCACGGGTTTGGGGTGCCCTTTTCCGCGTTTTTCGACGATCCCGCGGCACCGGATTTGGTCCGACACGAAGACCAGCCGCTCATCACCGATGACGAGGGACGGTATCGCGTTCGGACCGCGTGGCCACGGCGACCCGGGGACCCCTTTGAGTGGCACGTCATGGACATGGAGGCGGCGTCCATGCATAGGGCGGAACCGCATGCGGACGGTGTCGAGGAATGGGTGTTGGTGATTGAAGGCGGCTTAACGATACGGACGGGGGACGTAGAGCATCGGCTCGGGGCCGGAGACCTCCTTCATTTCACGGCCGACACCGCGCATACGTACGCCAATCCCTCGGCACATCGCGCCCGAGCCCACATTCTCATCACTTATCGCCACGGCTAGCCCAGCACCGGCCCGTTGGGGTTGGCTGAGAGAACGCGTGCCAACCGATACAAGGTGGCCCGGCTGACCTGGGTCATGGCACAGATATCGTTGACCGTCAGATGATTGGTATCGCGGGCGGCGAAAAGCTCCAGCGCATGCGCCAAGCCTTTGTGATGCGCCGTGTAGGTCCGGGGCCGTCCCTTGTAGACGCCGCGCGCTTTGGCCGCGGCAATCCCTTCGATCTGGCGTTCCCTGATGAGGTCCGCTTCAAATTCAGCAATCCCGGCCAACACCGTGATGAGGAGCTTGCCAATCGCGGTGGACGTGTCGACCACATCCCCGCCCATATTCAAGACAACGAGCGACACCCCCCGCTCGGTCAAGGTCGCCATGGTATTGAGGGCATCTTGGGTACTGCGGGCAAAGCGGTCCAGTTTCGTGACCACGACCGTATCGCCGGTCGTGACGCGACCAAGGAGCGCCGAAAATTGGGTGCGATGTGTGAGGGATCGCCCGGACAGCTTTTCTTGGAAAATTTTCTGGCAGCCGTACGCCGTCAACTGAACGACCTGCGTGTCCAGGTTTTGGGTGGTGGAACTCACGCGGGCATAGCCGTAAATCATGGGGTTTTCGCTCCCGTTTCGGTATGATTAATGAGACAAGCATACGATACGCTGGAAACGGCGACAACCCGTACCTGGAAACCCGTCTTAACTGGGTGTACCCATGTGAGACACACACGCGATGTCCCGCGTAAGGAGGGATTCCCACGCCAGTCAATTTCCTCACCGAGGAGCAGGCTGCGCAATACGGTCGGTATGCCGGCGACCCATCCCCGGCCCAACTCGCTCAGTATTTCTATCTGGACGATACGGATCGCCAGTTCCTTCGTCCGCTCCGTGGGGATCGTCAGCAGTTGGGGTGGGCGGTGCAACTGGGGACCCTCCGGTTTCTTGGAACGTTTGTGGAGGATTGGGCCGCCATTCCACCGGCGGTGGTGGCCTATGTCGCGGGCCAACTGAACATGACGGTTCCCGCCGACATGGACCACTATGGCGGTAGTCGGACCCGTCGCGAACATGCTCTCCGCTTAACCGCCTTATACGGATATTCGCCCTTCGAGGCTCAACCCGCGCATTGGCGTTTGGTGCGGTGGCTGTACCAGCGGGCGTGGCTGATGGCCGAACGCCCCAGTGTGTTGTTTGACCGGACCACGGCCCACTTGGTCGAACAGAAAATCCTGTTGCCCGGGGTGACCACGCTGACCCGTTTGGTGGCCCAGGTGCGCGATCGCGCCCAGAGTCGCCTCTGGCGGCGTTTGGCGGCCTTACCCCATCCGGCTCAACGCGACGCGCTGGACAGCATCTTAGCCGTCCAACCCAAGACCCGACTCGCCCCGCTGGATATTCTCCGGCGTGCCCCCACCCGACCGAGTATTCGGGGCTTTCAGCAAGCGCTGGACCGCCTCGACACCCTCCGTGCCTTGGGTGCCGTCGACTGGAATCTTCAGCCCATTCCGTCCGCGCGATTGGGAGCGTTAGCCCGTCATGCGGCCACGGTGCGGGCTCAGGCCATTGCGCGGATGCCAGAGGACCGGCGGCTCGCGACCCTCGTCGCCTTTACGGCCGTGTTCACGATCCGCGCCCACGATGACCTGATTGAGCTCTTGGAGCGCTATTTGACCGAACTCTTGGCCCGCACCCAGCGGCGGTCGGACCAAAAGCGCCTGCGCACGCTGCGCGATCTCGATGCGGCCGCCCGGGCACTGCGTGAGGCCTGTGCGGTCCTCCTCCAGGACCCGGATCCCAACACGGATTTACGGGCGACCGTTTTCGCCCGGGTGTCAAAAGAGGCGGTGCAAACCGCCATCCGCAAAGTCGATACCTTGACGCATCCGCCGGACCAGACCGTCGCTTTTCAGGAACTCTGGCGCCACTATCCGCAGATCCGGCAGGTGCTGCCGCGGCTGTTGGCGGGCATCGCGTGGCAGGCCACCCCCGCGGGCCAGGGCACCGTCGCCGCGTGGGAATTCCTCCGCGAGCACGAAAGCCAGGCGACCCGATCATGGCCCACGGCGCCGACGACGGGGATGACGGCGGCCTGGCGGACGGTGGCCGTGGACGACAAGGGTCGCATCGGGAAGAAAGCCTATACCTTCTGGGTGTTGTCGCGGGTGCTGGAGGGCGTCCGCTCCCACGACCTGTATGTGACCCCCAGTGAACGCTACGGCGATCCGCGCGCCCAACTCCTCCAAGGCGCCGCATGGGACGCGGTGCGCCCGCAGGTGCTCCGGACGCTGAATTGGGCGGTGGATGCCGAATCGTCCTTACGCCCCGTGCGGGAGGCGCTCGACGCAGCCTATCGAACCACCGCCGCCCATTGGGAGACCAATCCGGCGGTCCGGTTGGAATCCTTTGCCGGCAAGGATCGCCTGGTGTTGAGCCCGTTGGACCGTCTGGAGGACCCGCCCTCTCTGCGCCGACTCCGGACGCGTGTCGCGGCGGTGCTCCCGCGTCCGACGTTGCCCGATTTACTCTTGGAAGTTCACCAGTGGACCGGGTTCGCCGACGCGTTCACCCATGTCAGCCAGGGCGGCGAGCGGATCAAGGATTTGGCCCTCAGTGTGTGCGCCGTGTTGCTGGCGCAAGCCTGCAACATTGGACTGGACCCGGTCGTCCACGCCGGCATCCCAGCGTTGGAATATGATCGGTTGACCTGGGTCGGCCAGAATTACGTGCGCGCGGAGACGCTCGCTGCGGCCAATGCCACGCTCGTGGACTATCATGCGCAGCGCCCGTTGGCCCGGATCTGGGGTCAGGGGGAAGTGGCCTCGGCGGATGGCTTGCGGTTCGTCGTGCCCGTCCGCTCGCTCCACGCGGGTCCCAACCCCAAATACTTTGGGGCCGGTCGCGGCGTGACCTACTACAATTTCACGAGCGACCAATTCAGCGGATTCAATGCGCTGGTCATTGCCGGCACTTTGCGGGATTCGCTACGCCTGTTGGAAGGTGTGCTCGACCAACACACGGGGCTCAACCCCCACGAGATCATGACGGATACGGCCGGATACAGCGATTTGATTTTCGGCCTCTTCGGCTTGCTTGGCTACCAATTCAGTCCGCGCCTCGCCGACATCGGCGAGGCCCGGTTTTGGCGGTGGGAAGCCGATCCCGACTACGGTGTGCTCAACCGCCTGGCGCGGCAGCGCATTCGTGCCGATCTCATCATCCGTCATTGGGACGACATGCTCCGCGTCGCCGGCTCCTTGAAGTGGGGGACGGTGAACGCGACCGCCCTCATTCAAGCGCTGCAACACGGAGGACGGCCGACCCTGTTGGGGCGCGCCATTGGGGAACTCGGCCGGATTTACAAAACACGGTATCTCTTGGCCTATTTAGATGATGAAAGCTACCGGCGGCGGATTCTCACCCAGTTGAACCGGGGCGAGGCGCGACACGGTCTCGCTCGGGCGGTGTTCTACGGGAAACGGGGCGAGTTGCATCAAGCGTATCGCGAAGGCCAAGAGGATCAACTCAACGCCCTGGGCTTAGTCGTCAATGCAATTGTCTTGTGGAATACGCGGTACATGGAGCAGGCCCTCGACGCCCTACGCCGGCGCGGACAAGAGATTACGGATGATGATGTCGTCCGTCTGTCGCCGTTAGGGCATGACCACATCACGATGCTGGGGCACTATTCGTTTGAAGTACCCGACGTCGTGGCGCAAGGACATCTCCGACCGCTATCGCCGTTTGACGAGTAGGTTGCCCATC
>NZ_JABBVZ010000144.1 GCF_012933365.1 Sulfobacillus harzensis | reverse complement strand
GATTTTTGCCGGTGTTTAAAAGCGAGGCAACGGCGCGGCACTATTACCCCGGCGCCACCGTGAGGCGGGTGAAGATGCCCCCCATTCAAGCGGTGATCGCGGGAAACCATCGACCACGCTGAGCCACGGCGAGCCTGTGGCGTTAGTCACGTTGGAGAGGAGCGCAAACGGATGACCGACCAAGACACATCGGCCGTGTGCCCATACCGAATGGCACACGAGGATCGCTGTACCCCGTTCGCAGACGTGTTGGGCGACTTGATCGTTGAGACGCCCACACCAGACGAATCCGAGCGGCATCCTTATAGCATTAAAAGCGGCGGATTGTACGCGCCGATAAGTTACTGCCCGTTTTGTGGATGGACGTTGCTAAAGATGCCAAAGGGCATCGTCGGATAGACCCCTGTTCGCTTTCCTAGTGCGGCATCCGAAGTGGCCTTGGACGATAACGAGGAGGTGTCCCATGACTGAAGAACGCCTCGCGCACCTGGAGGTGCTATGCCAAGAAGCGACCGAGGGGCCGTGGCACGCTCGACACCGACATGTAGGTAACGTATCCAATGACTTTGCTTGGGATGAATCGGCGGGACTGGGATGGGAGATCGAGGAACTGGACCGCCCGATGCGTGGACAGTTCGTGCGGGGAGCCGATGCGCACTTCATCGCCGAAGCCCGCACCGCCCTCCCCGAAGCGCTGGCCGAAGTGCGGCGGTTGCGGGAAGCGCTCGAAGACATCGCCAGCGTGCACCCATTGCCCCTCACGGGCGAGCCCACGCTATACGAGCGCAGCATCCAAAGCGGTCTTCAAGCTGCCCATGACAAGGCGCGCCGCGCACTAGAGGAGGCGCCTCATGACTGAGGAACGGTTGGCCGACGTGCGGCGGTTGCGAGGCACCATGAAATTGGCCGTGCAAGCCATCGATCGCGGTTACAAGGGCGATGCCGACGAGATGCGATTTGCGCCGGAGGAAATCTGCGAGGCACGAAACGATCTCAAGAAGGCATTGGCCTCGCTCTCATGATGTCTGGCGAGGAACCGGCCATTGGAGAGTTGTGTTCTGGCGGCGTCTCCTTTGGGTGGTGGGATCGGCGTGCATCGAAGGGCAACGAGACAGCTCCTTGGCGACTTGTTTTTGGACAGAGCGGCTCCGATTGAACGTGAGGTATGAGGTGTATTGGGGTCAATCGAGGCGGTGATTCAAAGTGAATATAAAATCTCAGAACGCCGCCCTTCGCCGTAAGGCCGCGACGATCAATGGGCTCATCGCGTTAGGCGCGACGATGATCGGCGTCACCGTTGCGAGTCCCATCCCTGCATTCTGGCGCGGACTCATGACTGGAGTATGGATTGCGGGAACGGTGGGGCTCATTGGCGGGCAGGTGTTCCTCCAACGCGCGCATCGATGGCGCTGATCCTTCCGATGTGCCACGAAAAGCATGATATCGCAACGGCTATTCGCGATTGGCGTCTTATATTTTGAGTGCGAGCGGGATTCGCGCCATCATAGAAGCCTAGCTGAACGATGAGGGGGGACTGGCGTAATGGCGAACAATCAACCTGTGGTTGTGCTGCACGATGACAGCGATTCAGAACACGTGCGGGTGGTGCCGATTCCCTGCAGCGTCTGCCGCCAGCCGTTCCCGTACCGGTTTGTTGGCGCCTTTCGCGAGGACGCGCTGTTGCCCATCGACCGTGTGTGCCGCTCGTGTTTTCCCGCGTGGTATCTGTCATGGTCGCAGCAGCACGGTTGGGCTTGATAGCAGCTCAGGATAATGAGGGCTGTTTTGTGTAAAACCTCGTTGACTTGGCTTTCCGGATGATAGGCTCTTTTATGCAAAATTCGGATCTAGCGACTCCGGGGCATGTGGCTGGATTTTATCGGCAAGCCGGCTGACCATCGCGAAGCTCTGCCACCATCAACGCATGGGCTTGCGTCGGTTTGCGCTACGTCTTCGCACCAAAGTCGTGCCGCCCAAGAAGGGCAAGCAGGCCCCCTATCGGCGGCAGACCCGGCGGAAGAGCGATGGGGCCGAGGAACGCCGGGGATAAAGTCACTAACGTTTGATAGATTGGTTGTGGCGTGTGTATACTATGAGTGCATTGGACTCTCAAACGGTCGGCGTGTCAGACTCTCCGGAACCCAAGAAGGAGAGTGTTCCAATGACACAAAAGGTCTGCGCAACCTTGACGACGCATTTAGCTATAAAAGTGTCGCGCCGAACGTAGTTGCATAAAGGAAAGCCCCACCCTTGAGTAAGGTGGGGGTTTCCGCGTTATCCTTATCGCAAGCCTTTCAAGAGGTCTACAAGAAGTAGAAGAGCTTTCAAGACTACGCTTAATGTCGACAACACGGAGCGCATTGAACGTCTCTTTCGGTGCATGACGTATCATCTCCGTACTTGTTTCGTGGTGCTTACGGACGGTGAGTGGTCGCCCTCCCACAACGCTGATCATAGAAAAGGTTTTCTGGGGCGTCCAATGCGCAGGCCCATTTGTGGCCAAAAGACATGAAGTGTTCCTACGACGAGCGGAGTGTGCCTGGAGCCTGTTTCCGGTCGTTTTTGTTCCCGTTATGTCGGCCCGCCGCCCCGTCTCGGGGCGACGCAGGATGTGTTGATTCCCATCATTCTGCGGAGGTGTCCCATGAAGAACCCCATCTATAATCCCGGCGGCATGCGCATGGTCATTGACACGGGTCACAAAACCTTTGACCGTTACTGCGATTTGGTCACCACCGGCAATGTTTGCAGCCATGTGCAAACGTCCTCTTTTATCCGCGCTTACTCGGATGTCGCCTGCCATGGCCGCATCTCGCCTCCCGGCCATTTGCGGGACTTTGACTTGCAGCTATTTCGGCGGCTCCCTCATCACGTACGCTGGTATATTGAGTCCGTCACGATGGAAGAGGGGGCCATTCTGTATCAATTCGGCCATCTGCGCTCTGACGGCCATTACCAGGTGGACGGCTTTATCCTCACGACACGGGATTACCGCTTCCTTCGCCAGTTTGTCATCAACCCGCGCGGCGGGCAGCGGATTCTCGACACGGTCGCCCTGTACATTTGCGAACCCGTGGCGTAACGAGTCACGATAAGACGGAAAGGACGTGCAGCGATGCTCACGGTGAGAGAACAGGCCCGCAATCGGGTCATTGCGCTACGGCTCCAGGCACTCGGGCTGGGAACCATGGGGTGGGAGGAGCCGGTCGATGGCGCGGAACCCATTCCTCGCAACTCTGGCTGCCGCATACCGCGCCGTTTCCTGACCCCGCGAGCCGCTGGCTGTGGTGGGTCTTCAGCGGCGTCTTGGCCGCCACCAGCGTAACGGATTTGCTCTGGCGCCGCATTGTGGTCACTTGGCCACAGGTCGGCCTCGTGGCCAGTGCCGCCGTTGGGGTGGGGTTTGGCCTTTGGTGGGCGCTCCCGGCGTGGGCCGGATTGGCCTGGACCGTCGGATTGGGGCTGTTGACGATTCCGGCGTTGTGGCTGATGCATGCGCGTTTGGCCGCGGGGGATTGGTGGCTGATGGCCCTGGGCGCCCTGAGTTTTGTGCTGCACCCGGCCTATTTCGGTCTCTGGGTGGGTCTCAGTCTCGCTTTGGCATCCATCGTCGGGTGGTTCCTGTTTCGTCTGCAGCGCGTTGCTGAACCGCTGCCCTTTTTGCCGTTGGCCTTGGTGGGCGATTTGCTGGTTCGGACGGCCTGGGCATTTCCGAGTTGGCGGTAGCGCCCGCGCTGCGGGCCCTTTTTTGTTGTCATTGTTGATTTTCCTGAGGAGTGAGCCCCATGACTTGCGACTTTTGCGACAAACCCGTACCGTCCGATGCCCTGACGATTGCGGTGTATCCCTTCGCTTACGCGACCGTGCCTGACTCGATCGCGTATTGTTCCCGCGCTTGCGAAGCGCACGCGGAATCTGGAGATTGGCGGCCGGTATGGTGCGATGCCTGCGGCCGGGAAATCGCGCTGCACGATGACGCCTATGATTTGCGGGACGCGCGGGCGCCCCAGTTTACCGTTGATGCCGCCGACAACCCCCGGTGCCGCCGCTGCGCCGGCATTCCCGCGGATGCGGCGATGGCCCATCCGCTGCGTTGAGGGCACACGTCAGGCAGTCGAGCCCGCGCGGGAGAGAAGGATAAGCGATAACACTGCCGAATGTTGTTCATGCGGAAGTATCCAAGACCAGTTCTCTTATGATCTAAAGCCGGTTTTGGCTTCCACGGATTGCTATCCGATTCCATCGTTAGCGTCGGCCTTATTGGTCGGCGCCTTTTTGTGCTCGAGGTCGTTTCATGTCGAAGGGACACGCCGGATTCCTATTGGACTGCCCGGATTGGGGTGCCCGTCTATTCGTGTTGTTGGCCGGACGACGTGTGGACAGCTCCTGACGCTGCCGTCAGTCTCATCTTGCGGCGTCCCGCCGCAAGGTTTGAGGGGTGTTCAGACCACGTGTTCCCTGAGGGTGCGCCAGGCCTGACACACTTCAAAGGAAGTTGTGACTTATGGCGATTGCCAACGTCCCCGACAACATCTTAGCCGATTTGGTTTGTCCTTAAACGTCAAAAGGAGTGTGACGTCATGTCTATCGACGAACAATTTGTGATGGTCGATGGCTCACCGGCTTTGCGTAAACTGGCTCGAGAGACCGGTTATCGCTACGCTTTATGCCCGCGTATTCACGTGCTCACTATACCCGATCGCTATCCGGATTTAAGCTTTCTGGAACAAAGTTATGATGATGTAACCATCGACGATCGCCAGCGTTATCAAGCGGAGGACCGCGCGCGAAGGGAAAGCTTCGGCACTTCGTGGACGATGATGGGCATTCGCGCCGTAGCCACCGTGTACGTGCCGCTTGGACCCGGTGCCTTTCAACGACTCGTGATTCCCTCGATGGGCTGCTTCGGCGTCGAGTCGGACAGCGGCCCCGCGTACCTGCGCCAGGTGGGCGAGGAAGAACTAGCCAATCTGCGGGATGTCTTGGCAATGCTGCGTGTGCACGAGCCCGTCGATCAAGTGGTCGAGTGGGACGTGATTTTTCAGCAGGCTGTCTAACCGCCGAACGTTTGCCCGCTAGGTGGCATTCGGCGGATATCCTCTCGGGTTGACGCCGCTGGATGCACACGATCCCACCCCCCGAGGACAATGACATTAATGTGGGGTACGACGCCCTGACCGACCGCTGTTTTGCGCTGGGGTGATCCGCCGGGGGATTGTCCCTGCGGTTTGAGAGCTTGTGCGGCAGGCACTCGCGGCCGTTCATCCGTCTCCCGTTCTGGCAAGACGCGGACACCGAGGAATCTGAGGAGGGTTGAGAATCGTGCCCAATTGGTGTGAGAATCAGTTAACCATCACAGGATCTGCCGGCATGGTGAAGGCCTTTGTGGATCGCGTGCAAGGCACACCCGAATCATGGGGTGCAGACACACCCGCGGCCCCGCAAGTGCTGTGCTTTAATCAAGTCATGCCCGTGCCTGCCGACGTGGTGGCCCAAGGGTACTCGCCGGCCGGCTACCACTGGTGCAATGCGCATTGGGGGACGGAGTGGGAACCGGATGTGCAACACGACGTGCCTGAGATTCATGCGCAAGCAGACGGTAGAGCGTCGGCCGACTATCTCTTCGATACCGCCTGGTCGCCGCCCCTGGCCTGGTTGAATGCCGCCGCTGAGCAGTGGCCGGGTTTGACATTTCACCTTATTTATGGGGAACCGGGGAACAACGATTACGGCGAAGTTATTTGGGAACACGGTGCCTGTGTTAGCGAAGAAACCATCGACCCGGATGCGAATCTTGAGTGGATAGAGGAGCATTTCGCTTGGGTGTTGATGCAGGAGGATTGACGATCAGACCGATACGCGGCGAGCCCTAATACGGGTTCGCCCTGCGGTCTCTAAGCCTATACCAAAAGGGCGATGACATTCACGCTGTATCGAGAAGGGCTTGTATGATTCGCGAAGACCAACAGTTCTTCTACGCTGACGGATCATCCCAGGATCGCCCGGAAAAGCCTGGAGCCAAGCTTCGGCGGGAACAGAATCGCCGGCGCCACAACGCGTGGCTTGCCGACCGTGTTCAGTGGAGCGATGGTCTCCAAGAGCAATGGCGTGTTCAGGACGAAAAGGCTTTGAGGGACGCTCAACGTCCGCGATCGGCCCGGCCGAAGCGGCGCGTGCGCCGCCTGAAGCCACGGGTTTTGCGGGAACTACGCCATTCGCATGGCATTTACACGCGCAGCGATGATGGCAAAGAAGCGAAGGAGGGATCGTTGACACGGCGGCCCCGCCGAATGATGAGAGCCATCATTTCCCCAATGGAGGAGGTAGAGTTGACGGATGGAAAGTGACGTTCTAACAGAAAAAGTCTCCGGCCAAGTTCGTCGGGGCAACTGGAGAGGCGCTGTCGAAACTTTGCTGGATGCCATGCTCTGTACCGCAGATGACTATGGCGATTCGGCGTTGCGTGAGCACATCGAACGCATCGCCACTCAAGTGTTCGACATTCCC
>NZ_JABBVZ010000143.1 GCF_012933365.1 Sulfobacillus harzensis | reverse complement strand
TGTAGGAAAATCGCAGCGTCCAATGCGTCAAACCCGCGCGCCGTGCGGGTTCGGATTAAATGAAAAGGCTCCTAGACGGGTATTGACGTCGTTGCATCAGTGGTTTAGCATGATAACGCGATAAAACACTGATGCGAGGTGCGGTGTGCAATCATTCTTTGATGTCGAGCGACAGCAGTATCTGGCCATGGCGGGAATTGGCCGCCGATTGCTGGAGGCCGGATTCTCGCCCGTGGCCACCGAGCCATGGCAGGCGGGGGGATTTCGGACCGACCACACCCCCCTTCTGCTCGAAATTGCGGCGAGCTTTTCCGATCCGCCACCGCCTTTGCCACTCCGGCTTTTTTCCCAAGGACCGGTATTCCGGCCGCAGACGGGACGTTGGATTGAGACGGTGGACGTCGAGTGGATTGGGACGGTGGGCCCGGAACAACATCGGATTATGCTGTCGTTGGCTGATCAACTGCTACGGGAGATTGCAGACGCAGGTCTGTTGAATCAGCCCGCGGTGTTGGTTTTAGGCCATCGCGGCTGGATAAGAAAATTAGGCCGAGTGCTTGGGCTTGAGGAAGATCGTGTGGCCGCATGCATTAGGTGTTGGCAGGAAGGCGTGTTGTCCGGTTCTGACGCCTTTCCTGACGCCACCAAGGCGCTGTTTCAACCCTCGCCAGCCCACACGTTCTTTCCTGCCCTACAAGAATGGCTCGATGTTGAAAGCCCGTTGTCCGCCCAAAAGAAGGCCGAAGTGCTCTGGGACTTGTCGTTCGTGGGTTCCCATCCCTATTACACGGGCTTGGTTTTTTCGGCCTATCACCCGGAATCCGGTCGGGAACTCGCCTCCGGTGGTGAGTTTGCCCTAACGGTGGCAGGCCGGCGATTTGAAGGTTTTGGTTTCGTGCTCAAGCTAGAGGGGGTCGGTAGCCATGTCTGACTGGGTCGTGGCGCTTAGCCGCGGGCGTGTGGCGGAGGATTTGCGGCCGCTGTGGGAGGCCGCCGGATGGCATCTCCCCGACTTGGAGGGAAGCCGCAGCCTCTATTTTCCCCCTCAAGGCCGGAGCCCCGGGGTGATTGTTGCGCGCGGCGTGGACGTTCCCACCTTGGTAGCCCAAGGAGCCGCACAATTTGGCGTGGTGGGGCGCGACATGTTGGCCGAGCATCCGGATTCTGGGGTTCTAGAGGTACTGGATCTGGGGATAAGCCGCTGTCGTCTGGTGCTGGCCGGCCAATCGCCGAGCTGGCCTGATGGACCGGTTCGCGTAGCCAGCAAATATTCGCGCTTGACACGTCAGTTTTTCGCCAAGGCTCAGCATCCGGTTGAGGTTGTACCCCTGTCGGGAAGCCTCGAACTGGCCCCCTTGATTGGATTGGCTCCTTATATTGTGGACTTGGTAGCAACGGGGGCGACGCTTAGGGCCCATGGTCTCGTTGAGATTCGGTCGATTTTGTCTTCTACTGCTCGGCTGGTTGTCAATCCGGGAATCTGGCGAACGCAGGCTGGCGGCCGGTCGTTTGTCAGGGAAATGGCGGCCGCCAAAGGGCGAATGATGAGGGGGAGTGCGTGAAGTGGCGGACATTGCCGGAATATTGGATGCCGTGAAGGCGGAGGGAATGAGCGCAGCACTTCGGTATACCGAGGCCTATGACGGAGTGTCCATGAAACCCGAGGAGGTGTTTTTCGACCCTCTGTCCGTTCCCGCCGCGCGCGTTGCGGCGGATGTTCAAGAGGCCATCGATCGGGCCATCGATCAGGTGCGCCGATTCCACAAAGCAGTGGCCCCCCGCGGGACAGTATTGTCGGCTGGTTCCGGATTAGAGGTGGAAGAGCGTTGGATCCCCTTTCGACGGGTGGGACTTTATGTTCCCAACGGGCAGTTCCCACTGGTTTCGAGTCTCATCATGACCGCGGTCCCAGCCATGGAGGCTGGCGTTGGTGCCATCGTTGTTGCCCTGGCGCCCCGCCCGCGCGCTGGACTCGGCGCGGTATGGCTCTATGCTCTACAGCGCCTCGGGATTCGCGAGGTGGTGCGGCTCGGGGGTGCCCAAGCAATCGCGGCCTTAGGGTACGGCCTCGAGGGGTTGGACCCGGTTGACTTCATTGCGGGGCCCGGCAATCGTTATGTGACCGAGGCCAAGATGGAACTAGAACGGCGTGGTGTCGTTGGCGTGGATGGTTATGCCGGGCCGTCAGAAGTGCTGTTGATTGCCAATGATCTCGAATGGGCTGATGCCGTGTGGGCAGATTTGGCGGCCCAGGCGGAGCATGACCAAATGGCCCGGGCCGAGTTGGTGACCACCAACTCGGAACTGGCACGGTGGGTTGAGCGGCGAGCAGCCAATCTGCCGCCAGGCATGGGCACGATTACGGTCACGATTGTGGCGTCGCTGGCCGAGGCGGTCGATTGGGCCAATCAACGCGCACCGGAACACCTGGGACTCATGGGTGAAGACGCCGAGGCTCTAGCGTCGAGCATTTTTACGGCCGGCGCGTTGTTCATTGGGCCCATGGCGGGACAAGCGCTGGGAGATTATGTGGCCGGACCGAGCCACGTATTGCCCACTGGTGGGCGCGGCCGGTTTCAGTCTGGGCTAACCACGCGGAGCTTTTGCCGGCGCATGAGCGTCATTCGGGCGGCGTGGTCGTTGGATCGCGATCTGCTCCAAGCGGGAATGCGCCTGGCTGAATTGGAGGGTCTTCAAGCGCACCGGGATTCATTGGCCTTGCGACAACAATGGCAGGAGGCGAAGAACGATGGGACGGATGGCTGAAATCCAGCGCGAGACCCGTGAGACCCGTATTGACCTCGCGGTGGACTTAGACGCCGGCCAGGGGTCAAAGGTCAAAACTAATCTCCCCATCTTCTCTCACTTTTTCGACGCCTTGGCGTTCCATAGCCGCTTTTCTTTAACTCTGGAGGCTGAAGGGGATGTGGCCGTGGATCCCCACCATTTGGTCGAGGATGTTGGAATTGTGTTGGGGCAGGGAATCCGCCAGGCGCTCGGCGGGCAAGACTTCGCCCGCTTCGGTGATGTGGTGCAGCCCATGGACGAGGCCTTAGTGTTGGTGGTGGTGGACATTTCCGGTCGGGGACAACTGTATTGGGGCTCGGGATTTCCTGACCGTGCCATAGGCGGCGTGTCCGCCGAAGTGTGGCCGGAGTTTTTTAATGGTCTCGCCCGCAACTTGAACGCGACCATCCACGTTCGCATGATAGCGGGCGAGAACGCCCATCACGTCTACGAGGCGTGCTTTAAGGGATTGGGCCGGGCACTCTGGCAGGCCACGCGGTCGGGATGGGGTGGCGTAGCGTCCACCAAGGGGGTGCTGTAGTGCACGTGGCCATCATTCCCTTGGGTCGGGGAAACCTCGGCAGTCTCACCGCTCACTTCATGCGTCTCGGGCATCGGGTGGAAATCATCCAAGATGCAAGCAGGGAACGTCTCGCGGCTGATTGGGTGATCTTGCCGGGCGTCGGCTCCATGCGGGGAGCGGTTCGGCATCTCGATCAACAGGGGATTCTGTCCACTCTGAAACAAGCCCGTCAGGCCAGCGTCCCGGTTCTGGGCATTTGTCTTGGCATGCAACTTTTCTATCATCATAGCGAGGAAGGTGGAGAGGGCCTAGGATGGCTCTCGGGCCGGGTGCCGCGTCTTTCTGCTCCCATTTTGCCTCACATTGGCTGGAATGACTTAGAGATGGTATCGAACGCGCCCCGGTGGCTCGCCGCGTTTCAAGGCGCCTCGGTCTATTTTGTGCATGAATTTTTTGTTGAGCCTGCCGACACCGATCAGATTCTCAGCAGCACCCAATATTATCAGACGTTTCCTAGTGTGGTGCAGGCACCGGGGCTTTTTGGTGTGCAGTTCCACCCGGAGTTGTCGGGTGATGTCGGTGCTGCTTTGACCGAGGCCATTTTGAATCAAGGAGGCGGTTAGATGGAAGTATGGCCTGCGCTCGATCTGCTTGAGGGACAGGTGGTGCGTCTGACGGGTGGAGACTACCAGCAAAAGCATGTCTATAGTAGCGACCCGTTGGATCTCTTGTTTGAGCGCTTTCACGGGTGGCCTCCGCGAATCCACCTCGTTGATCTGAGCGGTGCGCGAACCGGGACTTTCTCTCAACTTGAACTGGCCCGCAGATTGGCTCAAGCGGGTGTGGTCGTCGAAGCCGGGGGCGGGTTCCGGGACCTCGGCACCATTGCCAAGGCGTTGGATGCGGGCGTGCAGCGGGTGGTGTTGGGGACCCGATTGGTTGAGGATGACAGCTTTCGCCGCCAGGCAATCCGCATTTTTGGTGCGGATGCGGTGGTGGCGGGACTCGATGTGCGTGCGGGGCGGTTGCGCATCCGTGCCTGGAAAGAAGAGGGTACGGAGGCCTTGGGATTTTGGGACGAGCTGCGGCAAGAGGGATGGAAGCGGGCGGAGGTGACCGATGTGGGGCGAGACGGCCGCTTGTCAGGGGTAGACAGCGATTTTTGGAAACCCTGGGCAGGACGTGGGGATGTGGGCGCAGGCGGTGGGATTCGCTCGCTCGACGATCTCTGCCACCTTCAAGCGTGGGGATTTGGCCGCGCGGTTGTCGGGAAAGCCTGGTTGGAGAACCGCATCCCCATTGCGGCCATTGAGGAGGGCGTATGCTGAGAGCGCGGATTATTGCTTGTCTCGACGTGCGCTGGGGACAGACAGTCAAAGGGGTGAAGTTCGAGCAATTGCGCGAGTTGGGGGATCCCATCGAGCGCGCGCTCGCTTACGCGCGCGAGGGCGCCGATGAGATTGTCTGGCTCGATGTGCAGGCTACGTTAGACAACGCTAAGCCCCGCGCTGACCTCATAGCTCGGCTGCGCCAAAAGCTCAATATTCCGCTCACCGTGGGCGGAGGCATCACGAATCTCGGAGATGTGGAATCGTTGCTGGAAGCGGGCGCGGACAAGGTCTCGATAAATAGCCGGGTGTTGCAGGAACCGGCTCTCATTGAGGATATCGCCCGTCGGTGGGGGTCGCAGTGCGTAGTGGTGGCGGTCGACGCCAAACGCGTGACCAAAGGATACCGGGTATTCTCTCATGGCGGTCATGTCGATGCCGGCTGGTGGCTGGCCGATTGGGTGGCAGCCGCGGAGGAGCGTGGGGCCGGGGAGTTTCTCCTCACGTCCATGGATTGCGACGGACGTCAGGAGGGCTTCGATCTGCCAATGCTCGATGTGGCGCGGTCCGCCACCCGCCGCCCCGTTATCGCCTCAGGAGGCGCCGGCTCGGCCGAACACATCGCAGCCGCGCTCGACCGCGGGCATCGGGCGTGTCTTCTTGCGTCTGTACTGCATGAGGGTCGTCTCAGCATCCGGGAGTTAAAAGCGGATTTAGCGGAAAGGGGGTATCGGATACGTGCAGTTGATCGAGAATGGCCGGGTGTTGTACCCGGTGGTGGTTCAGGACTATAACACGCGGGCGGTATTGATGGTGGCCTTCGCCGATCAGGAGGCCCTGAGTCTAAGTGAACACACCGGCTGGGCTCACTTTTTCAGTCGGTCGCGCCAACAACTATGGCTCAAGGGTGAGACGTCGGGCCATCGCCTCAAAATGCGCGCCATGCTGACGGACTGCGATCAGGACGCCTGGCTGTATCAGGTTGAGCCCTTGGGGCCGGTTTGCCACCGTTTAACCCCAGGATGCTTCGACGTCGAGGGAGCTGATGCCGACCCCTTGCATTATGTGATCGGGCGGGTGAAGGAGCGGCTCCGCACTGGACCTCAACCTGCGTCATATACCTGGCGGCTTTTGAACCAAGGGACAGAGCGAGTGGCTCAGAAGGTGGGCGAGGAGGGACTAGAGGTTGCGCTGGCGGCGCAGGCTCTAACCTATGAAGAAGGGGCAGAGAAGCGAGCGATGCTGGCGGGTGAAATCGCGGACCTCCTCTATCACCTCGCGGTCTTAGCGGAAAAACTTAATATCGACTGGCACGATGTCAGTGCCGTGCTTCAGGCACGAGCCAAGGAGAATTCCAAAGACGTTCACCAAAGAGAATCAGCCGAATAAGCGGCGCCGGGTTCGTCTTTAGGGGCGGGCCGAAAGCCTCACCAGACCACGCTGATGGGCGGCAATCACCGCTTGGGTGCGGTCATAGACATCCAATTTGGCCAAAATGTGGCTGATATGCACCTTCACGGTCTTTTCGCGGATATTTAAGCGGGCGCCAATCTCTTTGTTGCTGAGGCCTTCAGCCAAGAGCGACAGAACGTCAAGCTCCCGTGGCGTCAGGGGCTCCAGCATGTCTGCAGTGTTGGACGATGGGAATTGGTCCCAAATTCGGCGGCCTTGAAAGATCTGTCGGATGGCGGACACCAGATCATCCGGGTTGACCGTTTTGTCAAGATAGCCCGATGCGCCCTGGCGCTCCAAATACCGCAGGGTTTCGCTGTCGCGCGACGAGGTTAAGACCAGCACGCGTACGGTGGGGAACTCTTGCCGGACTCGGTCAAATAGCTCGGCGCCATCCATATCGTCTTGTAACAGCAAGTCAAGCAGCAGCACATGGCAGGGCTCACGTCTTAGGGCCTCGATTGCCTCGCCGGCGCGGCCTACATCGAATCCGACCCGAATGTCTTGAAATCCGTCTAGGAATACCCGAAGCCCCTCGCGCACCACGGGGTGGTCATCGACGACGCCGATGATGATGGGATGGCCCAATGTTCCCGCTCCTTATTTGTTAGTCTCAGTGGTGGATAAGTTTGTCAAACATTGCAACGAGCCACTGGATCTCGTTCAACCCTTTGTCC
>NZ_JABBVZ010000142.1 GCF_012933365.1 Sulfobacillus harzensis | reverse complement strand
CTTCCTCCACTACGTGGGGTAAAAGGGGCACATTTTAGGGACGGCATCACCGCCGACATACCTTTTGAGACAGCCCCCCCAAGACCTTGGTCTTAGGCTAGTAGGCTAATTCTTTTTATACGAGGAGGGATATTGATGTCGGCACCCGATCAAAACTGCCAAGAGCTCTGCACCGCCATTGCCAGCAGCGTCTCAGCGCCCGTTCAGGCCCTGGGCGTCTGCGACTACCAAGTGTCCAACCCCCTTGAAGATGTGGTTGTCACCGGTTGCACCGTGGAAGAAGCGTTCGCCACTCCCATCAGCGACACGAGGGTGTTGGTGACGGTCAATGTCGCCGTGGACTTCACCGCCGTGGAAGCATCGAGCGGCCTGCCCTTTAGCGCCCAGTGCGAGACGTCCATCCCTGTGATTGTCACCCTCGCTCCACCACCGGAGGCCACGATATCCGAGCAATTTCCGTGCACCACCGACGTAACATGCACCGCCCGGTACGCCGGTTTCGAACCGGCTCCGTCTCCAGACATCAGCGCCGAAGAGTTTATCATCACCGTCACCGGCAGCGTTTCCTGCACCAGTTGCGCGCCCGCCACGGTCAACGTGCAACTGTGTCCGACTGCGGAATAGCAAAACAACCCGGGCCCCCCACACCAAGGGGGTCCCGACTTTCTTTCCCATCCTTCAAAAGGCGACGCCTCAGTTCGCACCCCACCTCCGACAGTAATTGGGGCCGGTCATCGCCAACCCCTAATCGAGATGCGGATCGAGTTTAGGGCCATAAGTGCTCCCTTTTAGTTTCGGGCGGCATAGCTCCGTCCGATTACGTCGGCATTTCGCCCTCTCGCCTGCATAGGGGCCATGGCGGCGGTGCACTCTACGCAAAAAGGAGGCTACCTCATGGCCCAATTCAAACTTCCTGATCTGCCCTATAAGCTCGACGCGTTGGAGCCCTACATCGATGCCAAAACAATGGAAATCCATCACAACAAGCACCATGGCGGCTATGTGCAGAACGCAAACAAAGCTCTGGAGGGCCACCCGGAGCTCCAGGACAAGAGCATGGAATGGCTGCTTCGGCACATCGATTCGTTACCCGAAGATATCCGTACACCGATACGAAACCAGTTGGGCGGCCACGCCAACCACTCCCTGTGGTGGACAATCATGGGACCCAACAAGGGCGGCGAGCCCACAGGCGCAGTGGCAGGAGCCATTCGCGACACCTTCGGATCATTCGAGCAGTTCAAGGAGAAGTTCCAAAAGGCCGCGCTCAGTATCTTCGGCAGCGGCTGGGCTTGGCTTGTCGTGCGACCCGACCACTCTCTTGCCATCATCACGACGCCCAACCAGGACAGTCCCATCATGCAGGGCCTGACACCAATCCTGGGCCTAGACGTCTGGGAGCACGCCTACTACCTTCGTTACCAAAACCGGCGAGCTGAATACATTGACGCCTGGTGGCACGTGATTAACTGGGAGGAAGTCGATCGGCGGTTCAAGGCGGCGCACACAAGTTAAGACCCGTTTCCTGTGAGCAAGCGGCCCGCGCCAGTCAGCGCGACGTTGGAGCGTGCTGCAGTCTAGGACGCGACGCGGGGACAGGTCCCCAATAGCCCGGCCCCGAATGCCTAACGCCATTGATGAAAACCTCGAATCGGGACTGTCGGGGGACAACATGATCACCCGAGGACCCCGGCCCCTAGGGACATTAGGCACCCCATCATATCGCCTTTCGTTAGAGGTTTGGGTTCGTGGCATCGCGCGTGTTCACGACCAGTCGGCCACGGTGCATCGGATTCCCGGTGGGGAATTGGATCGCCTCACCGGGCTAGACTATATTGGCGAACGAATCCTGCTCACGGAGGCATTCTATGGTTCCATCAAAAGGCGCCGATCCGATATCTCATTCAGTTCCAATACGAACCTTAGCTCTCGCCTTAGCTGTAGTGATGTTTGTGATGGGAGCCGACCTCAACATCGTTTCGCCGTTCCTCATCGACATTAGCCGCAGCTTTCATGTGACGTTGGCAGCCACCGGGTGGTTAGTGACGGCCTTTGCCGCCGGGTATACGTTGGCCTCCCCGCTGGCCGGATGGATGTCCGATCGTACAGGGCGTCTACCCACCCTTCTCGCGGGCATGATAGCGTTTGTGGTATTTGAAACGGCATCAGGATTGGCCCCGACGCTACTTACCGAAGCTGCTTCAAGGGCACTAGCGGGCATCACGGCTGGGGCCGTGAGCCCTGTGGCGTACTCCCTGGTGGGCGACGTCGTGCCAAAACCTGAGCGGCCCCGGGTTATGGCGATTCTCTCCATGGGTTTTTCGGCATCTACGGTTGCGGGCGTACCGCTTGGATTACTGCTCTCGACGGCCGTGGGCTGGCGGGGCACCCTGCTTGCCATCGCTGGAGCCCTGGCGATGTCAGGGATCGGCCTTGTCCTTCTTCTGACCCGCATGTCCAAGATTCCAGCCATTCCCCGTCAGTCCAGCTCCCGCTCGGCCACGGAGCTCCTACTCCAAACGTGGCCGCAACTCACCGCAAGCTTCATGGCATTTGCCGCGATGGGATTGGTCTATACCTACCTTCCGACAACTTTGTTGCGCCGTGGAGTCCCCAACACCACGTGGCTCATGGCTGTCTTAGCCGGCTATGGCCTGTTCAACTTGATTGGCAACGCAATCTTTGGCCGGTTGGGGGAATCCAAGGGCGCCGCTACGGCAGTCCGTATCGCGCAATGGATAGAGATTTCCATGTTGGCGCTCTTGGCATTAGCAGCTGCCTGGGGCTCCCTTGCGATCGCGATCGCAGCATCGTGGCTATTTGCAGCGAGTCAAGCCTACATTCCGGATTTGAAAGCTTTGGCCGCAAACGTCCCCATTCATTGGCGGGGGACAAGCCTAGCGCTCAACAACACCGCCATGTATAGCGGCATGATGGTCGGATCAGCCATCGCCAACGCTGTATTCCATCAATGGGGGTTCCCTCTCACAGCCTCCTTGGGAGGCGTGGCGATCGCACTCGGCATTGCCAGCATGCATCGGCGTCGTCGGTTGGCACCTCGCGCCATCCAGGGCGTCTGACCTTCCACGGGAAGGCGATAAGTCATCTGGAGCTCCCCACAGCCGACAAAGGATCCGATCCATATAAGAGGGCGAAGGTCGCAACCGTTGGTCAGGTCGCGAATGGCCTAGTGCACGGTAAAACGGCCGCGTGATGGTCGCCCCGACATCGTTGGCTCGGGATGATTTACATGATCTTTGGGCGCAGATCCTCTCTTTAAGTGGGCATGCTAGTAGAAGCGCCTTTTGAGGCACTCAGCAGCGAAGGGGAGACTTCAGTGACCGGACTATCAGATACCACGACTCTGGCAAACGGCGTAAAAATGCCTTGGCTAGGACTCGGCGTGTGGATGGCTAAAGATGGCGAGGAAGTGAAGCGTGCCGTGCGCGCGGCTATTGAATTTGGGTACCGCAGTATTGACACGGCTGCCGCATACGCAAATGAAGAAGGGGTAGGCCAGGCCATCCGAGAGAGTGCCTTTCCCCGCGACCAGCTGTTCATCACCACCAAGGTCTGGAATGCCAATCAAGGATACGAGTCTACGCTGGCCGCCTTCGAGGAAAGCCGGAAGAAGCTGCAACTCGATTACCTCGATCTGTATCTCATCCATTGGGCGGTCCCTGGCCGGTATCTCGATACGTGGCGGGCATTGGTAAGGCTCTACAAGGATGGCCGAGTCCGCGCCATCGGAGTATCCAACCATCAGCCAGAGCATCTAGAGGATATCATGGCCCACAGCGACGTGACGCCGATGGTGAACCAAGTCGAGTTTCACCCATATCTTACGCAACGGCCACTGCTGGACTTCTGTCGCAAACACAACATTCAGTTGGAGGCTTGGTCACCACTCTTTCGAGGGGGCGATTTGCTAACTCACCCCGTCATTACAACGCTCGCCGAAAAATATGGAAAGACTCCCGCGCAAATCATCTTGCGATGGGACTTGCAGCAGCAGGTGGTCACCATCCCGAAGTCGGTTCATAGGGAGCGTATCAAGGAAAACGCCGAGGTATTCGACTTTGAGTTGGCAGAGGTAGATATGGACCAGATCAGCGGACTCAATGCCAATCGCCGTTCCTTCGACTATGATCCCTACAATGTGAACTTCTAGATGACCCGAATCGTCCCCCGTTCCCGTCTGCTCTCGGAGAACATGACGCCGCGGTCAACGGAAAGCTCGGTGCCATCCCGAAGATACAACAGATAGCTCGGCGGCGGGACGACGTTGTCTGGTGCGCGACACGGACGCATACCGCCGTCCTGTAGTGATGGAAACGGTTGCCTAGATCATGTTCAACCCCTTAACCTAAGGACGGGTATGGGCGTCCATCACCTGCTGGCTATTTTACAACGAGGGAGACACCGTGATGCTGAAGATTGGCGTGATACTGGGAAGTACCCGTGATAACCGACTGGGTGGGAAGGCTGCCCGCTGGTTGATGGACCAAGCTGTCCAGCGCACCGATTTGCAGTTCGAGCTCATCGACTTGCGTGATTATACTCTCCCCTTCTTCAACGAGCGGGCGAGCAATATGCATGTGCCCACTCAGGACGCTGAGGGCCTACGATGGCAGAAAAAAATCGCGGAGTTTGATGGTTATGTGATTATGGCTGCCGAATACAACCATGGCCCCACGGCAGCCCTGAAGAATGCGCTGGATTATGCCTACGTCGAATGGGTGCGCAAACCGGTCGCGTTCGTGGGATACGGATCCGTCGGCGCAGCCCGTGCCATCGAACAACTGCGCCTCATTGCTGTTGAACTGCAAATGGCTCCGATCCGGTCCGCCGTGCACATCCAAGGCGGAGACTTCCTGCCAATTTTGATGGGACAAAAAACTTTTGACGATCTCGCTCATTTACAACCGCTCGTATCCACGATGTTTGATGATCTAGCATGGTGGACCAACGCATTGAAAGTGGCTCGTGAACGATAACGCTCGATAACAACCCGGCATGGTCCTGATGAAGGAGGGGGAGAGCACGCGAAAAACAGCGTGCTCTCCTTTCCGTATCGTGCTTCGCTCAGGATCTCACAAAACGGTCCTGCCCGACCACTCACACATTGATGCCGTCCAGCCTCCGCTCCGCGCCCGCCACGGCACGAGGGACGGTCAATCGTCAGAAGGCGCCGGGTCAATCCAGTGGGTCCCTGCTGTGACCTTTTTAGAAAACCCGCGTTATACCCGGAGAACGTGACCGCCGATATTGGCCGCGTTAAATCATTACCCGAGGAGGAACTTATGAACAAGACCACAGGAGCTGTCATCATCATGACGATGGGTTCGGTCCTCGCAGCAGGATGCGGGCTGTCCGGTGCGGCCGGACACCCATCCAATCAAGCAACGGGGACCCATTCCGCGGCAACACCGACTAGCACGACGACCGTGCCCGCCACAACGGGGTCGTCTCCGTCATCGTCTTCCACATCAAGTCAGTCGGTTTCGCCGGCAACGTCGGCGTCGGGGTCAGGTTCTTCAGGAGCCGCCCGTCCCTCGGGCTCGTCAGAGGCATCTGGCATCTCCCGTGCGGGAGTGCAACGGGTGAAAGCATGGATGCAGTCAGGCCTCCATGGTGAAGGCCTGAACATGCCCATCGGTGACGGCAAGACCATCGACGCGGTACAAAAAGAATGGGGCAAAGGCCAGAATTCCGCTGCTGGGGCCGGCATCTATGTCACCTATCCGTCCCATGGGGTGGCCTTTGGGGTAGGCACGGGCGACCAGATTTTTGACGTACGATCCAACGCCTTGAGCATTCGAGCGATTACCCGATCTGATGTTACGACGGCATTGGGTCCCCCCGCTGCGGTCCGGTACGCCGATAATACGACCATATACATGTATCCCGATGGGCCAGACTACCAGGTGCTGTGGACGTTCGCCGGGGGCCCTGGCCAAACCGGTACCACCGTGGATCACGTGTCGGTATTTTGGCCTCAAGGGACCGTGAACTTGATGGGCCAAACTGTGCCCAATCCGTCCGTGGTGGTCACGAAAAATCCCGGCGGATCGGGGTCCTACCTACAGTTCTCGATTACAAACGCCCCATCTGGGTACCGTCTCGACGAGTTGGAGTGGCTCCCGTCAGGCCAAGGGGCGACCGTGGTCAATACCGAATCACAAGCCTTGTACAATGCGGAGCATGGGGTTTCCGGGAACGTCTTCATGAATACGTATGGCGCCTATCGGTTCCAATTCACCGCGTCGCAGAAAGGCACATCCGGCAGGATTCGCCTCATCTATGAATCGCCCCGCGGAAACGCCATCATCGGCACCAGCAGCACTATCACCCTGCATTAAGCCGCGACCACACGGGGCCGCCTCCAAAGTCTCCCCAAGGGTGGCTTTGGACGCCTGTTGAGTCGAGTATCCCTCACTCCTAGTGAGCAAGGGGGCGCTTGCTTTAAGCGATGTCCCCAGGCATTGGTCGCCTCAACCCGCTTGATTAGCCGTTAACACTGCCATGCCTTCCCCCTGGAACGGCTTCCGCGCCCTCGAGGCGCGCGGCCTGCTTCTCTCGCTGCCAAGACGGCACGGCCACGATGGTCGGCAACAGGCGGCCCGCTATAGTGAACAAACGTCCCAAATACGGTTCCAGTCGGCCGGGAGGGGCGTGTTGAACTATTGTCTCTGGACACGGCCGGGATTCCGCGGGGTGGTGTTCATTTGCGGCGGCGCATTTGGCGTGACAATCGCCTTTCAACCAGGGTATTAGACAGGTCAAAATCTTGATCCTAGTAGAACCATTCCTTAATTCGTGATAATCACGGAAGGTTATGGTACGGTAAGGGAAATCCTTGGTTGGAGGT
>NZ_JABBVZ010000141.1 GCF_012933365.1 Sulfobacillus harzensis | reverse complement strand
TAAGATGAGGAATTTTCTAACAAGTGTACGGTGATTATCATAACATGGAACAGTGGGATGATACAACATTTCTCAATCGATCTATACTTTGTGAAATAATGCTCTTAGTCGGAAATAGAAGAAACGGTTGGAGAGGTTGGGATTTAAAGCATTCAGCGCCTTTAACGGAATTTGAGATTGAGCTTTTAGCCCGCTAGTGTTGAGACATTATTTCGGCCGACCAGGGGACAGACGCTTGGCATAAATCATCTCATCCGTCCCGGCAAGAACCCCGTGGGGCAAGCGGCCTGCTGCAAAAAATTCTTGCGCTCATAAAATCGACGAGCGTCTTGATTCAATCGGCACACAGGAGCACCAACCGGAAGATGCTCTGCTCTCTCACAGAGCTTTCAACTCGCCGGAGCAGCGCTGGGCCGAGCCTCGAGGAGATGTGTAGCCGGTCGACGCCAAAGAGGCGAATATATCCCTGTTCGCCGAAAGTCCGGGTATTGAACAGCACAAAGCCGCGCAGGCGGTCGTCTTCGATAGCCAAGAAGCTTTGTTCTCCGCCGCCCAGAGGGACTGGAAACGAGCTTTAGCACAGACTTCGGACACTCCATAGCGCTGCCAGAGCGGGTGGGCGGCCATGATGGTGGCATATCTTGTCCTTCCACGCTTTGAGCGTAGCAAGCACGTCCGGTTGTCACGAAAAAGAGGAAAGCATGGCGATGCGTCGAACAGATGGGCGAGGTGAACTCATGGTGAAAAATACCCGTCTTTTAGCGCCCTATGCGGCGTTTGCATTTGTGCTGGGGTTTGCTTGGTTCATGCTGGCTCCGTTGGTTCCGGGGTTGATTCAGCATTTTAAGGCACCCCTGGCCGCCATCTTGCTCCTCATCTCGCTTTACGGATACGCCATGATAGTGGGGGCGTTGCCCGCGGGATACTGGACGGCGCGATCGGGTCCGGCTGTGGTGCTGAGAACCTCCATTGGGTTGACCGTGGTAGGACTCTTCATCCGCGCCTTGGCCGGCAGCTATGGGCTCTTTCTGGTGGGCCAAATTGTTGCCGCCCTGGCCTATCCTCTACTGATTGGACCCATTGGGTCGGTGCTTCGGTTAAGCGGAATCGTCCGCACCAAGCTCGCCACCGGGCTCGTGATCGGCACCCTGTTTTTTGGCATGGCGTTAGGATCTCTTATTGCGCCCCACTTGTCCTCGGCTGCCGACTTGTGGCTGGCTGTGGTCCTCAACCTGGTGGTGGGCATTTGGCTATGGCTGGCTCTTGGCCATGTGTCGGACGCCCCCCGGAATTTGGGACGGGTGCGGTTGGTGGTGTCATCCTGGTGGATTGTGGGCTTTGTGGTGTCTTCGGTGAGTGTCATGTATGGGTCCGTCAGCAGCACCGCGTTAACTCATCTGCATGTGGTCAACGCGGCAGCCGTGGGGGGGCTCTTGTCGTCGTTGACCTTTTTAGGGTCCGCCGTGGGTGCGGCGGCATTTGGCTGGCTCGGGCAAGCACGGGGTGAGAGTCGGCCGTTGCAGCGGATGTTGGGGGTTCTCACCCTGATCTTTCTCTTGGGGTGTGCCATGTTATTGACCGGCGTGCTCTCCCCCAGCCATGCCGGCCTTGACGTGATGTTCCTGATGTTCGGAATAGTGAGCAACGGCTGGTACACGTTGGCATTGGAGTCCGCCGCGGCCCGTGCTCAGTCGGCCGGTTCGGCAGGCGTCGCCACGGCTGGCTACTCGATGGCGTCCAACATTGGAGTAGCCATTTTGCCCTCGTTGGTCGGTCCGTTGGTAGTAAGTGCTCCCAGCGCGTTTCTGATCATCCTGGCGATGCTCATTATCATTGCCGCCTTGGTGCCGTTTTTGGCCAAGACTGCCGGCCCCTCCGAACCCCAACAACAGCCGGCCTAAATATCATACGAGCGGGGCGGCCGCCAGACTGATGGCCGCCCTTTTATTGCACGCGCATCTCCCGATCTATTCGTGGGCGATCCATTCCTGAATGGCGGCCTTCAAACCGCGATAATAGGAGCCGGTGGGTTGGCTGGTATCGATTGTCCACAAGGGTCCGCCCAGTTGCATGGGCTCATAGGGTTGTCTCATCCGCAACGTCTGCTCGATGAGCCGTTCGGCGTCATGATGGCCTGGATGGCGTGTGCCTTCCCGGATGCGGCGCTGAAAACGGGTGGCCAAGACCGCCTCCGGGGCAGTGACCAAGACCTCGGCGGGTCTATAGTTAAAGCGCCGGCACAATGCTAAAAGCTCCTGGCGTCCTGGCCCGGGCGAGAAGTTCGCCTCCAATAGGAGGCTTATGCCTCTTGCCATCAGGGCTTCGGCTGCTGCTTGCATCAAGGCAAAGCTGGAGACTCCGTAGCGTTGCGATTCTTCAACAGTCTCGGAGCCTAAGGTATCAAACAAAATTTCCTTAAAGACGTCCCTATGCAGGACGACAAGGGACAAGTCTTTTGAAAGCTTGTCAGCTAAGGTGGACTTGCCGCTGGCTGGATGGCCGGTGACGGCAATGACTGCCGGCATCAATTCGTCTCCCCTTTCGAGGTTCTCATCATGCGTGGTCGACCGCGCGACTGCTTTGAAATTGGCTTAGATAAAGCTCGCGATAGAAGCCGCCATGATCCAACAACTGTTGGTGCGTACCTTGTTCAAGGATTTGGCCATGGTTCATAACCAAGATGACATCGGCGTCGCGGATGGTGGACAACCGGTGAGCGATGACAAAGCTGGTGCGGCCATGCATCAGATTTTTCATCGCGGACTGAATCGCCACTTCGGTGCGCGTATCGACACTGGAGGTCGCCTCATCGAGGATGAGAATAGGGGGATCGGCCAAGAAGGCTCGGGCGATGGTGAGAAGCTGGCGCTGGCCCAAGGAGATGTTGGTGGCCTCCTCGTTCAACAGGGTGTCGTACCCGTCAGGCAGCGTGCGGATGAAATGATCGGCGTGAGCCGCTTGAGCGGCCCGAACGACATCCTCGAACGACGCGCCCTCCCGCCCATAGGCAATGTTGTCGCGAATGGTCCCATAAAACAACCAGGTGTCTTGCAGCACCATGCCAAATAGGCCGCGGACTTCTGGGCGCGCCATATGGCGGATGTCGACCCCATCGATGCGAATAGCCCCCTGGCCAGGGTCATAAAAGCGCATGAGCAAGTTGACCAAGGTGGTTTTGCCGGCACCGGTCGGCCCCACAATGGCGACGGTGGCGCCGGGGGCGACGTCGACCGAAAAGTGCTGAATAAGCGGGGTTCCAGCGCGGTATGAGAAGGAGACATCGTCAAATTGCACGTGTCCTCGACCAGGCTTTTCGATTTCGGTGACATTGTCTGGGCTCTCCTCAGGTTCGTCCAGAATTTCGAAAACGCGCTCCGCCGATGCCAGTGTGGACTGAATGGTGTTGGAGATGCTGGCCAGCTGGGTGATGGGCTGGGAAAATTGGCGGGCATACTGGATGAAAGCTTGGATGTCGCCCACCTGAATGGTGCGGCGGGTGACCAAAAGTCCCCCGATGACACTCACCAGCACATATCCGATGTTCCCGATTACATTCATGAGCGGCATGATAATGCCGGTCACGAATTGCGCCTTCCAGCTGGATTGATAGAGCCGCTGATTGATCTCTTCAAAGGTCTCGATGGCGCGTTCTTCATGCCCGTAAGCCTTGACAATGGCATGGCCGGTGTACATTTCCTCAATGTGCCCATTGATTTCCCCCAACTGGCGCTGACGGGTGAGGAAGTACTGCTGCGAGCGCTTGGCCACCACGCTGGTGACGACAAAACTTAGGGGCAGGGTGATGGCCACGGCAAGCGTCATCAAGGGACTGATGGTCAACATCATAATGACCACGCCGATGAAAGTGACAACGGCCGTAATGAGCTGAGTCAGACTCTGCTGCAACGTGCTGCTAATATTGTCAAAGTCATTGACAAAGCGGCTAAGAATCTCACCGTGCGGACGATTATCGAAAAAGCGCACGGGAAGGCGATTTAGTTTCTCCATGAGCGCTTCGCGTAGCCCAAAAACCATTCGCTGGGCAACCCCGGCCATCACATATTGCTGAAGATACATAAAGACGGCGCTTACCACGTACAAGAGCCCCAACAGTGTCAAGTCGTGGCGAATAGCCGTCAAGTTGAAGCGGGCGCCTGGGACGTGGCGGAGCTTGGCTACAAAGCCTTGAAACAGCACGGTGGTGGCTCGTCCGAGAATCTTGGGGCTCCAAATGCTGAACACAGTGCTTAGCATGGCGGCCGTCGTCACTAATATGAGGCGTGCCCAGAAGGGACGGAATTGCCCAATCAGCCGAATAAGCGTGGCACGCGGGTTTTTCGCTTTTTGCACCGGCATCGCAAGCCCCATGGGGCCGCCCCCGCGGGGACCGAAGCCGCCGGGCCGGTTTTGCGTTGATCCATGCTGGCTCATGCGATTTCCTCGGGAGATAGTTGGGACTCGGCAATCTCGCGATAGACGGCGCAGTTTTGGAGGAGGTCCCGATGCCGTCCTTGGCCGACGAGCTTGCCATCATCCAGCACCAAAATGAGATCGGCGTCGACAATGGTGGCGATGCGCTGAGCGACCAGCAAGACAATGGCATCCTGGGTTTGTTCCTTGAGTGACCGGCGCAGCAGGGCATCAGTCTTGTAGTCCAGGGCGGAAAAACTATCATCAAATAGGTAAATATTGGGGTGCCGCACGATGGCACGAGCAATAGCCAGGCGCTGGCGCTGTCCTCCGCTGAGGTTGGCTCCACCTTGATCAAGGAGATGATGCAGGGAGCCTTCTAAGCCGCTAACAAATTCCCACGCTTGGGCCGTCTTGAGCGCCGCAAAAATCTCATCTTCGGAAGCTTCGGGGTTGCCGTAGCGAATGTTTTCTACCACTGAACCGCTGAAAAGAACGGCTTTTTGGGGAACCAATCCCAGTGATTGCCGCAAGGTTTCCAACGGCAGGGTGCGAATGTCGACGCCGTCTAAGGTAATTGTCCCCGCCGTTGGGTCATAGAATCGGACGACAAGATTGATAAGGGTGGATTTTCCAGAACCGGTGCCCCCGATGATGGCGACGGTTTGCCCCAGGTGCGCCGTGAAGCTAATATCCTCGAGGGCCGGCGCCTCGGCGCCCGGATAAGCGAAGGAGACATGGCGGAAGGAAAGTTCCGCCCAGTCTCGTGGAAGGGGAGTTAACGGCGTTTCCGTCGAGTCCGTGATGGCGAGCCGAATCTGCAAAACTTCCTCAATCCGTTGAGCCGAGGCTTCGCCGCGGGGGATCATAAACGCCATCATGGAGAGCATCATGACGGAAAACATGATTTGCATAATGTATTGCACGAATGCCATGAGACTCCCGACTTCTAAGCCTCGTGGTGCGATCTGGAGACTTCCCCACCAAAATACCGCTACCGTCGCCAGATTCATGATTAAAGTCACGACCGGCATCATGAGCGCCATGAGCTGAAAGACCCGAACCGAGGTATCGGTAAGGTCGGTATTGGCATCGAAAAATCGTCGGCGCTCAAGCGATTCACGGTGGAAGGCGCGGACCACTCGCACACCAATCAGGTTTTCCCGGACAACTCGGTTCAAGCGATCGACTTTACTCTGCAATACTCGAAAAAGTCCCAGCCCGCGGCCTAGAACGGCAGCGATGGCCAACCCAAGGAGGGGAATGATGATGATCAGCGACTCGGACAAATGCGGGCTAGTGTGGATGGCCATGGCGATGCCGCCGATGGCCGTCAATGGGGCAATCACCATCATGCGAAGCATCATATTGACTAATTGTTGAACCTGCATGACGTCGTTGGTTGTGCGGACGATGAGCGACGAGGTTCCAATTTGATTGAACTCAGCAAGGCCAAAGGCTTCCACGTGGCGGAAAATGCGGCTTCTCAGCCGCTGGCCAAACCCGGACGAGGCATGGGCGGCAAAATAGCTGGCGCCGACCGCCGCCATTCCCCCGAGGATGGTGATGGCCAGCATCCAAAGCCCCATGTGGAGAATGTAGTGCTCACGTCCCAGCACAATACCATGGTCCACAATGTGGGACATCAACTGCGGCAAATAGAGGGTGGACATGGTTTGCAGGAATGTGAGAACCAGTACCAGGCCCACGTAGGTGCGGTACGGGGCGAGAAACACCAGCATCTTCTTCACAGAAAAGCCTCCCGAGGGTTCCATAACCCGTCAACTTATTATACCGATGCGATCAGATTTTCGTCTTGTCGGCCGAAAGATGGATTTGTACAATGAGCCCAGAACAAAGGGGGGATCCCCTGTGTACATTCCCAAATACTATAGGCTCGACGACCGGGAACGTATCGGGCAATACCTAAGTGTCCATCCGTTCGGTACCTTGGTAGCGGATGATGGTGCGCGTCCGATTGCTGCACACATGCCCTTTGAATGGCGTGCGGAGAAGGAACGGCTCGTTTTGGAAGCGCATGTGGCCCGTGGCAACCCCATTGCCCGGGTGGCGTCTCAAGGCCGCTCGGTGCTGGTCATATTTCAAGGCCCGCACTCCTATGTCTCCTCGTCATGGTACCGGGACCCCAATGTCCCAACCTGGAATTATGTCGCCATCCATCTCTATGGCATCTGCCGCGAACTCACGGGAGAAGAATTTGAGGCAGCCATGGCGCGGCTTTTAAACCGCTATGAAACCGGCCGCCCCCAGGGCCGGACATGGGAACGCTTGGATCCCACCTTCCGCGCCCAACAAATGCGAGCGATCGTGGGGCTGTCAATTGTCGTCGAAGAAATTCAAGCCGCCCAAAAAATGAGCCAAAACCGGACGGATGAAGACTTTCATTCAATTGTGGAGCACTTGGAAGGCGGCTCCCTCCCGGAGCAGGAAGTGGCGGAGGTCATGCGCACCGTCCGACCGCATCTTTTTGATCCCTAAAAGAAATAGGAAACGCCGCCTCGAGGGCGGCGCTTCCTGCGTGCGACTGGCAGGTACAGAAGCTTGCAGGTGA
Organism: Sulfobacillus harzensis; assembly: GCF_012933365.1. GTDB lineage: Bacteria > Bacillota > Sulfobacillia > Sulfobacillales > Sulfobacillaceae > Sulfobacillus_B > Sulfobacillus_B harzensis. The sequence goes on along the minus strand of NZ_JABBVZ010000141.1, from coordinate 37 downwards.
AAGTCCTGCTCCTGCGAATTACCCCATTCAAGTGGGA
>NZ_JABBVZ010000140.1 GCF_012933365.1 Sulfobacillus harzensis | reverse complement strand
TTCACACACTCATCGTACGGGAGGCGCTTTCATGCACACAAACTCCAAGAACTACTCCCTACAGGAATGATCTCGCCCCCATTACCCGGCCATTGAGCTTGAGAACTATTGCACGTTGCAGGTTCCCGGGATCGTCCGATAACAGCGACATGCCCGCCCTGTCAACTTGAACTTTGGCCGGCTTCGACCATCTTTTTTACGGATGGCAGCGAGGTTGGTCTGTCTCGGACCGCAGCACGGACGGTCACGCTGGCAGGGGCATTCTTTCCCGGGGATAAACGACGACGAGGGGGGCCCCGCCACACATCGAGCCATCCGGGACTACTCTTCAATGGGACGTTGTCGGGGATGACGAATCCGCCAAACCAAAAGCTCCGCAGGGTCCACGCCTGGTCCCACGTACACGCGGAACCTTTTTCCGCGAAACGCGATGAGGACGCGCTTCAGCTCGATGTCCAGCAGGCGTCCATGGGGCTCATCCCAGATCGTCAGGGCGCGAAAGGGCAACTCATCGTACGTCGGAAAGCGTTCCAGATAGACGCTGATGGTCTGGCGCAACAGGAAGGCGACCGGATCCCACCCCTGGTTGGGGTGCCCCCGCCAGCGGTCATAGTCCCACAAATCCTGCAGAGCGCGCCGAGCAAATCGGATGCGCGACATCAGGGTTCCGGCGGCATCTCGTCGTGGCCGGACAAATACCTGAGGTAGCGATCGGCCTCGTCGGCGCCGAAAAACCGCTCGTTGTTTCCATGCGCAACGATGTCCCGGATCAAGGCGACTTCGTCTGGATCCCAAATCAGTTCCCGCTCACCGCCCTCACTGGCTAGCCAGCGAACGATACGGTCGAGCATAGGCAAGCGTTCCGGGGGAATCGTTTCGATGAGGCGTTGAATCTCTTCGCGTTCGACCGCCATGGGAGCCACCTCCACGTAATCGTAGTATAGCATCCCCGCGCTGGTCAGCCGAACACCAGCCTTCGCCATCTTCAGTGCACCCTGCGAGACTCTCGCCCCCGTTACCCGGCTATTGATCATGCAAACTGTTGCAGGATACATCTATCGGGTCGCTGGACCCGAGCGCATCCTCAGGCGTAAAAGCTGGGTGATGACTGACATCGCGATTTTGTTAATCCAATCAGTGGCTCGCAACATCACAACACCCGGGCCCAGCGAACCCCTGCATCCTCCGTGCGATAGATCGCGGTGTGGCCATTCTGCTGCATGAGCAGAAATCCGGCCGCCGCGGACACTCGGTTGAAATTCACCACGGTCCCGGCGGGTAACGTGCTCGCCGTCCATGCGTGACCGCCATCCGCCGTCCGATAGATGTGCGATCCGAGCACGACCCACCCGTTCTGCGGCGTAATCCACCCCTGAAAGATGACGCCGGGCTGTTGTGGCAAAATGGCATCGGGCGTATGGGGTAACATCTGCCACGTCTGCCCCCCGTTGGTACTCCACTCCAACCTCCACCACGCTTTCGTCGGGGAGCTCTTCGACGGAAACGCCCGCTGCATCACCACCGGCACCACGACAATCGCCGGGTCCATGACAATGGTCGACCAATTGCCCGCCAGTAAGGGCAACGGCGAGCGGGGCGAGGACCACCGATCCCCTCCGTCGGCCGTCATAATGAGGGATGCGCTATGGGGTCCGTCGGCAATGTTTCTCCCGCCTGCCAACACGCCGATCGAGCCGTTGGCAAAGGCGAGTCCCGCCGTCGCACTCAGTGCGCCGTCAAAGACTGCATGCCATCCCGGGCGCTGTACGCTGGTGCGCCACACCCGGATATCAACATGGCCGGCCAAGCCTTGCGACGCGGCGACTATCCATGCATCGCGATTACCGACGGCCGCCATATGGGTGAGTCCCAAGCCCGCAGGGACGGCCGGATGGAGTAGCGTCTCCGTCCAATGCTGTCCGCCATTGGCCGTGTGCCAAACTTGGATGCTATTGTTTCCACGGGGTACGGTCAGCCACGCCGTCCACGCATTGGGGAAGGCGACCGCGGTGCCGGAGTCCACGAGGTAACCTGCAACCACCGGACCGCCGCCCGCCATCGGCATTAACGCGCGCGTCAGGGCACGGCTCGCCACATTGCGCCACCGGTGTCCACCGTCCGTGGTGTGGAGGACTTGCCCCTTTCCATTGATGGCCCAGCCCTGCCGCGCGGACACCATATCCAGCGTAATCACTGTCGCAGGCGGTTGCACGCGCGAAGCGGTTGTCGACGGCGCGGCAGAGGTGGCTGCCGAAGAACGGACCGTCGATGGTGAATGCGACGCGGACGAGGGGTGCGCTGTCGCTCCACAGCCCGCCATCACAAAACTCCCCACCAACAAGCCAGATACGATCACCAGATTGTTCATCCTGGGTACCTCCGGTGACAGATTTCACCAGGAAAACGTGCATCGGCCCGCAAAGGTCACCATCCGGTCGTGGTTCACTACTTCTAGTGTTTCAGTGAGGTAAGGTAGGACTCTTTACCCAAAAGGACCACGGTTACTTACGGCGCTTACGCCCACCTAACCGGCTCTCACAAGCTTGTCATCCCGCCCGTGGATCTGGCTAATCAATCGTGAGTGGCGGCCCGCCGTGCAAGAGCCCGATGACGATCCCCTGGATGTCGGACGCGGGGAGCAACCCCAAGTGACTACGGTCCACGCCCGACTCGAAATGAAGCCAGTAATGATTTTCCGGCACTCGTTGAGGGCTGTTTTCGGTTCTGGTGCCGTCACCCAGTACATCTCCCGGGAGCCATCGGATTGTCCTCACCCACAGGCGTGAACGGTGCGGCGGCGGCCGAAAGACGATGATATCACCCCGGCGAATGACCCGCCATCGGGTCTCGACCAGCAAGGTGCTGCCATGGGGGACCGCCGGCGTTAACTCATGACCCCGCATCATCCATAGCTTCACGGATCCTTGCCAGGGGATTAATGTCTCCGTTAGGAAGGTGCCATCAGGAAAATCCGGAAGCCCTCGTTGGGGACCCATAAACCAGCCGAATGGGCGACCCCAGACCGCGTAGTGACCGTCGTCAGCGACGGCGATCACACTGTAGAGGCGCTTAGACCGTAGGTAGGCGGGATACTGTCCCTGCCACGCAAAGGTTCCTTGGGGAGACACGTTGACGTGCCCCAGGTGGACGAGATCGGGATGGTCATACAGGGATGGCGACACACCCGTCTTGAACCAATGACCGTCGGACAAGCCCTTCGGCGCCGGCCGGAAATAAAGATCCACGGCCCGGTAGCGACGCCAATTGCCGGTCGAATCCACCGTGAGTGGACGGTCTTTGATAAAAGCTGACCGCGTCGTCACAGAACACGGCGGCGGATGATGCCATGTGACGCCGTTGATCGTCAGGCTGGGCGAACTGTCCATCCCACCGTCTCCCCCCATGCATCTTGGCATCATCGTACACCTTCATACTCCGGGTGGGGCGCCGACCTTGCTGCACATACGCCCCCATTACCCGGCCATTGAGCTTGAGAACTATTGCACGTTGCAGGTTCCCGGGATCGTCCGATAACAGCGACATGCCCGCCCTGTCAACTTGAACTTTGGCCGGCTTCGACCATCTTTTTTACGGATGGCAGCGAGGTTGGTCTGTCTCGGACCGCAGCACGGACGGTCACGCTGGCAGGGGCATTCTTTCCCGGGGATAAACGACGACGAGGGGGGCCCCGCCACACATCGAGCCATCCGGGACTACTCTTCAATGGGACGTTGTCGGGGATGACGAATCCGCCAAACCAAAAGCTCCGCAGGGTCCACGCCTGGTCCCACGTACACGCGGAACCTTTTTCCGCGAAACGCGATGAGGACGCGCTTCAGCTCGATGTCCAGCAGGCGTCCATGGGGCTCATCCCAGATCGTCAGGGCGCGAAAGGGCAACTCATCGTACGTCGGAAAGCGTTCCAGATAGACGCTGATGGTCTGGCGCAACAGGAAGGCGACCGGATCCCACCCCTGGTTGGGGTGCCCCCGCCAGCGGTCATAGTCCCACAAATCCTGCAGAGCGCGCCGAGCAAATCGGATGCGCGACATCAGGGTTCCGGCGGCATCTCGTCGTGGCCGGACAAATACCTGAGGTAGCGATCGGCCTCGTCGGCGCCGAAAAACCGCTCGTTGTTTCCATGCGCAACGATGTCCCGGATCAAGGCGACTTCGTCTGGATCCCAAATCAGTTCCCGCTCACCGCCCTCACTGGCTAGCCAGCGAACGATACGGTCGAGCATAGGCAAGCGTTCCGGGGGAATCGTTTCGATGAGGCGTTGAATCTCTTCGCGTTCGACCGCCATGGGAGCCACCTCCACGTAATCGTAGTATAGCATCCCCGCGCTGGTCAGCCGAACACCAGCCTTCGCCATCTTCAGTGCACCCTGCGAGACTCTCGCCCCCGAATCCCGTGCGAAATGTGAAACAGGAAGCGGGACTGCCGTCTAAGGGACGACCGGGGCTTATGTTTATTCTTCTGGTTCCGGACTGTGAGCGTTCTCGCTACGTAATTGTTGTTGGAGTGCGGGAAGGTCATGACGCACCACGTCCCACACCGTCTCTAGGTCGACATCCGCATATCCGTGAATGAGGACGTTTCTCAATGCCCTCAAACGCCGTGCCTCAAGCTCCGGATGGGATTGGCGAAATTCCTCCGACAATCGTCCCGCGGCCTCCCCCGCAATTTCAAGCTGCCGAATAATGGCGGATTGGGCAAACTCATCGGCCATGAATTCCGCTCGGGTGATCCGATTCGCCCACTGGATGGCCTTCGCAATGGCATCCTGGATGTGTCGAACGTACAGTTCTTCATGATGGCGCGACATAAATGGTTTGCGCCTCCCGTAATACGTCCTCTCGAATCATGGGGTCCAGTAAGTGCGGTTTCACGAGGTCGACGGAACGGCCCCAGACATCCTCCAACGCTAAGAGAAGATCGATCCATCCCAGACCGCGGGCGGATGAATTCGGTCGCAAAGTACAGAGCACATCGATGTCGCTCTGACCGTGGAAGTCAGCCCGTAGCACGGACCCGAATATCCGAAGATCTTGCACGCCAAAATCCTGGCAAATCTTCTCGACCTGATTAAGACGCAAGTCTATCGGCAGATTGGACCGTGGAATACCCACAGAATCGTTCCTCCTACCTCGTCCCGTTCAACAGGTGTCCGCAATAGACGACAACCCCACAGACGGCTCCAGATAAATGATAACAGAAAATTATGCTAGGTCGCTATCCGGCCCGTTAATGCACCAGTGGCCTGCACAAAATGGGCTCTACTGAACAAAGTAGCGTTGGTACATTTGGTGCCGCGACTCGCCGCTCAGCACGGCGTACAGTTGAGTCGTTTCCGGCTTTTCATGTCCCAATATGGATTGGACGGCGGCCAAGGGAGCTCCTTGGTTCAGTAACGTTGTCGCTAACGTGTGCCGCATTGTGTGAGGATGAACCTTGTGTTCCAATCCACAACGCCGTGCAACGCGTTTGAACACGCCCTGAATACCTCGAATTGTCATGCGGCGCGGGGCTCGTTGGGTCACGAATAAGGCGGCGTCCGTGTCCTGGCGCCCATGAATGTAGCGCACCAGCCAAATGCGAGACTTGGAGCCGAAGTACACTTCTCGTTCCTTATTCCCTTTCCCTACAACGATGACACAACCGCGTTGCCAGTCAACGTCGTTGCGATTGAGACGGACAGCCTCGCCCACCCGACACCCAGTAGCAAAGAAAAACTCGACGACCGCATGTTCCAAGGTCGTTTTACATGCATCCCGAAGCATCTCTAATTCGTCTAGATTCAACGCTTTCGGCACTCGTTGCCCCAGCTTGGGTTCCTTCAGTTTCCGAATGGGGTTCGGTATCAGTATGCCTTCATCTTCGCACCAGCGAAATAGGCTGTTGATGGCGCGCACTCTGTGTCCGAGACTCGATGGCCGCAAATGGGCGGCCTGTGCAAGATAGGCGCGAACATCCTCCAGTGTCACCAATTCCAACTCTATATCTCCCAGGACACGCATCAGAAGATGATGTTGCAAGCGATATGCGGCCAGAGTATATGGCGAATAGCCTTCTTGCTTGCGCGTGGCCAGATATTGCTGAGAAGCTTGTGATATGTGCATGAATCATGTCCCCTTAGTCCAACGTCGTTTCCGACAAAATACGCCGCGACACCGTCGCGGCGTACATGGCCTTGTCGAAAAAATGGAGACCGGTCAGACTTTCCTAACAGACCGCGGGCCTGGTGATGGCCCGTCCCCGCAAAGTGGTGCAGGGCCAGACGGACGCTGGCCGTCCGTCTGATCAACATCAGGGGGAGCCAATGGGTCCAGGATGCCGTTCTCATCGATAGCGCCAAATCGCTGGGCGATCACCATCCGCAGTTGCGTATTTTCCCGGCGTAATTGATCCACAGCCGCTTTGTATTCGTGGACCAACTGGTTAAGATGGGCCACCTTGCGGGCCATCTGCTGGCTATCCTCTCGTGTTGAGGATTCCGGATCGCCTGTCTGCTTTTGACCTGCGAGGATGGCGTTCACGTCTTGGTCGAGAGAACGGTACCAATCCTCCAAGTAATCTCGGTGGGGACCGGACCACAAGACGCGCGCACTTTTGAGGCCAATGCGGGGTCGCTGCGCCACCCAGGTGAACACGGTAGTTTTGGTGAGCGTGGCCAGTCTCCCTCGGCGTACATCGTTCAAAATTTTGCGTTTGAGTTGGGCGCATTCCCACGTGAGGTCCGCCCGGCGAAAGGATGGTGTTCGCGGCATCCTACCCGTCCTTTCCCATTGTCAAGCAGCCCAAAATCTCGTCCGCGGACGGGCGCTCGGCCGTTTGTCCATGATCTCGGTAATAGGCGCGGGCCCTTGTCCAGAGCATCCGGTGCCGTGTGCGGGCCTCCGTTGGAGACAGGCCAAACTGGTCCCGCCACAAGATCGTTTCCGTTTTGTCGAGGCGGGCTTTAAGCTGCTGACTCCCTTGAAAAAAGATTTGTTGTACCGTATTTAGGGCCTGAACTGACGCAACTACAACACATGTAGCGGTGGTCA
>NZ_JABBVZ010000013.1 GCF_012933365.1 Sulfobacillus harzensis | reverse complement strand
GGCTGGTCCGGAGGCTGGTCCGGAGGCTGGCCCCGAGGCTGGCCCCGAGGCTGACCCCGAGGCTGGCCCCGAGGCTGACCCCGAGGCTGGCCCCGAGGCTGACCCCGAGGCTGGCCCCGAGGCTGGTCCGGAGGCTGGTCCGGAGGCTGGCCCCGAGGCTGGCCCCGAGGCTGACCCCGAGGCTGGCCCCGAGGCTGTCTCTACCTCCCTGATCGCTGGGGTGCCCCGCGCGTTGCCGTTGCAACATGGCAATGAGCAGATTCGCCGTCAACGGACTATCCACCCAGATCACCGGCACGGGGGTGTGACCCGCGAGTTCATACGCTCGCGCCAGGGCGGCTTCAGCGCGTGGGCGGTCAGCGGGCGCTGTCGCGAGCCCCGCTGCCAAGTATTTCCGGTGATATGCCGCGAGTTGTGCTTGCTCCGCGGCTGTCAGGGGGCCCGTGCGCCGGGCCATCAGTCTAGCACCTGCCGTACTGCCTGCTCGTAGGGGGCGTACTCGCGTTGATAGGACACTCTGTAGAGCCCCGCCGGGAGCGGGATCGTCCCATGCTCCTCATGCGTAATCGCGGTGTCCTGGGGAGCACGGATATACACCGTGCCATCCTCCGCCTCGTAGAGCAAGCCGTCCATCAACAACCGGTGCGCATGCCCCGTCACCTCACCGTAGGCCACCACAGCGCCTGCTTTGGGGTGCAGGTCGGCGGGCACCTCGTTCACCGGGATTAATAAGACATCACCGTGTCGGTACATGATTCATCCTCCTTCTTTGTAATGCTATACACTGCATGGTCGGCGCCTGCCAGGGGTGGTAGTGTGCCACCCGACCTTCCGGTCCGTGATGCCGGGCCGGCAAGCCCACCTGGTCCGTGATGCCGGGCCGGGCGCTTTCCCAGAGCTACCCCGGCACGCCACCGACCGCAATTCTCACGGTTTTGTGACCGTGGCCTGCCTCCACAGGAGGCCCGGTCCTCAGCGAGGGCCGGACCCTCCGGGGAGGCCATCTAAAGGGGACCCGCGACGTGATGCAGAAATCGCGGCTGCCCCGCATAGCCGTCATGGATTAGTACGGTGCCGAGGTACCACGGTTCGTTGCGCCGTTCTATAGCCACCGCATGCTTTTTAACAAGCGTTTCCGCAGCATCAAGCGAGATGCCCGCGGGAAAGATGACAACGCGTGCGTTTGGTCCTCGGACATCGCTTTCCGTGGGAAGCTCCTTCCCGGGCCAGCAGCAGAAATGCCACATCGTCTACACCTCCCTGCTGAGAAAGCGCAACAGCGCTGCGGCTAATGCCGAAGCGGGATCGATGCCCATGGCCGCGGTGCCGCACGCCTGTTCGCATTCCACCGTGGCGTCATACAGTTGCTCTCCGATTCTTTCCAGATGGACCTCCCAGCGTGTATAGGAGGCCATCACGGCGGTCAGCGCTTGCCAGAGATTCGTCATCTGGCTAAAATCCCGCGCCACTCGGTCAAAGCAATATTGGTATCCATCAGGGTCGGCGCGGATCGCGTCCTCGCACTCCTGCGAAAACGGCAGGTAACCATGCTCTCGCGCATACTGCGCTTCACAGGTGCGGCAGATCGCGCCAATGCCCTGCGCGGGATGGCGATCATGCCCGAACGCGCACGTCTCTGCCGCCTCCCAGGCTACTGTGCCGAATCCTCGCTGTTCCAAGGCTTCGGCTAAGGGCGTGTTGAGATCCACGTGCCGATTCATGGCAACACCACCTTTCCGTGGGGCCGCTCCACGTGCAGATGAAAGCAAAAGTCGTGGAGGTTCACGTACTCCCGCTCGGGCGGCAGGTGCATGACCACGTTTTGGTCCGCCGGGCCCAGCGCGTATCGGGCTTGAGCCACCTCATCCCATGTGGGATAGCGCGTGGGATGCGAGATGGACAGGTGCCAGCCGTCGGGCTCGTCCGTCGTGACGAAGATTGTGCATTCGCCCATGACATAGACGCGCACCGATACACCGAGGAGCTTACGCGCCTGGACTTCCACTTCCGGACGCCGCGCCGGATACGGCACGGCGGTTTGTGCGGTGCGCTTCATGGGATCACCTCCTGAGTGAGCGCCGCGTGGAGGGCGTTGCGGAGGGCGTGGAACGGCCTCTCTCCACCCCCCTCAGAACAGTGATCGCCGTCCCAACACTGGGCTTGCGCGTCCTGATCGAGATACGCCGAGTCCATGCGATACCAGCGAGCCTCCGGCTTCTGCTCCCGCCACGCCTCCACCGCAGGTAGAAGGTACTCGGCCTTGGTGAAGTCATGCGGAATAGGTCCAATAGCCAGACGTTCACTGGGAAATTGCCATTCCCACGCCAACCCTTCATCCAACCCCAGCGCCGTCAGCGCCTCCGCTATGGCGCGGTCCTTGTCGTCGCTCATGCCTCCACCCCTTCCCGCATCATGGCGTCGGCCACCCGCAGGCGAAACCGCTGGTGGATCACCATCTTGGCCCCAAACAAGAAGCCCCGCTCCGATAGGTGCAAGCGGTGACTGTGAGCGTCACCGTGGTCCACGCCACGTCGTGCGCCCATTCCTGCCGTCCACACCCGATGCAGCTAATCATGGGCCACCCGCGCTTCCTCGGCATCGGATGCCAATGTGGCCCGGCACTCCGCACACACGCTGTCAGCTTCCCACTCGGTCGTGATTGCCTCCGTCTCGCACACCACGCACAACGGCGGATCAAAGGTGCAGTCCGGGCAGAGGCACAGCGTGCCGTCGTATCGGGTCATGCCGACACCTCCCCGGCCTGCCACACGAGTCCCCAGCCGTGGCAGGCGGGGCACACCCGATTCGGGCGCACCCCCGCCACCGCCTCGCCGGTCCACACGACGCCCGATCCCGAACAGGTGAGGCACGTTTCCGCGCTCACGAGACCACCTCGACGTCGCTGCCGACGACCCGCGCATCGCACATCCACTTCACCAAGTCGTCAATCTCCGCCTCGAGCCACATCTGCAAGCAATCCGTGTCGCACCAGAGCGCGCTGGGATACCGTTGCAGGCTGGCGAAGTACCGCGCCAGTTCCGGGGCCAGCACGACGCCCTGCGTAATCGTGTCGCCGCATTGCGGACATTCGCGGGTTGGGCTATAATCGGGTTCGAGCGCTGTTTGATAGGCCGCGACCGCGACGTCGCGGCTTGTCGTTTGCGTAAAGGGCGCCAACATGTGCGCCATCAGCGGGTGCAACTCAGCCATGCTGTTCCGCCTCCTCGTTTTTCTTTTGCGCCTCCGCTTCCGCCTGTTGGCGGAGTAACACGCGCTCGGCCCAGCGGATGAGATCCAGATAGGTCCAGCCCGTGTCTGTCATCAGGCCGCCTCCGGGCCGTTAGCACAGGGCGCATCTTGCAATATCTGATGCACCAGCCAATTTGCATAGGCAATCAGGGCGGGTTCTTGCAAGACGGTGGCCAACTGGCAGACCGTCAAATAGTCAATGTCCTTCTTGCCGCGCTCGGCCTTGGCCACCGTAGACGGGCATTGGTACACGGCGGCGCGCTCCGTCAGCGCTTCCAAGGGCCACCCTTGGCGATGCCGCGCCCGGCGGATCATGGGGCCGAGGTGGCGACTGGGGAGCCAAATCAGTGGCGCGTCGGGGGCTTCCACGGTGCGTTGCGCCTGGTTCTGCCGCTTACCCGGAAAGGCAATGGCGGTCGTCTTCATAGAACTTCCACTCCTTTGGCGTCTAATTCTTCACGCGCCACGTGGCGCGTGTGATATGCTCTACTCGACAGTCCGCGTCTTGGTCGGTGTCGGGCTGTCGTCAACGAACAGTTGGCTAAGCGGCACACGGAGCGCCTTGGCGATCTCCTTGTACACCGCTTCTGTTGGGTTAGCTTTGCCATTCTCAATCTGAGAGAGGAACGAACGCCCACAATTCGCAGCCATCGCCAGTTCTTCTTGGGTCATGCCTCGGAGTTGGCGCAACCGTCGAATCTGATTCATGGACGAGTCCTCCTTTCTTCTAGGAGATGTTGTCGTGAACAACACCTTTGTCGTCATTGTAATGTTGGTGTGAGCAACATGTCAAGCGACTTCAAGAAAAATGTTGCGTGTTTGCCTGAACGCTTACGGACGGCTCGCGAACAGGTTGGCCTGTCTCAAGCGGCTTTGGCCCGCCGCTTGTCCATCGGTCGCCCGACGTTGGTGCAGTATGAGTCAGGACACATTTGCCCTTCAGTTCCTGTGTTAATCGCCCTCGCGGACGCCCTCGCGGTCTCCTTGGACTGGCTCACCGGACGCACGGACGATCCTCCGAAAGGAGGTGAATCGGATGAATCCGATTGACCTGTTACGCCGGGTGCACCGGAAGGAGTGCCCTGAATGTGGGAGTACGGCCTACATTCTGCTTCCGGCTCAAACGCGTGTTCCCGTCCAACAAGGCGGCTCGCTCGGTTTTACGGTGCATCTGTGTCGTCAGTGCGGCTATGCTCGGTGGTTCGTGGACGCGGAGACGTTTTCGTGGATGGAAGCGAACCTCGAATCTTGAGGTGCATGTCTCCACTCTGCGTGTCACCCACAATCATCCATATAAAGGATGGAGCGTCGTCCATGAGGCGTTCACCTCCTCTCGAAGGCCCATGAGGCCAAAGATCGCGCGCCGCGTGGCGCGTTGTGGTATCCTATCCCCGAGCCGTCGCAGTCTGGGGAGGCGACGACGGCTCAGTATCATCGAGCAAATGCTCCATCGGGACATCAAAGATATGAGCCAACTCTTTCAGCGTTTCCCTGCCAGGAAGCGCATGGCCGTTCTCGATGTGGCTGATGAAGTATTTGGACCGATTGACACGTTGTGCGAGTTCGGCCTGAGTGAGGCCATGTTTGATTCTCAGTTCTCTGAGACGGTTCATCTTGTCCTCACTCCTTTGTTCAAGTTGCATAGAATGCAACTCTTAGTGTCATTTTACGTTGCATTCTATGCAACGTCAAGGGGTTAGAGTGAAAACCAAAGAAAATTATTTTGGGCGCAAATTGCGAGAAGCGCGGTTAAAGAAAGGTCTGACGCAAGAGGCGTTGGCCGAGGTCGTTGGCCTAACAAAGTCCCAGATTTCGCGGTATGAAAGCGGCAAGAGCGGAGCCACCCTGGATATTGTCGCGAGATTGGCGGAAGCGCTCGACATAGGCAACTTCGTGAAATTGCTGGATCCGTTGCCGGGGCTCGGTCCGGCGAACGACAGCGCTCAGCACAAAATGGCCGCACAACTGCCGGAGGTTCTCCCCGTGCGCCCCGTCCCCATTTTGGGCCGCATCCATGCGGGTGTGCCGTGGCCTGCGCAACCGGACCGCGACGGCGACGTGCTGATCCCCCCGTCGCTCCCGGCTGATTTTGCCTTGCGAGTGCAAGGCGATTCCATGGTCGGTGCGGGCATTATGCCCGGCGATTTGGTCATCTGCCGCAGTACGGAGTCGCGGACCCCCCAGCACGGCGATATCGTCGTCGCCTTGTTCCAGGGAGAGGATGCCACATGCAAGTACCTCATCCGGGACGGCGGTCGGTGGAAACTCCGGGCGGCGAATCCCCGTTATCCCGATCGGATTTTGGCCGCCCCGGACGATCCGGTGATCCAAGCCGTGGTCGTGAGCATCCAGAGCGATCCCAAGAATCGCAAGGCGCCTGATTTACGCGAACTCGTCCAGCAATCCGATCTGGTGGATCTCCAGGGCCTCACACCCGACCAGCGGCGGTTAGTGAGACAAATGGTGAGACAGTTGAAAGCGCGCGGCGAAGGCTCCGATGAGATACCGGATGATTTACCCTTCTTTTAAGAGGTGTGACGAGTGACATGGTATGAAGTTTTGCAAATATCACGACACGCGACGCCCGATGAGATTAAACGTGCCTACCGACGTCTTACGCTCGTTCGGCACCCGGACGCGGGTGGGTCTACCGAAGCCATGCGCGAATTGCTGGAAGCCTACCGGATCTTGTCCGATCCTCGGTTGCGCCAGGACTATGATCGGAAGCTCGGCCCTGAGAAGCCGTCAGACCAGGACAACGCTTTTCATGAAGATGCGACGGATTCTTCCGCCATCCCCCCGATTATTCTTGGGTCACCGCCGCCGGTGATCCATCGGAACCAACGCGTCCTCGCACGGAGTAACGGCAAGACAGTCGCGCAGTCGCGTTGCGCGGTGGGGATTCATTCGGTAATCGCGATCCCCCCCGAGTCCTGCGTTGTCGTGCTTGCTGTTATTCGCAATTTGTCGGCACAAATTCAGCCCGTCTGTGCGCGAGATACGGTTTTGCTTGACCAATTTGGCCTGCAGTCATCGGGCGAGTCTGCATGGGACATCCTTGAGAACAATGGCCTCTCGGCACTGTGGTCTTCTGATGTTGAGGTGTGGCCCAAGGCGATGACGCGATTGGGCATGTATTATCCGTGGGACGGGTTTGGTGTCCCTCGACGCTGGGTGGCACGCTGGTCTTATTTTGAACCAGGGCATACCAGTGGTTTCGTAAAAGGATATATCGATATCGATGTGCCTTTAAAAGAACTCACCCAGTAGGTGTTGACAAGGAGGTGTTCGGATTGGCTGCCCTCGTCGTCCTAATCTTGGCGGCCGGCGCGATCTTCGCCTGGCTTCGATATCGAGCGCATCAAGAAGATCTCTTGCGCACGTCGGGGATTCGGGAGATCGACCAGATGTCTGGAGTCGCCTTCGAAGCGCGGCTCGCGTTGCTGTTCCGTGATCTCGGATACCACGTCGAGACGACTCCGCGTACCGGGGACTACGGGGCCGATCTAATTTTGTCCCGTGCGGACGAGCGTGTTATCGTCCAAGCGAAACGGTCCAGTCGCACGGTGGGCGTCAAGGCTGTGCAAGAGGTCGCAAGCGCGCTTCAATTCTACGGCGGCACCTATGCGATAGTTGTGACGAATGCGCAATTTAGCCAGAACGCTTACACCATGGCCCAGCGACTCGGGGTCGCATTATGGGATCGCCAGACGTTGGTGTATCAACTGAATGCAGCACGTCAACGTTCGGACTCGGGAGCACCGATTTACCAAGTGCCGCAGAACGGCGAAGGGTGGATCAGCCCGTTGCTCCAATGGGTCGAGAACGAACACAGCGCCGGACATTTGCGCGGACGACAAATCCTGGCGATCACGCCAGACATCGATGACGAACACACCCGCGCAACACCTGTCATTCGGCTGGACGCATCATTGCGTACGCTCGATGGCGACGAAGACGGTTTGTATACGCCGGACCGGTTCCCGACGCCGGAGGCCTTGAAAGCGCATATTGGCACCCTCCCGGATTTTGGGGTTCTGATGATTTTCGGGCTTGAGCAGTGGGATCCGGATGTTCTCCTTCAATCCATGTTCCCGTGGCGGGAAGACGTTTTTGTGTTGGCATTTTCGGCGCACCCGGAGCACGTCGAACCGGTGATTCGTGCGCAGTTTAGTGCCGAAGTGCCCTTTCAGCTAACGGGGGTTGCTCTACGGTAAACGTGGAGACACAGCATCGGGCGATCGTCGTTACCTTGGCCGAGGCCCTGCAGGTCCAGGGGGCGGTGGTGCTTCCGGCGAACTGGGAACGGCAGATCCATCAGCGCTGGGTTGAGGCCGCACAACGGTTAGGTATTCCGGTCGACGCGATACCGGCGCAGGTGGCATTTCGTCGTAATCGCCCCTGAGGAAGCCTTCCACCATTTCGAGGAAGGTGGTTGGACGGGGGGGTATTGGGCGTTTCATCGGACAAGACTCCTTTCGTCGTAAGGAACAGCCGCCTCCCAGTGGGACGGCGGCTACTTGAAATACTTAGCGGGACGTATCACGTTGTCCTTTTGTTTGCAGCAATAATGGAACGAAATTGTCATACGGCGGAAACAATTGAAAGTGCAGGAGGGAGGACGAATGCGCCCAGATTCAGCCAGTAGCAGTACTTCTCACCATGTACGTGCGGCTCTCTACTGTAGAGTCTCCACGCTCGAACAGTCGTCCGAAGGGCTCTCCCTGGGGGCGCAAGAAGACCGCTGCCGGGCGTTTGCGCACGCCAAAGGCTGGCAGGTCGTGCAGGTGTATGTCGATGGCGGGGCCTCTGGGAAGTCGCTGGATCGCCCGGCCATGCGCCGCCTCCTGGCGGATGCACAACAGCGTGTCTTTGATACCGTGCTGTTCTATCGCCTGGATCGCTTGAGCCGTCGCCAGCGGGACATTCTCTATCTGTTGGAGGAAGTGTTCAATCCGCTGGGCATTGGCATCCAGTCGGCCACGGAACCGTTCGACACCACCACGCCCATGGGCAAAGCCATGCTCGGCATGCTCGCGGTGTTCGCGCAGCTCGAGCGCGAAACGATTGTCGAGCGCACCAAAATGGGCCGCGCCCAGAGCCTCAAATTGGGCCGCTGGCAGGGCGGCAAGGTGCCGTATGGCTATCGCCGCACCGGCCGTGGGCAACTCGCGCCCGACCCCGTGACCGCGCCCATCGTGCGGAGTCTCTTTGAAAAAGCGGCCCATGGTGCGGGGCCGTATGATTTGGCCAATTGGCTCAATACCCAAGGCATCGCCGCGCCCGGCGGCGGTGCGTGGTGGGATCGCGTGCTCGAAAAGCTCTTGAAGAATCCCGTGTATCACGGGTATGTGGGCCGCACCGATCCCCATCCGGGCCATCATGAAGCGCTGGTGGATGAGGTGACGTGGGCGACGGTTCAACGGAAGTTTGCGGGGCGGCAACTCGGGCCCCATGCCGACCGCCCCGACTTTTGGATCGACGGGTTGCTCACGTGCCCCGCCTGCGGCAGTCCCATTCGCGGCGTGTATGTGCGGCCCACACCGCGCCCCGCCACCAGTTACGATGATCCCGTGCGACGCTACCGCTTCTATTATGCGTGCGCGAGCAAGAAGAATCGGCGGCGCGGGGGTCCGCTTTGCCCCAGCCGGTATCATCATGCCCCACAGATCCACGCGCAAGTGCTAGCACAGTTGCGCGCGTGGCACGCCGATCCCGTTGCGGTGGATCGGGCGCTGGCCATGTATTATGGCGTCGCGCGTCCTCCCGATTCTGATTGGGTAGCTCAGCAGACGGCCCTCGATGAGCGCGTGACCCGCTGGTACGACGCGTTCGAGCAAGGGGCCATTGATGCTGCCACGTTGCGCCAGCGCATCGACCGTCTGCGCCACCAGCAAGCCGCGCTCGAAGCCGTGCGTCCGATTCCTGCGCCCGGGCCCCAGTCAGTGGATGCCACGACCGTCCGGAGCTTTCTTGCCCACCTCGTCGACCGGTGGGACGCCATTACTCCGTCCGAGCGCCAAGAGCTCTTGCGGGGGCTCATCGCCGGGGGCACCATCACCGCCGAGGGCACCGTCACCCTGCGCCTCCGCGATTTGGCGCAAGAGTACCCCCTCAGCCCACCGCACCAACCATCCGTACCCCGTCATGACGATCCCCCCTCGCGCTAATCTATGCGGGGAGGCGCATGAGATTGCCTGCGGATTTACGGTTTCGATCTGCACGTCGGCATAGATCATCGAGAATCGGCCCGTCTTGATATTCTGTTCTTGAGAGAGTGTCAAGAGGCCGTAGAGAAACTTCTCGTCACTCTTCAGCATCTCGATGAATTCCATCATGCCGCGGTTGGCAATGTTAAGCTCGCCGTCGAAGCGATAGGCGCGCGGGTCGGACTCCGACCCGTACTCTCCAATGGTGGCCAAATCGATCGACCCGGTCAGTTCGCTGATGTCTTGACTCTTCGGGTCGCTTGGGGAAAAGGTGCCAATGCCCACCCGTTGCTTCTCTGAAAAGAGAATCCGTTCGACCGGCACTTCATCAATCTGTCCGTCGTAGATGTTCACCAGGCGCTGTCGACAGACGGGGCACAAATCGCCCTCAATATAGAGCCCATACTCTCGCTGGACTTCGGGCCGCAGCGCATCGGGGATCAGGTGAAGCGGTTCCTCGTGCATGGGGCAATCAGCAATGGCGTATGCCGCCCCTTGGTCCGTGCGCGAGTAGGCTTCGAGGCCGCGCTTCAACAGCGTCACCAGTGTCGACTTTCCCCCGCCCACCGGCCCCATCAATAGCAAGATGCGCTTTCTCACTTCGAGACGCTGAGCCGCCGAATGGAAGTAGTCCACCAGTTGGTCTAAGGCATGGTCCAAACCAAATATTTCACCGTCAAAGAACGTATAATGTCGGCCGCCGTCCTCGGTGGTTTCCACGCCATGATCCGCAATCATATCGTAAATGCGGGCATGAGAGAGGCGTGCCACACGCGGCTGCTCCCGTACACGATTGAAGTACTCGCGAAACGTGCCCTTCCAGCGCAAATCGCTCTCTTGACTTCGGTATGCCTGCAGGCGTTCCCACAGATCCATGATTGTCCCTCCCTTTCGAGAAATCGCTGACCCTTCCTTTCAGAGTTCACCGTAGTACCGGACTGTCTTAGTGAAGCCTCGACCGACAACTAAAGCACGACTTTGCTGTCCGCCTTACCGTCATAGCTCAGAATGACCCGCTTTTCCTCGCTGCGGGTCTCCAAGTGGACCGGCCGTCCCCACAATTGATGCACGTAGTGCAGTGCTCGCTCGGCAAACGGAATGTCCAAGTCAATGCCTTCGTGGCGATGAATCAGATAGAGTTCGCCGCGCTGATTAAAGTCGCCGTCGTTGACATGGATGACCGGAATACCCCCGTGCACCAACTCCCGCACTAGCTGCTCGCGCACCCGTTCAGCGGCGCGGCTTTTTAGCACCACCGCATCGTCCTCCGCACCATAAACCATCATATTGAGGCTCTCGACAATCTCCTCGTTCAGGTAGTTGCGAACGAATGACACATCGTCATCGACCGTCCGGGCTAAAAACATGGCCTCGCGGCCATAGCGACGCTCCAAATCGGTGAAGATGGCGTAGCCCAAAGCGTACGGGTTAATCTGGTACATCATGGGGGCGGTAACTTGACTGTGCAGACGCGCAAAGTCAAGATAGTCGTCATCTTCCAAACGCAGCTCCCGCATCAAGGTGACATGCCAGTAGCTGGCCCAGCCTTCGTTCATAATCTTGGTGCGGACTTGCGGCCAGAAGTAAAGCATCTCGTCACGCACCATACCGATAATGTCGCGTTGCCAATCCTCCAGATGCCGGCTCTCACGCATCAAAAACAGCAGCAGATCGTCTGTCTCCTCGGTACCCGCCTTCACTTCCGGCACTCGCCGGACGGGTGGGCTTTGCCCGCTCATGGTCAAATCCGCCCAGGCGGGACGCGAAAGCGCACTCGGGGGAGATCCCTCCTTCTGTCTGGCTGGCAGGGTCGGGCTCGGGGGGCTGACATGCTCCTCCAAGGCCAGCACTGCATCCAGAAAGCGCTCAACCTGTTCGCGGCCAACGTCGAACTCATACTGCCGCACGCGTTCCGCGTGCCGCGACACGACCTCAATCATGTCAGGCACCGTGTGCTGAAAACACTGGTTGTTCTTAAAGAAATCCACGTGGCCCATGACATGGGCGCGAACGAAGGTGTTCTCCAAATCGGAATTGGACTCCAGCAAAAACGCATAGGCAGGGTTGGAGTTAATCACCATCTCGTAGAGTTTGTTCAATCCGTAGTCGTAGCGCGTCTTCATCGCATGATACGCCTTGCCATAGGACCAGTGGGACATGCGTCCGGGAATGAGGTAAGCGGCAAATTCATAGAGAACCGGCGCGGGCACGCTTTCGAACAGCACGGGGTACGGATCCAATCCCATGTCCCGAGCCAGACTCCAGATTTCGCGGTCAGTCGGATAACGCTGGGGCCCCATCGCTAACCCTCCTTTCGCGGAAAGAAGGTCTTCAACGCTGGGTAGACGTCCTGCCGTTGCGTGATGGTGACCATTTTAAATCGCGGGTGCTTCACCCGGCTGAAGGCCGACATCAGCGTGCTGGTATATCCCCCTTCCCGAATTTCGCCGTAGCCAAAAACGTTCACATGGGGCAAGAGCGCTTCCAACACCTCGACAGTTCGGCGATTGTCAGCGTCTGACCAATTGTCGCCGTCCGAAAAGTGAATGGGGTAGATGTTCCAGCGCTGCGGTGAATAACGGGTCTCAATCACTTCTTGGCAGAGTTGATATACCGAGGACACCTTGGTGCCCCCACTTTCGCCCAGTTGGAAGAACTCTTCCTCGCTCACCTCTCGTGCTTGGGTGTGGTGCACGAGAAACACCACCTCCACGGCCCGATATTGGGTGCGGAGAAACTTCAGCATCCAAAAGGCAAAGGTCCGAGCCATCATCTTCTTAAAGTCGCCCATCGAACCGGAGATGTCGCGCATGGCGATAAACACCGCGTTGTCCTCCGGCTCGGGCTCGTCGACCCAGGTCTTGAATCGCAGATCATCGTCTCGCCATCCCCCCACCCGCGCTTGGCCCGTCTCCCGGGCATTGCGAAGCAGGTTTTGACGGAGACTGCGGCGTTTGTCCAGATTGCCCATTAATCCCTTAGGGCTGATATCCTTGAATTTGAAGGTGGGTTCTGGAATCGTGGCTTTCGTCTTAGGCTTGAGGTAGGGAAGCCCCAGTTCGTCAAACAACAAGCCGGCAATGTCGTCGAGGGTGACTTCGGCCTCAATGTAGTCGATGCCCGGCGTTTCTCCCGGCTGATCGCCTTGGCCGCCTTGCTGGCTTCGTTTGGGCAGTTTGCCCAGCACATCGCCTGGCTGCCCCTGCCCCTGATCCTGCCCGACCCGATCCCCCTGCCAGGGGTGAAATCGGAACTTGTACTGCTCTAGCGAGCGAATCGGTACCCGGACCACGTGCTTCCCGTCGGATGCCACGATCGATTCATCCGATACCAAGTCTGGCAGCCGTTCCTTAAGCGCCTGCTTAATCTTTTCCATGTGCCGGCGCTGGTCGGTCGCTCCTTTGCGCTGCAAAGACCAATCGGGCATGAACCCCGCCATGATGGACACCTCCCTTCTTTTGAGAGTGATCCATCCTATGCGCCTATCCGCCCAATTTTTCCTGGCCACCGCAAAAAATGCGCTCGTCTTCCCTAGTTCGCCAAGCCTGTCTTTATGAGGCACGCCTGAGCCCAAAATGGCGCCGTTTACGACTCGACGGCATTCTCTCCCCGGCCTTCGACCAGTTCCTGAAATTTTTCCAGCGTAAGATAGACATCGCGGGGACGCGCCCCATCCTGAGGACCGATGAAGCCGCGCGCCTCCATGGCATCTATGAGCCGCGCCGCCCGCGTATAACCGACCCGCATGCGCCGCTGCAGCATGGAGGTGGACGCTTGACCGCTTTCCACCACAATCCGAACGGCATCGAGAAATAGGCTGTCCGCTTCTTCCATTTGCGGCCCGTCATCACTAGCCTCGCCAAAATCAAGCGCCACCTGCTCCACCGCCGTTCCGGCCATGTGGTCCCGCAAATATTTGACCACCGTCTCAATCTCTTTCTCCGTAACGAAGGCGCCCTGCACGCGCAGCGGCTTGGGTGACCCTACCGGTGAGTACAACATATCGCCGCGTCCCAATAGCTTCTCGGCGCCCGCCGAGTCTAAAATGGTGCGCGAATCCACCTGGCTGGAGACGGCGAAGGCAATGCGAGATGGCACATTGGCTTTGATGGTTCCCGTGATGACATCCACCGATGGACGCTGCGTGGCCACCACCAGATGAATGCCCGCCGCACGCGCCATCTGTGCCAAACGGGCAATGGACTCCTCAACGTCCTGCGGGGCGACCATCATCAGATCCGCCAGCTCGTCAATGATGACCACCACCAACGGCAAATGTTCCTCGCCTACCTGATTGAACCGGGCTACGTCCCGGACACCAGCCTGCGCAAACAACCGATAGCGTCGTTCCATCTCCTGCACCGCCCAACGGAGCGCTCCCGCCGCCTTCTTGGGTTCCGTCACCACCGGGCTGATGAGGTGGGGAATGCCGTTGTAGACTGAAAGTTCCACCACCTTCGGGTCAATCAGCAAGAGTCGCACCACGTCCGGGCTGGAACGATACAACAGGCTGGTAATGAGCACATTGATGAGCACGCTTTTGCCGGAGCCGGTAGCGCCGGCCACGAGAAGATGGGGCATCTGGTCAAGCCGTGCCACCACCGGTGCGCCGGCCACGTCTCGGCCCAGCGCGACCGTCAGCGGCGAATCCGATTCCGTAAACGGTTGACTCTCCAACACCTCGCGCAGCAACACGGCAGAAATTTGGTCGTTGGGGACCTCAATGCCAATGGCTGACTTGCCTGGGATGGGCGCTTCGATACGCACGCCCGTAGCCGCCAAGGACAAGGCAATATCGTCCGCTAAGTTCACGATTCTGGACACTTTAACCCCGGGAGGCGGGACAATTTCAAAGCGGGTAATGGCCGGACCCTGGCTAACCTCGCTAAGGCGCACCTCAATGCCGAATTGGCGAAGCGATTCAATGAGGATGCGCCCGCGCTCCTCCGCCGATTGGCCACGCGCTCCCGCCCGAGTCAGCGAAGGCTCCGACAAAAGCGACATCGGCGGCGGCAGATAGGGCTGTCCACCCCGCGAAAACACCGGGGGTTGCACCGCGGGCCGCCGGGCGGGCTCTGGTACGGGAGGCTTTTGGGAGGGCACAATCTCCTCCAGCGGTTCTAAGACGGTGGGCTTGGTCCGCTTGACCGGCTTGGAGCGCGTCTTGGCTGGAGCCGGCGCGGGTGTTTCCGGCTGCTCTGGAAAAATCCAGTCCCGAACTCCCATCACCACCTTGACCAAGGCCCGCCCCATCGCTTTCAACACTGAGAGGGAAGCCCGGCTAAACACCGTGGCGCCCTCCACCACGCTGCCGCCAGTAATAAGCATGAATCCGAAAATCAACAGTACCAGGCCGAGGATGATGGACCCCGGACGGCCTAGGGCCAACGCGGCCAATGTGAGCAAATGAAGCCCAAGCCAGCCCCCCACCGAGCGTCCACCAAAGCCAAACAGCACCGTGAGTCCGAGATACGCGAAAAGCACACCCCAAGCGCGCCGCTGGCGGCTTAAACTAGGCTGATTGTACAGGCGTAGAAGACCCGTGGCCATAATCGCCGCGGGGACCACCCAGGCCATCCAGCCAAACACCGTGGTCAGCCCTTGGCCCAAATCCCGTCCCAGCACGCCGCTTCGAGGAAAAATCAACGACAAATAGCCGAGCACACCCAACGCTACCAAGACCACGCCCGCCATTTCGCGCCGCATGTCCCCGGTGATTTGCTTGAACAACGAACCCACCATTATCCCCCAATAAACCAGGCAGCGAGCGCGGCCAGCGCCGTGTAGAGCCCAAAGCCGCGCCAAAGCCGCGGTCGATTCACAATCCCTTTGACCCATTGTATCGCAACGGCACCGGTAACCGCAGCCAGAAGCGCGGAAATGATGAGCCAGACACTGGGAATGGAAGCCTGGACGAGGGCTGGCGCTTCCAAGATAGAGGCCCCCAAAATGGTGGGAATCGCCAACAAAAAGGAGAAGCGGGCGGCATCCTCGGGGCGTAGCCCGCACACCCGCCCCATGGCAATGGTGCTGCCGGATCGCGAGAGGCCGGGCCAGAGCGCCATGGCTTGGGCTAAGCCAATCAACAGCGCGTGGGCGGGTCCCATGTCCTCCATCCGCCGCTCCCCCTCGCCGGGCTTGGGGGTGGCAAAGAGAAGAAGACTGGTTCCTAGCCAGCCGAGAATCACCGCTCCCACGGTAAAGAACCGGCCCACCCATTCATCCAGCGCCAATCCCACCATGCCGGCAGGGATGCTGGCTAGCGCCAGACGCCAGAAGAGCCGCCATGCCGCAGGCACCCTTTGGACCAGCTTCCGTATGAAGGTGCCGAGCCATTGGCGATAGGTCCACAAGACCGCGACGAGCGTGCCCGCATGCAGCGCGACCTCCAAGGCCGCCCCCGGTGAGGCGACGCCAAACCAGGCTTTCAGCACCACTAAGTGCCCCGAAGAGCTTATGGGAAGAAACTCCGTCAACCCCTGAATGACGCCCAGCGCTAAGACCCATCGCATCGTTCCAACCCCCTGTCCTACCATATCGGGACAGGCGGGCCGTTTATGATAAAAAAGCGCGGACTTAAAACTGAAGCACGCTACCGGGCATCCAGTCGGGGTCGAGATAATCCGCCGGATCCGTGGAGAGAAGCCGCTCCACGCGCGGCAAACCATCGGCTCCCCGTCGGCATAGCACACGCCGGCCGCGGACTTCCGTCTCAAAGACCTCTAAAACCTCGTCCTTGGCGGGAAAAATCTCTTCGTAGGACAACGGCGTATAGAGCATCGCCCGTACCTCCTAATGGCTTTTGGGTTGCCGATGGGCCTTCTTGGTCCGCGGCCGGTCCGGCAGCATGGTGTGGAGTTTCCGCATCGCGTCATCGAGCCCCCCCACCGCATCAATCAAGTCCACGTTGACAGCATCCTGCCCGACCAAGACGGTGCCGATGTCGCGCGCGAGTTCCCCCGTGCGAGACATGAGCTCGCGGAATTTCTCGTCGGTGATGCGCGAATGGCTGGTTACAAAGCGAACCACCCGATCTTGCATCTTGTCCAGATACTCATAGGTTTGCGGCACCCCAATCACTAAGCCATTCATGCGGATGGGATGCACCGTCATCGTCGCGGTGGGGGCGATAAAGCTGTAGTCGGCCGCCACGGCGACCGGTATGCCGATGGAATGCCCTCCCCCCAGCACCAAGGACACCGTCGGTTTCGACAGACTGGCAATCATTTCGGAGAGGGCGAGTCCTGCCTCAACGTCGCCTCCCACGGTGTTCAGCACCAACAGCAGCCCTTCGATGTCCGGATTTTCCTCAATGGCGACCAACTGCGGGATGACATGCTCATATTTGGTGGTTTTGTTTTGCGAGGGCAGAATCATGTGTCCCTCAATTTGGCCGATGATGACCAATGTTTGAATCGGGGATTTTTGGGTGGCCACCCGGGTAGTCCCGAATTCCGTAATATTTTCGGCCACATCCTGACGTCCGCGTTTCTTGGGCTCCGCTTCGGCCTCCATGGTCAGGCGCTGGTGACGATGCATGCTCTGCCTCCTCTCAAATTCCTGGCTAGTGTGTCCCAGATGCCGGTGTTATAAGACAGGCAACCACATAAAAGTGATAGAGGGGAGATCATATGCTGACGGTTTTTCCGCGCATTTTGCGCTTGTTGGGGCCACCATTGTTTTTAGCATTTGGGGTAACCGTGGGTGGCGGGCTGATGGGTGCATTGGGACATTGGCTAGCCGGTCAGTCATCCCAGGCCGACGCTAGCCAGATTGCCTTTCGCATTCGTATTTGGGCGGTGGCGGTGGCCATTGGAGGGGCGCTGACGGCACTGGAGAATTTCGAGCGCAGCCTATCCACCAAGGCGCTGGTGGAGCTAGCCAAAGGAGGGTTAACGCTGATGGCGGCCTATGCGGGGGCAGAATTCGGCTACTTACTGGTTCGATGGTGGATGCTCCCGTGAGCCGTGACATGCGTCCGGTCGCGGGCCTTCTATTGGGCGCGATCTTGGGAGGAGCCCTGGTTCAGGCCCATACCTATCAAGTGCGCAACGCGCTCTTGGCCCAATCCCGCCTGAGCCAATTGGATGCCCGGCACTGGCGCCAGGAGTCCCTTCGGCTCCGCGACCAAATCGCCGAAATAAACCGCAAACGCGAAAAGAAGACATTTGTCCAGTCGGTAAACCTTGAAGTCATGAAAAGTCCAGTGCCGCTAATCGATGTGGAAGCGGCACTGGAACCCTATACCGAGTCGCTCTTGGGCATCCCCTTAAGCGACGTCAAGCTCTCCATGGTGTACCAGTTGTACCAAGGCCGACGCCTTGTCCTGGGCGAACACATCTACCGCGTCGAGGTCAAAGCGCTTCTCGTCAGCCCCGAGGTGGTCGTCCTGCTGCACCTGACCCCCTTAGGGCGAACCAGCCGCGGATAACTTAAACCTCCATGATGATGGGCAGAATCATGGGACGACGCTTGGTCTTTTCCCACAAGAACCGTCCCAAGGTTTCACGGACCGCCGATTTGATCGACGACCACTCCGAGAGGTTATTGCCTTCGAGGGTGGCCAAGGCCGATTTGACCCGCTGACGGGCCTCATCCAACAACGCTTCCGACTCGCGGACGTAGACAAAACCTCGAGATACAATATCGGGTCCGGACACCAAGAGTCCCGATTGGGCGTCCATGCCGACCACCACAATCAAAATGCCGTCATTGGCCAACTGCTTGCGGTCGCGCAGCACAATGTTTCCGACATCGCCCACCCCCACACCGTCCACCAGTACCCGGCCGGACGGAACCGTGCCGACAATGGCTCCGGATTCACGGGTAAATTCAAACACCGCGCCGTTTTCGCCAATCAACACGTGACTCGGGTCCATGCCCACATCCCGCGCGATTTGCGCGTGATGCACCAGGTGCCGGTACTCACCATGCACAGGAACAAAGAATTTTGGCCGCACCAAATTGTGCATCAACTTCAGCTCTTCCTGGCAGGCATGTCCCGAGACATGGATGTGAGACGCTGCACCGTAGACCACATGGGCGCCCAGCCGGTAGAGGTTGTCAATGGTCCGGGCGACATACTTCTCGTTGCCCGGAATGGCCGTGGCAGAAATGATGACGGTGTCCCCGGCCACAATCGTCACCTTGCGATGATCGGACGTCGACATGCGGGTTAAGGCGGACATCGGCTCGCCTTGCGACCCAGTGGTCACAATGACGATTTGATTGGCAGGCAGTTTCTTAATCTCCTCGATATCCATCCAGGTTCCGGGAGGAAAGTCCAAATAGCCCAGCTCAATGGCTTTCTGCACCACATTTTCCATGCTGCGGCCCACCACCGCCACACGGCGGTGATGACGGACCGCGGCCTCGACCACTTGACGCACGCGGTGCACTTGAGAGGCAAAGGAGGCCACAATGACGCGCCCTTCCGCCCCTTCCATGACCCGGTCAAAGGTCTTGCCTACCGTGCGCTCCGACGGGGTGTAGCCCGGTCGCTCGGCATTGGTGCTGTCGGCCAACAACAGCAGCACGCCTTCCTTGCCAATCTCGGCAAGGCGATGAAAATCCGCCACCCGGCCATCAACCGGAGTGTGGTCAAATTTAAAGTCACCCGTGTGGACGACCGTGCCCACCGGGTTTTTGATAATGAGTCCGCAAGCATCCGGAATGGAGTGGTTCACGCGGAACAGCTCCACCGAAAAGCTTCCCGCCTTCACAACCTCGCCGGGTTCTAGAGCCCGCGATGAGGGATGGAGGCTTAATTGATGCTCCGTGAGCTTTAATTCCACCATACCCATCGTCAGGCGGGCACCATACACGGGCACATTAAGGTGCCGCAGCAGATATGGCAAAGCGCCAATGTGGTCCTCGTGTCCGTGGGTCAGAAAAATGCCGCGGACGCGGTCTCGATTCTCCAGCAAATAGGTAACGTCCGGCAGCACGATGTCAATGCCGGGCATGTCCTCTTCAGGAAAGGCCAGGCCCGAGTCAATCATAATAATGTCGTTGCCATGAACAACAGCCGCCATGTTTTTTCCAATTTCTCCAATTCCTCCCAGGGGGATAAATTGGAGCTTGCCTGGGGGTAGTTTACCAGCCAGACTCTCCACCTCCTTAAAATAGTCATGCACAAGAAAACGCCCCTAGTCTTCCGACTAGGGACTTATGCCAGGGGTCACGACAATCAAAACCCTTCTCGCCGGCCCCGCTCTCCCACTTGCCGACGGTCTAGGTCTTTCTTTCCCTCCGAGCACTAAGTCATCGGGAATATTATAACCCGTCCCTTCGACCAAATGCAATCAGGAGGCACCGCTTCGGGCCGACTCCAGCTCTGCCAATTGCTGATAGGCTTGCCATAAACCATCGAACTTCTTGATATCGCGCGGCATGGTCAATGGCGCGCGCACACCGCCTACCTGCCACCCCAGACGGTTCATCAACCATTTGAGCGGAACCGGATTGGCATCGCAAAACAGTTCCTGCGCGAGCGGCCACAACTTTTCGTGCAACTGGATGGCCTGATGCCGCTGACCCGCGTGATAGTGGGCCACCAGGGAGGCCATGGGCGCGGCCGCGACATGGGCCGCCACGGATACCACACCGACCGCGCCAACGGCCAAACTCGGCAGCAATAGGCCATCGTCGCCGCTATAGAGGCGAATTTCCGATCCCAGGGCTCGATGCATGGCAATCATAGCCGCGACACTGCCGGCAGCCTCTTTTACGGCCACAATATTGTCCGCCTTCCGATGGGCGGCGAGCACCGTCTCCGCGTCCACCCGAACCCCCGTACGCCCCGGCACATCATATAGCATCACCGGTCGGCTGGTGTGGCGAGCGGCTTCCACAAAATGAGCCGCAAGGCCTTCTTGAGAAGGTTTGTTGTAATACGGGGCCACAATTAACATACCGTCCGCACCCCAAGCCTCGGCGGCCTCCGTAAGGCGCACGGTCTCCCGGGTATCGTTGTGGCCCGTGCCGACCCACACAGCCACCTCCGCGGGCACAGCCGCTTTGACCGCGTAAAATAACGCCCGACGTTCCTCTAAAGACAACCCGTAGGCTTCACCGGTGGACCCCGCCACAACAAAGCCGCCGCATCCTTGTCCGACAAGGTGTCGGGCTAGCGCGGCGGCCTTCTCAGGATCCACGGCTCCCCCACTGTCATAGGGGGTCAACAACGCCGTCATAATTGGCGGCCAATTCATAAACGCTCCACCTCCCGGTCTAAGCCAAACTGCTGGTGCAGCGCCCGCACCGCAGCCTCCATATCCTTCTTCTCCAAAAGCAACGTAATCGTGGCGTGGGAGTCGGCTGACTGCAACACCCGGATGTTTTCCCGGGCCAACGCTTCCATGACACGGCCCACCACCCCCGGCAATCCCTCAATTGCCGAACCGACAATGGACACTTTGGCACGGTCGTCGAACACCTGGTAGGGAAAATCCAACTCCCCCAGTGCCCGTTCGACGTGTTCGCGCACCGAACCCACCACGCAGAAAAACACATGGTCGGGGAAGAGGTTAATTAAATCGACAGACACCCCGCGACGTCCCAGCAAGTCAAACAGCCGAAAGGTCCAGGCCGTTCCCGCATCGGCCGGTCCCGTGACCCGAAACTGAATTAGGTCGCGAAGCTGAGTCACGCCCGTCACAGCATGATCGGGATCCCGATGAGCCCAGGAGTCAAGAACCCGGCGTCCCGGGCCCACCAAAGTGCCTTGCGTGTTAGAAAAGGTTGACCGGACCCGAACGGGCACGGAAAACTGGCGCGCGAGCTCTACGGCTCGCGGATGAATCACGCGCGCGCCTAAATTGGCGAGTTGAAACACCTCGTGATAGTCCATTTCGCTAATGGTCCGAGCTTCCGGCACGATACGCGGGTCGGCCGTCTTGATTCCGTCCACGTCCGTAAAAATCTCCACCACCTCCGCGCCCAAGGCCGCCCCTAGCGCAACCGCCGTCGTGTCGCTGCCGCCACGGCCCAGCGTGGTGACCAAGCCGTCAGACCCAACGCCTTGAAAGCCAGCCACCACGGGGATGTGTCCCTCTTCCAACGAGGCTTTGAGGCGTGTCGGCTCCAGCTTAACAATCTGCGCGTCCCCGTGCCGTGTATCGGTGTGGATACCAGCCTGACCTCCCGTCATCACTTCCGGGTTTAACCCTTCTTGGCGGAGATGCCCAGCCATGACCACGGCGCTAATCACCTCGCCGCAACTTACCAACAAATCGGTTTCGGTCTCAGGAGGCATGGGGAAATTGGCCAACAGCCCGAGCAAGGTATCGGTGGCGTAAGGGTCGCCCCGGCGCCCCATGGCCGACACCACAACTACGGGTTGGAATCCGTTTTCGACCGCCTGCACCACCCAATTTGTCACCAACCGCCGCTGTGCCGCCTCTCGAACGGACGTGCCACCAAATTTTTGGACGATGATTCTCATTGGTCATCGCCCTCCTCGATTCCCCAGCGGGAAGACAGCGTGCGCATGATGTCAATGGCATTGGTGGCAGCGCCACGGCGCAGATTATCGGCCACCACGAACAGATGCAACCCGCGCGGGTGATGAGGATCACGCCGAATGCGGCCGACCAGTACATCGTCATGGCCCGCCGCATCGAGCGGTGTGGGCACCAAGCCCCGGGACGGGTCATCGACCAATCGCACCGAAGGGGCCGTGGCCAAGGTTTCCCGCACCGCCTCGATACTCCACGGCTCCTGGGTCTCGAGATAGACTGATTCCGCGTGGCCCACATACACCGGCACGCGCACGGCAGTCGCTGACAGCTTGAGGTCACGGCCGAGAATCTTGGCCGACTCGCGCATCAGTTTCCACTCTTCACCAGTGTAATCGGCCTCGCCGAAGTTGTCGCAGAAGGCCAACACGTTATGCGCGATGGGCACGGGATAGACCTGGGGCGTTACTGCCTGGCCGGCAACCGCCTGCTGCACTTCGTGCTCCAGCTCCTCCACTGCTTCGCGGCCTGTTCCCGAAACTGCTTGATAGGTGGAGACAACCACCCGATCAATGCCAAAGCGCCATTCCAACGGCGCCAACGCAATCACTAACTGAATGGTGGAGCAGTTGGGGCTCGCAATCAGCCGGGAATCGCCGATGGCCTCCCGATTGACCTCTGGCACCACTAAAGGAACCCGGTCATCCATTCGGAACCGACTCGATTTGTCGATCACGGTGACCCCCTGCTCCATGGCCCGAGGGGCATACGCTTCGCTGACCGCGTTGCCGGCCGCGAAAAACGCCACATCCACCCGCGTCCAGTCCATCTCCTCCAACGGCTCCACCGGGATCGAACGGCCATGGAAGGTCACCGACCGGCCCCCGCCCTCGCGGGCCAACGCCACCAGCGCATCGACCCTCAGCGCCTTGTCCTCAAGCACCTTGAGCAAGGTTTGGCCCACTAATCCAGTCGCGCCCACAATGGCGATTCGATATCCTGACAATGCGGTCACTCTCCCAGTTACTTAGTTCCACGGCACCAGCATTGGCTGAATTTGCTCGCCCCGAACGGCCGCCTTGACGCTTGGTACCATCAATTCCAGATGGGCGTCCAATGACCGCGGTTTTTTCATCGGGTCATCCTGGCCAAAGGGCACGAAGAAAATGTTGCGTGCCGCCAACAGACGCCCTAAATTCATGGCATTCATGCCCAACAAGTCATTGGACGTCGGCGCCAACAGCACCGGCCGACCGTTGCGCAATTGCGCTTTGACCGCCATCGTTACCGGCGAATCATTAATCGCATTGGCGATCTTGGCGAGCGTATTCCCGGTGCAGGGCATCACCAACACCACATCAAACCAATGCTTGGGACCACTCGGTTCTACATCCGGAATGGACAGCAGCATCTCATGATTGGCGGCAGCCGTTATTTGCTCACGCCAGTAATCAGGAGTGCCAAAGCGCGTTTCCACCGTTAAAATACTGCGGGACACAATCGGGGTGACTTCCGCCCCTGCCTCAACCAACTCCTTTATTGTAGCGACTGCACGCGACAAATTACAGTGCGAAGCCGCCATTGCGGCACCGATTCTGACACCCTTCAGCTCCTGCATCCTCCCACTCCTCCTCTAAGGCCATCGACAGCGTTTCCCAGATAATTTCCGCGGCCCTGCGCGGTGCAACCTTACCGGGAATACTGAGAATTTGCGCGTATTTGTGGCTCACTTCGGGCGTGCCCTTTAACTCTGGACAGAGTCCCCCGGGGATGGAGGCGAGATCGATGACCCACGCGGGGCCCGTGGGTTCAAACCATTGGCGGTCCAATACGGGAGCCGGCGCCGTATTAAACAGCCCATCCAGCCGTGGACGAGGCGATGCGTCCAGCGGGTACACGGGATGGCCGAGCGCTCGCGCCATGGCGCGCTTCTCCGCCAAGCGCTCAAAAATGACCACCTCGGCCCCATAGCGAGACAGGCGGTCAGCCAGCACCATTCCGACCCGTCCAAAGCCAATGATGCCTACGGGGCGGTGAAACAAAGTGTCTCCCGAGCGCCCAATAGCGGCAGCAATGGCGCCCTCGGCGGTCGGAACCGTATTAAGCCACATGAAGCTGGATTCTAAGCGATATTGCACGGTGCGAATACCCAGCTCACGGCACCAGGCCACCACCGGATCGGCAATCAGGCCGGCCGCCAATAGCGCCCCCGAGCCCATGCGTTCCAAGAGGGGTTTGCTGACCGTGGCAGTCCCCAGCATGGTCCCCATGCGGCCGTCCTGATCGATGCCTGTCATGGGCCCGATCAGAACATCCGGAGCGGGATCGGACGGCGCATAAGGCGGTACGCCGGCTGTCTCCAACCCCCAGCCGCGAACGTGGTATCCTCGATCACGAAGCATGCGACAGAGCCATGCGTCGCGGGTGTCGCCACCGGCCACGACAATGCTGCGCATCATTTTCACCTCAACCACACTCCCGTGTATCATACGGTCGGAGTGCAGAAGAGGTGCGTCAAAACGCTCGTTGGTCACCGGGAATGTACCAAGAGGAATCAGTACAAGAGGATAAGAGCAGGATAAAGAAAGAGGAGGCAGAGGCCTCCTCAGTGCACGTAGACGTCGTGAGCGCCGTGGTCTTTAAACAGCCGTTGGGCCTTCTCCACCTCTGGTTCGTCCGTTTGCACCATCACTAGGACATTGCCGTGCTTTACGTCTTGCTCCAGGTGCTCACTTTCGCCCTTGGGGATACCATAATCCATCAATCCTCCCACGAGTCCCCCAGCGGCCGCGCCGCTTAAGGTCGCCGCCAGCGGTCCCATGGCAAGAATCGGACCCACGCCGGGGATGGCCAGCGCTCCGGCGCTCGCCAGAAGCCCTACGGCGCCGCCTGTGGCCGCGCCCCAGCCGATCCCGCTAGACAAGTCGTGGGTGCCGTGGCCGGTTGGATGGCCTTTTTCCGTATGGCCATCGTGGCGAGCGATGACGGAAATTTTTTTGTCGTCCACCCCGTTGTGCTCCAGTTCGTGAACCACAGTATCTGCCGCATGCTGGTCGGAGAAGGATCCTACTACAGTCTTAGCCATGAAAAAGCGCCCCCTTTTTTCATCTGCCATGCCTGGCTAGTATGAGAAAAGGGGGCGCGGGGAACGCTCTCATTTTCGTCCAGAGCTTGTGATTTTTGGCACCTCTGCCAGATCTACAATCATTACTTCCGGTCCCACGCGACGGATAGCGGCCCAGGGAATTTCTAACTTCTGCCCGCGGTTAAGACGACCACGCTGGGGAATAATGATGGCCTGAATGGCCCCGGTCTCCGGGTCAATAACCAGGTCGCTGTCGCCGAGCGATCCAAGTTTCCCGCCATTCGTTAAATTTATGATGTCCTTGGAGGACAACTCGCTCATCCGCATGACTGCCCCTCCTTCATCAGAGGGTATGTCGGCGAGGACAGCTTCAGACCTCTGGCTTTTGGACTGCGGCGTAGCCAGGCTTGTTGGAGAGGCCGTCTTGGCGCCGGAAGTTTTCCTGATTTTTAGCTAAGTAGCCCTGATACAAACTTTCGGCGTCGAGACCTGCATCAATGCACATGCTGATAAAGAAATGGAGCACGTCCACCAGTTCTTCGTGCAGTTTGGCCGAGTCGATGGGGTCCGGATTTTTCCACCATTTAAAGCGAGCTTCCTCCACCACCTCGCCCAACTCCACCATCAACGCCAGGGCCTCTTTTTGAATCCACTCTTCGGGTGAAAAGGTGAGTTGCCGGTCTTTTCGCACCCGTTGATTAAATTGCTCCTGCCAGTAGAAAATTTGTGCTAACCGGTCGTTATCCATTTAGGCCTGCCTCCCTTGAAACATTGCATGATTTAGCGCACCCGAGTGCACTGGACCGGCCGCCACGGCCGCCATTCGAGAGCCGGGGATCCAAGTTTGGGCATCCGCTTTCACCATTTCGGGTGTGATTTCAGACAGTGCCCGCACCGCCTGATCAATCTGCGGGGCCTCTTTGCCGTCCAAGGCATAACGTCCAAGCCGCATCACACGGGCGTCCGGCGTTTCCTGATTCATCACCAGCACTGTATTGAGGTAGACGCGAGTATGGCTCACTTCTTCCGTATCGGGACCCACCTCCGCCAAGCGGCTTACCTCATCAAATAGCGCGCGCAATGCTTGGGGAATCTTTTCCGGGGTGAGGCTCAAATAGGTGATCATATCCCCGAAGTCATAGTCGGCCGCATATTGGGTTCCGACCGAGTAGACCAATCCCTCCTCTTCACGAAGCCGCTGCCAGAGTCGGGACGAGTTCTGGCCGCCTAAAATACTGCTGAGCATCAGCGCCCGCCAATATTCGTCCTGGTAGCGGCCGGGGGCCTCCACTCCGAGCGCGATCTTCGCCTGTTCCCAGTCCTCCGCCTGTTCCCGTTGAAGATAGGCCAAGGTTGGCCGGGGCCTCCGTCGAGGCAACTCTGATACCCCTCCAACTCCGCTAAAATCCTGTTCGGCCGCTTTCAAAATGAGCTCGCGCGCCCCGCCGGACACGGCCAACACCATGTTCTCCGGCCGATACCAGCGATGATAGAAGGCTTTCAAGCCCTCGGCTTCGATGTTTGCTAAAGACTCCGGCGTGCCCAGAATATCATGCGTATAGTGTGAATCCTGGTAAAGTGCTTCGGTAATGAGGGTGTCGAGAACCTCGTCAGGGTCGTCCAGACTTTCATTCATTTCTTCCACGACCACACCTTTTTCCCGCTCTAAATCCTCTGCGGCCAACCACGGTTGAAGCACCAAGTCGCGCACCAGATGATAGGCATCGAGAGCTTCTGAATCCAGCACCTTGGCATGAAAACAGGTGTAGTCGCGGGTTGTGAAGGCGTTGATGTCTGCACCCAGCCTGTCCATTTGCCGGGCGATAGCGCGAAAGTCGCGCCGGCCAGCCCCTTTGAACACCAGATGCTCTAAAAGATGGGCCATCCCCCACTCGCTTGGATTTTCGTCCCGGCTTCCCACGGCCACAAAGAAGGCCAAGGCGGTGGTGCCGACGGAACCGATATTGTCAGACGCCAATAGTAAACCTGAAGGCAGTTGCGTTAAGAAGTTAATGAGCCGATCCCCCTCGCTTCTTCGCCTATCATATCACCTTTCGTCGGTGCGGGGGGTCCCCATGGTGAGAAGCTCGGAGACGGTGACTAGCTGGTATCCTTTCTCTTTGAGGGTGGCAATAATTTGCGGCAAGGCCTCGACGGTGCGGTCGGTGGGATGCATCAGCACGATGGCGCCATTTTCTGCTTTCCGTCCCACCTTGCCGACCATATAAGAGACCGATGAGGAGGGGCGCCAGTCAATCGTGTCGATGGTCCACATCACCAACGTCATGTGTGCCGCTTGCGCGGCCTTGAGCACCGTCCCATTGAATTCCCCGTATGGCGGGGCGTAGACCTTGGGACGCACCTGCACGAGTCCTTCAATCATGTGATTGGTGCGGGTGATATCCTGGATGTTCCCCTGGTAGCCGAGCTGATTCGGGTGGCGGTGATTCCAGCCGTGATTGCCAATCTCGTCGCCATCCTTTCGCATCGTCCGAACCAACTCCGGGTGGGCTTCGGCCCAAGCGCCGCCTACCATAAATGTGGCGGGCACGTGCGCCGCCTTTAGTTCGGCCAACAATTTAGGCACATATTCCGTTCCCCACACGACATTAATCGTGAGCGCCATCGCCGCTTTATCCGTTTCCACCCGGTACACGGGGATCGGTTTGGCGACAGGCGCAACGGTGGCGTGAAGACGCGGATTGATGAGCCAGGTGGCCAAAATCAGCGCTGTCCCCAAAAAGGCCAGCCGTGTTAAGGGCCCTCGGAGCGAGATCACCCGGAAGTGCATCAACATCCCCCCTAGTTGTCCCTATGCAGGCTTGGCTAGGGCTAGAACAAGCAAGGATTAGCGCCCCAGCTCGTCAATCGGGTCTCCGTCGAGAAGCCGCTGGCGCTCCATGAGCGTGGTCACCAAGCCGACATGCGGGAAGAGTTGCGGGAAGTTGCCGCGCGGCTCACCGGTCACGGGGTCCACATGCTCGGCAAACAGTTTAAGATCCGTCGC
Organism: Sulfobacillus harzensis; assembly: GCF_012933365.1. Classification (GTDB taxonomy): domain Bacteria; phylum Bacillota; class Sulfobacillia; order Sulfobacillales; family Sulfobacillaceae; genus Sulfobacillus_B; species Sulfobacillus_B harzensis. The sequence continues at coordinate 39,526 of NZ_JABBVZ010000013.1, read as the reverse complement.
CCAGGCCAGCTGTTGCTCGAATATGGCATCGGCCCGCGTCATATCCCCTTTTCGAAGATACACCCGAGACAGCCAGAAGCCGGATAGAGTAAACGGATGACGCGCCCGCCCGAGGTTGTCTTGGCGGTACCGAAAGACCATATCGTGCTCCACTAAGTCATGCTCAATCCGTTCCAAGGTGCGCTGAAACACCGGATGATCCACCGGGACAAAGCCATACAAGGGCAGCAACAGCAAGGCGGCATCAACTTCGCGGCTTTTCATAGACTGCGTAAAATAACCCTGTCCCGACGCCCTCTGTTGCTGCCAGATCGCCGCCGCGACACAGTGCTTGGCCGAACCCCAGCGGTTGACCAGGTCAGGCCGATTCATCACTTCATAGGCTAGGGATTCCGCGGCCTGAAGGCCGACCCAGCACATTACCCGTGAGTGGGTAAAGTGATCCGTCACGCCGCGAAATTCCCAGAGGGAAGCATCGGGCTCGCTCCAGGCGGTGGCAATCCAGTCCGCTAAAGCCTCAACCGCCCACCAAGCATCGCGGACAAAACTGCGATCTCCGGTCAGACGCCAATAGCGCCACAGTACCCAGAGAATCTCCCCCTCGATGTCCAGTTGTCGCTGACGACTGGCCGCATTGCCCACGCGCACTGGACGACTGGAACGATGCCCTGCCAGCCATAGCAAGTCCCGCTCGCCGTGGGCGGGTGTGCCGTCGACCCGTACAAAGGGGCTGGGATAGGGTTTGCCCGCGACAGCCATCACATTAAAGACAAACTCCAGAAATTGTCGGCAAGCATCCGGATCTCCCCCTAACAGCACCGCCTCCGCGCCGTAGGCACCATCACGCGCCCACACATAGCGGTAATCCCACTGCCGCGTTTGGCCGATACTCTCTGGCAAGGAGGTGGTGGCAGCGGCCAGCATGGCCCCGTTGGTGCGATAGGTCAGTGCTCGAATCACTAACACGCTTTGCTGAAACCAGTCCTGCCAGGGACCATGATAGTTGAGCCGATAGGAGCGCCAATACCGCTCCTGGGCCTGCTCCAAGGCATCCACGCGCTCGAGTCCCTGAGCGCCGTCACCAATATCCCGATCATCATCCAGATACTCAACCCAGACATCCACACGGCCGGGTCCCACCGCCCACATATCCGCAGCCGCAAGTTCGCGGAGCCGGCCGCGCACGCGAACTCGGAGCGCATCTCGACCCGCCGGATTCGATAACACGGCACCATCCGCCGTGGGGCGGACGGCCGCCCGCACCAGACCGAAGCCAAACGTCGGTCGTACGGTGAGAATCAGTGGAATCGCCGTCTGGATGCGGCGTACAAAGGCTGAATGACCCAGGGGAAGAAAGTCAGTGAAGGTGACCGGGCCCTCGGCGGAGCTGAGGGTGGTCTCTAAAATCAACGTCCCCTCACGGTACTGTTGGTAATGAGAGTGAATGGTCGTTCCCGGCAACGTACTCAGAAATCCTCCGCGCTCGCTGTCCAAAAGGCGGCAAAAGGCTGCATCGCCGTCAAATCGCGGCCAAGGCAGCCAATCGACTACGCCGAGGGGCGACACTAACGCGGAGGTGACGCGGTTGGATAAAAAACCGTAGAAGGGCTCACGCACGCGGACTCCTCCTGGCATACCTCCCGAATGATGCCAATATCCGGCTGGCGTTGGATTGTGTCGCGCCCGGGCGTCTCCAGCACCAAGGGGCAGTGAGACGCATCGCACCAGCGCAACAGCGCCCCTAGGGCCTCGCGTCCGAGGCATCCTGACAAAAGGCGGGCGTGGCGATCGCGCCGCGATCCGACCGGATAAAGGCTATCATTCAAATGTATGCCTTGAAGGCGCTCGATTCCCACATTCTCATCAACCCGTTCCAACAGCCGCTCGACATCGTCTCGGCTGCTCAGCGGATAGCCAAAAGCCATCGCGTGGGCGGTATCCAGCATCAGCCCGACCCGTCGGGTCCGGCCAATGCCCTGAAAGATCTGTTGTAGTTCAAGGAAGTCCGCGCCCAATTCCCGACCTTGCCCGGCCGTGTTTTCCACCAACACGCGTCCGGGGGCTTCCAGCATTATGGCGACCGTGTCGACAAAAGCGGCCAGCGACTCCTCGCGCCGCGCCTTGTCCTGCCAATGACCGGGGTGCAACACCACATAGTCGCCCGACAGCCGCTTGGCGCGACGCATCTCCTGCTTTAAAGCAACCCGCGCCCGGCCGACCATGGCCTCATCAATGGCCGCGGGATTCACAAAATAAGGGGCATGGATGTACAGCCGCTCAATGCCAGCCTCGCGCAAAACGGGTTTTAAGCTCCCGGCGGGGGGTAAACTTTTCCCTTGCCCTCCAACAGGATTGCGGCTAAAGAGCTGCAATGCAGAGAGGCCGGCGCTGCCGGCCTCCCGAATTACCACATCAAATCCATGGGCTTGGGACAATTGGGCTCCGAGCCGAATCACCGGCCATCCCGTCTCGGACCCGGACCACTAGGGCCATTGCGCCGCGGTGGTCGACTGCCGCCATGGCGATCCGGGCGCGGCCCCCGGTTATCGCCGCCAGCCCCCACCGGAACGGTTTCCAGTCCCTCGGGACGAGGCAGCAACTCCTTATGCGATAGGTTAATCCGACCCATATTGTCAATTTCGACCACTTTCACCTCGAGCATGTCCCCCGGCTGGACGACATCCTCCACTTTCGCCACCCGTTGGTGCGCCAACTGGGAGATGTGCACCAGCCCTTCTTTGCCCGGCAAGATTTCCACAAAGGCGCCGAAGTTCATTAGGCGCGTGACCCGCCCGGTGTAGATCTGCCCCACCTCGACGCTTCGGGTCAAGTCCTGAATCATCGACATGGCCCGCTCACCCGCCTCTTGGTTCACAGCCGCGATGTAAATGGTGCCATCGTCTTGAATATCGATATCCACCTTTTTGTCGCCGACCTTGGTGGCATCAATAATTTTGTTGATCGTCTTGCCTCCGGGGCCGATCACCTCACGGATCTTGTCCGGGTCAATGTGAATGGTGATGATGCGGGGCGCATGCGGGGAAAGCTCCCTTCGGGGCTGGGGAATAACCTCCAGCATGCGATCCAGGATATAAAGGCGCGCATCCCGAGCCTGAGCCAACGCTTGCTCCAGTATCCGGCGATCAAGACCATGAATTTTGATGTCCATTTGAATGGCCGTGATGCCATTGCGCGTCCCGGCAACCTTAAAGTCCATGTCACCCAAAAAGTCTTCCAGCCCTTGGATGTCGGTCAAGACCGCATACCCTTCTTCGTCTTTGACCAAGCCCATGGCGATACCGGCGACGGGCGCCTTGATCGGCACCCCACCGTCCATAAGCGCCAAGGTGCTGCCGCAAACCGAGGCCATAGAACTGGAGCCATTGGACTCCAAGATATCCGATACTAGCCGGAGCGCATAGGGGAATTCCTCTTCTGTCGGAATCACCGGTTCTAGAGCGCGTTCCGCTAGAGCCCCGTGACCAATGGCACGACGATTAGGCCCCCGCATCGGCCCCGCTTCGCCCGTCGCAAACGGCGGGAAATTGTAGTGATGCATGTAGCGCTTGGATTCTTCCTCACCAATGCCATCCAACATCTGTTGGTCAGACAGCGGTCCCAAGGTCATGGCGGTCAACGCCTGAGTCTGCCCCCGCGTGAAGAGTCCGGTACCGTGTACCCGTGGAAGCACCCCAACCTGAATGGTGAGCGGTCGGATTTCCGTAAAGGTGCGGCCATCGGGGCGAATCTTCTCATGAATAATGGCGTAGCGCACCACTTTCTTGAGCTGCTTCTTCAATACCCCTGCAATAAGGTCGACCTCTTCGGGGAACTCCTCTTGCAGCACCGCCGTGACGTCTGCATTAACGGCATCAATCTGGTCCTCACGGGTCGCCTTATCCGCCGACCGCATCGCCTCCTTGAGACGATCCTCGGCCAATTCACGGGCCCGTGCCACCAACCCCTCGGATGGGAGGTGAAGGGGATACGCCCCTTTCTCGCGACCGGCCTTGCCTTGAAATTCACGAATGCCTTCGATGATGCGCTTAATCTCGTCGTGGCCGAACAGGATGGCGTTCAACATCACATCTTCAGGAACTTCTGAGGCGCCGGCTTCAATCATCAACACCGCCTCATAGGTTCCGGCAATCATGAGTTTGAGGCGGCTCTGCGCCGCTTGCTCGGACGAGGGATTGATCATGAGTTGGTCGCCAACCAAGCCGACCTCCACCGCCCCGATGGGTCCGTCAAAGGGAATATCGCTAATCGTGAGCGCCGCCGATGCGCCAATCATTCCGCAGACTTCCGGGGAGTGGTCGTGATCCACGGACAGAATGCTTGCAACCACATGCACGTCGTTGCGAAATCCATCCGGGAACAACGGCCGAATCGGGCGGTCAGTCAAACGCGCGGCGAGAATCGCTTTTTCGCTGGGACGGCCTTCCCGTTTAATATAGCCTCCGGGAATCTTTCCGACGGCATACATGCGCTCTTCAAAATCCACAGTGAGTGGAAAAAAATCAATCCCCAGGCGCGGGGCCTTGGAGGCCACAGCCGTGACCAGCACCCGGGTGTCGCCATAGCTCACCAGCACGGCACCATTCGCCTGCCGGGCCATGCGACCCGTCTCCAGCGTCATAACTCGTCCACCGACGAGCAATTCTTGTGTATGGATTTCCATAGACTCCCCCTGCGTTCGTACACAGCCTAACGTTTGAACAAAAGAGCGGGGGGTTCCCGCTCTATCGACGTAAGCCGAGCCGTTCAATCACCGCGTGGTAGCGCTGGTTATCCCTATCCTTGAGATAGTTCAACAGCGCGCGGCGATGCCCTACCATCTTCAACAACCCACGACGGGAGTGATGGTCCTTCTTGTGTGTTTTCAGGTGCTCGGTTAGTTCTTGAATGCGCGTGGTCAAGAGCGCGATTTGGACTTCCGGCGACCCCGTGTCCGATTCATGCAGCCGATAAGCCGCAATGATGGCCTGCTTCTTCTCTTCTTCCAGGGCCATCGCGAAACCTCCCTTCTCCCTAAACTTAGTGCAACTGAATGGAGATGGGTTCATCCTCCTCCGCCAGCAGCGACAACAGGGCGTCTTGGTAGGCTTGGACGGCTGGTTGCGGCAATCCCGCCCGTCGATACAGCTCTTCAAGCTCACGTTGCAAGCGCTTAAACTGCCCGGTGACGCAAATGGCCGAAACTTTCGAGACCATCTCACGCCAGGAATCGGAATGCACAAATTCGCCCCCAATCCAAAGACACTTCATTCTATCACAGCAGATTTTGGTCAAGCAAGTCGCGGGCGGACTGAAGCCAGCGGCGGGCGTCCTCAATGTCGCGGTGCATTTGGCGAACGAGCTCGTCAGCGCCGGCAAATTGAACCTCGCCCCGGAGACGGTGGAGCCAATCAAACCGCAACTGTTGGCCATAGTGCCCAAATCCCACGGAGGCCAACGCATGAACCTCCAAGAGCGGGTGGCCCCCCTCAAATGTGGGTCGAACACCCCAACTGGCTACGGCCATCAACCGTTCGCCCCCAATGCTCACCATGCCGGCATAGACCCCATAAGGCGGCATCGCCTGCACCACGGGCGGCACCACATTGAACGTGGGCACTCCCAGCGTCCGTCCTCGCTGGTCGCCCTGCACCACCACGCCAGAAACAGAAAAGGGATGTCCCAGGAGTTCGCGGGCGGCCTCCATGTTCCCCTCCCCCAGCAAGCGACGCACTCGGGAACTGGAAATCGGCTCTTGATGCGCCTCATCCAAAAAAGGGGGCGCGACGACCACGGGAATCTGCCGGGCCTGTCCCCAGGCGGCCAGTTGCGCCACGGTGCCGCGGCCACCCTTCCCAAAGGTAAAGTTATACCCCACCACTACGGCCTGAGCATGAAACTCTCCGACTAGAATCTCGTCCAAAAAATCCTCGGGTGGCAAGCTGGCAAATGCCGGGGTGAACGGCATCACCGCTGTGGCTGAGACGCCCATCGATTCCAGGTAATAGAGCTTGAGGTCCAAGGGACTCAAGAGAAAGCGGCTCCGCGGTCCTTTAAGCACTAGGCTGGGATGCGGATCAAAGGTTATCGCAAGCGTGGGCAATCCCCGATCGGCGCCAAGCTTCTCAGCCTCTCGAATGAGCGCCTGATGTCCGCGATGCATCCCGTCGAAATTGCCAATCGTCACTACATAAGGCTCTTGGGGGCGTTCCCCGTCGCGAAAAATGCGCATGATGCCTCCTACAAGACCAAGCGATACCGCCATGGCGGCCCTTCAATGACGGCCAGCAAGTGATTGTCCCATTGAATCCCATAAATCCCCGGTTGGGAAGACGCGGGAAGTGCTCCCAGAACACGGATATCGCCGTGACCGACGCGTTTTGCGTCGCTCTCGGTAACGAAAAAGGTGCCAGACAAGCCGAGGACTCGGAACCAGGGCAGAATCCAATCCTGCCACTGGCTGGGATTCTGTTCTAATTGATCCAACGTGACTGCGTCGGACAACCCAAATACCCCCACCCGATCGCGGCGCAGTTCGGCGAGGTGCGCCGCCACCCCGAGAATCTCCGCCCAATCCCGGACCAACGCGCGAATGTAAGTTCCCGAGCCGACCTGCGCTCGAAACGTCCATCCCTCGGGCAGCGGCGACACCGCCTCGATGGCCCCAATCAGGGCACGACGCGGCGCGGGCCATACCGACTGCTGCTCATGCACCATCTGATAATGGCGACGCCCCCCGGTTTTCAGGGCCGATACCTGAGGGGGAATTTGCCAAACGTTCCCTTGAAGCCACCGGGCCGCCTGCTGGAGAGTCTCTTGGCCAACTGGCCACACCGCCGACCGGCGTGTCACCCGACCGCCAGCATCCCCGCTAAGCGTCGCCGTGCCCATCTGAACCCGGGCCTGATAAACTTTGGGAACTAGCTGCGCATAGGGCAAAAGCCGCGTGTATGCGCCCACCGCCAAGGGCAAGACCCCCGAGGCATCGGGGTCAAGTGTGCCGGCGTGCCCGATCTGCCGAATGCCGATAAGCCGTCGCACCCGGGAAACAGCAGCGTGCGAGCTCATCCCGGATGGCTTAAAGAGATTGAGAAAGCCCTCCGTCATCCGACTCCAAGCTCCCCAAGCACCTGGGTCAGCACCGTGTCCAACTCCCCGTTGATTTGGGCTGCGGCCGCGTAGGGATGTCCACCGCCGCCGAAGCAGGCCGCGAATTGGGACACATCCCAATTCGCGCGCCCCCGCCAACTAACCTTGGCCTGACTCCCATCTTCAGATTCCCGGGCCAAGAAGGCCACCTCCACGCTGTCGATGGACATTAAGTGCTGCACCACCGTGTCGACGGCGGCATCATCAACCCCATAGCGGTGCATGATCTGACGCGGCACGGCCAGCCACGCCACACGGCCGTCTGAACTCACCTCGGCTGCCCCAAGGGCCCACCCGAGAAAACGTAGCTCTTCGATGGGGCGACTGTCCCAAATGAGCCGATTGGCGCGGGCGAGATCTAATCCGGCCGTCGCGAGCCAGGTCGCCGCCTTGAAGGTATTGGTCACCGTGTTGCGCTGGCGAAACGAGAGCGTATCGGTACTAATAGCGGTATAAAGACAAAGCGCTTGATCCGTGTTTACCGGCCAGCCCGCTTCCCAGAACAACTCGCAGATCATTTCTCCGGTCGAGCTCATACTGCCGTCAATCCAGTTCATGTGGCCAAATCTAGGATTTTGGGCATGGTGGTCAATATTGATAAGCAGCAAATTCTGCTGCCAAAAACTCTCCGGAGCTCCCAAGCGGCTTTGGTGCCCACAGTCCACGGAAACCACGACGTCAAAGTGTTGGCCCACAACTGCATCCCAATCCTGCACCATATCGGCCCCGGGTAAGAAGGCAATGCGATCCGGGATGCCGTCCTTTGAGACATACGTGACGCTCTTCCCCATGCGCGAGAGAGCCTGACCCAATGCTAGGCCGGATCCCGCGCTGTCCCCGTCGGGCGCCGCATGCATGGCGACGAGGACGCGCTCGGCTTTCGCCAAGGCGTCCACGATGGCCGCTTTAGGACTCGCGTTCGTCATGATGGTCTCCGTTTTTCTCGCCATCCTTGGGCAACGAGCGAATCAAGTCCTGAATGTGCATGCTGTCCTCGATGCCGGTATCTTCGCGAAATACCAGTTCCGGGGCCTGCCGAAGCTTGAGGCGGCGCGCCACCTCTCCGCGCAAGAAGGGAGCGGCACTCCGAAGCCCCGTAAGACTGGCTTCCTTTTGCTGCAGGTCTCCCATGACGCTAACATACGCTCGCGCCTGACTGAGATCCCGCGTCAGGTCCACCCGCGTGATGCTGACAAACCCGATACGCGGATCCTTCACTTCGGTGAACAACATCTCACCGAGCTCCCGCTGCATCAATTGGGCGATGCGTTCAGCCCGCGACTGGTTCATGGCTTCTCCTCTTAACTCGCCTTAACTTCTTCCTGCGTATAGACTTCCAGAATGTCGCCCACTTTGATGTCGTTAAACTTCTCAAGGCCTATGCCGCATTCGTAGCCGCTGGCGACCTCCCGGACGTCATCCTTGAACCGTTTCAGAGAGGCAATGCTGCCCTCGTGGATTACCGTGCCCTCGCGGACAACCCGCACCTGTCCGGAGCGCAGAATCTTGCCCTCGGTGACGTAGCATCCCCCAACAGCGCCCACTTTAGGAACCCGGAATACTTCGCGCACCTCGGCACGACCCAGAAATACCTCCTGGAACTTCGGTGTCAACATACCGGTGAGCGCTTGCTTTACGTCATCCAATACCTCATAGATAATGCGATACTGCCGGACGTCCACATGCTCGCGCTCCGCCAACTGGCGGGCCTTCGACTCGATGCTTACCCCAAAGCCGATGATGATCGCCCCGGAGGCTTGCGCTAACATCACGTCCGATTCGGTTACCGAACCCACGCCGATGTGTAGCACCCGCACGCGAGCCTCGTCGTTGGACAGCTTCGCCAGCGACTGCGCCAAGGCCTCAGCCGATCCATGCACATCAGCCTTGAGCACCAAGTTCAGATCCTGCATCGCTTCATCCTTGAGGCGCTGATAGAACTCGTCCAGCGAAACCCCGCGGCTGCCGGATTCGCTCGATTGCCGGCTGCGGCTGGCGCGCGCATCGGCAATGGATTTGGCTTGACGTTCATCCTCTAAAATGACGAAGTCGTCTCCCGCCTCCGGCAATTGGTTGAAGCCCAGCACCTCCACCGGCATGGACGGTCCCACTTCCTTGACCCGTTCGCCGCGGTCATTAATCAAGGCGCGCACTCGGCCATAGACCGAACCTGACAGAAAGACATCGCCCACCCGCAGTGTCCCGCGGCTGACCAGCACCGTGGCGACCGGACCGCGGCCGCGGTCTAGCTGCGCTTCAATGATGGTCCCCGACGCGGCGCGGTTGGGATTCGCTTTGAGTTCCATAATGTCGGCTTGCAACAAAATCGACTCGAGAAGCTTGTCGAGGCCTTCCCCAGTGTGCGCCGACACCGGAACCATCATGGTATCGCCGCCCCACTCCTCCGCAACCAACCCATGCTCGGTGAGCTCGGTCCGGACCCGCTCGGGATTGACGTCGGGCAGGTCAATCTTGTTAATCGCGACCACGATCGGCACATTCGCGGCCTTGGCGTGGTTGATGGCCTCAATGGTCTGAGGCATTACTCCATCATTGGCAGCGACCACAAGCACGGCGACGTCCGTCACTTGCGCGCCTCGGGCCCGCATGGCCGTGAAGGCTTCGTGGCCTGGGGTGTCCAGGAAGACAATCGACCGTCCGTTCCAGTCAATAACTGACGCCCCAATATGCTGGGTGATGCCGCCTGCCTCGCTGGCAGTCACGCGCGTCGACCGTATCTTGTCCAACAGCGAGGTTTTACCATGGTCGACGTGTCCCATCACGGTGACGACCGGAGGACGCTCTTGAAGTTCATGCTCCCGGTCCTCATCGCCTTGCAGCAGGATTTCCTCGCGCTCCTCAACTGAGGCCCGCTCCTCAACCTGAGCACCCATTTCGGTGGCGACAATAACCGCCGTTTCCTTGTCCAGCTCGTTGTTCACACCCACCATCACGCCCAGTGCGATCAAGCGCTTGATGAGGTCAGTCGCCTTGGCGCCCAACTGTTCAGCCAAATCTTTAACCACAATCGGACCGGAAATGACGACCCGGCGCTGAACCGGAGGCATGGCCACCTCTTGGCGACGTTCCTGCGACTTATGGTTCTTTTTGCGCTTGTTCCCATAGCGCTCGTCATCCATCCAGTTGCGGTTGCCACGCTTTTCATCAAAGCTCGACCGACGCTCCCGGTTCGGCCCCCCACGGCGATTTTGATCCTTGTTGGGGCGAGTCGTCGTGGGCGGTGGCGGCACGGCCAACGGCCGATTGCCTCGCGGGGGCCCACCCGGACGTCCTCCAGACTGTGGACGCGGGCCTGGTCCGCCCGGTCGAGCTCCACCAGGGCGAGGGCCACTGGGGCGGTTGCCCATGGGGGCATTGGGACGGCCCGATGGGGCGCCCGGACCCCGCCGTTCGTTCATACCAGGACGTGGCCCACTCTGATATGGTGGGCGGTTGCTGCGTTCCGCACCCATTGGGCGAGACGCATTTGGACCGGTTTGATCACGGCGCGGCGCAGCGTTGTTGTACGGACGTCCATAATTAGCGCGGTCGTTTGGGCGCGGGGGAACGCTCGGACGACCGTTGGGCCGTGACTCGTGAGCCGCTGGGGGATGGGCGGTTGACGGCCGATCGGCCATTCTGGGCGCGGGTGCTGCCGGCCGCGGACGACTGGGTCCCCCGACGGGTCCGTGATTCGCTGCCGGCTTGGGCTCGGGAGGCAGCTTGCCCTCCATGATGTCGCGCACGGTCTTGACCGCGTCCGGCTCCACCGTGCTCATGTGATTTTTGATGTTTTCCACCTTGAGCCGATGCAGCAGATCGATCAGGCGCCGACTGTCCAGTTTGAGTTCCTTGGCCAGCTCGTAAACCCTCACTTTGTCCTTGTCTTTTTCTGTCAAGAAAATTCCCCCTTGCACTTTTTTGCATCTCCGAAAGAATCCGATCCCCAAACTTCTTATCTAAAATCGCAAGCACCGCGTGCGGTCCCAAACCAATGGCATGCCCCAACTCCTGCTTGGTCCCCAAGCGGACCAACGGAACCCCCAGATCCTGGGCCCACAAGTGATACTTGCGGTATAGCGACGGTCCGGCGTCAACGGCCAAAATAAGCAGTCGCGCGGTTTCGACCTTCATGGCCTCCGTCACTTGGTTCTCACCGGGTGCGAGCTTTCCCGCTCGCCGGGCCAACCCCAACAAGTGGAGCCAATCGCTCATGCGGGCGCTCCTTCAATCTGCCGCAGTTCGGCAATTAATTCGGGGTTCAACGGCACCTCCAAGGCCCGTTCCAGCCGCCTTGTCTTCAACGCCTGCTCCACACATGCCAGGCTAGGACAGAGATAGGCACCGCGTCCCGACACTTTTCCGCGCCGGTCGATCATCAACGAGCCATCCACCTGGCGAACCACCCGAATCAACTCTTTCTTGGGGCGGGTGGTCTGGCACGCCACACACGTGCGCATGGGCACCTTCTTTGTGCTCATGACCAAAACCCTCCCCGGCCTACCTGCGATTCTGACTTAAGGTCGACACGCCAGCCGGTCAACTTCGCAGCCAACCGCGCGTTTTGTCCCTCCTTGCCGATTCCCAGCGACAACTGATTGTCCGGAACAATCACCCGGGCTGACCGGCTCTCCTCCTCGATTTCCACCTCGGTCACGTGGGCTGGCGAGAGAGCATTGGAGACAAACACCGCTGGATCCGGATCCCAGGCAATAATGTCCAATTTTTCTCCTTTAAGCTCGTTGACAATGGCTTGCACGCGCTGGCCCTTCGCACCGACGCAGGCGCCTACCGGATCAACGTTGGGATCCTCCGCCCACACGGCAATTTTTGTGCGAGCGCCGGCCTCCCGTGCCACACCCCGAATCTCCACAATGCCGTCATGAATCTCCGGCACCTCCAACTCAAACAGACGGCGTATTAATCCAGGATGACTGCGGGACAAATACACTTGCGGTCCCTTGGTGGTTTTCTTGACCTCGACCACGTACAGCTTCACGCGCTCATTGGGGCGCAGCATCTCGCCCGGCACCTGTTCACTGGGCATGAGAATGGCTTCCGTGCGTCCTAAATCAATAAACACCAGACCACGCTCGACCCGTTGCACCATGCCGGTGACAATGTCGCCTTCACGGCCCGAGTACTCGTCATAAATCATGCCGCGTTCCGCTTCGCGAATCCGCTGCACAATCACCTGCTTGGCCGTCTGGGCGGCAATACGCCCAAAGTTTTTGGGCGTAATTTCAAATTCCACAACGTCGCCCTCGGCGGCCACCGGATTAATATCGCGCGCTTCATCGACACTGACTTCGAGGCGATGATCTTCCACGCGGGGGACCACGGTCTTTTGCGCAAATACCTCGGTGGCGCCCGTTTGCCGGTTAATTTGCACACGCACATTTTGCGCCGATCCGAAGTTGCGCCGATAGGCAGAAATTAGGGCGGACTCAATGGCCTGGAATAAGACCTCTTTGTCAATGCCTTTTTCACGCTCCAAGTCAGAAAGCGCGTCCATTAACTCGTTGTTCATCGTCGATCCCCCTTAAACCGTGGTCGGCCCTTGTCAAGCGAAAAGAGTGGGCTAATGCTCCCCACTCCGAGTCGATGCCAGACTCCCCAAATCGCGGCTGCCGCACGACCATGCGTTCTATTGTCATCATATCACAAGGTGGCCCAGCGTCACAACTTCTGGGAATTCCGCCACCAAAGCCCGCTAAATGCTGCCGCCGCCATCAATACCATCGCCCCTAAGTAGAAAGGATGATTGGGCTGGCTGACCAACAACGGACCCGAGGCCAGCGCCATCAACGCGGCACCGAGGGTGCCGGTGGCCTGAAAGGCCCCTTGCAACGCCCCACGCAATTGACTCGGCGCCGCATCCATCACCACGGCCGAGAGCGCCGGGCCCGTCAAGCTCATGGCCGCTGCCTCCACCATAGACAGGACAATCGCCAGCCATGCGGAACGCACCACGACATAGGAGGCAACCAAAAGGGCTTGAAACGTGGTACCGATGACAATCGCCCGATGGCGTGTGCCCCGTCGGTCGGCCACGCGCCCGCCCCACAGGTTGAACACCAGGAGCGGCAGGGCAAATAACGTGAACGAGACCCCAATCAGCCAACGGCTCGCCCCCAGCCAGCGCATATACAAGCTCCAGGTGGTATCGTACATCCCGTTCATTCCTGTCCAAGCAAACATGACTAAGAAATACAGCCACAGCCGCTGGACAATCGGACCCAACCCCGTGATTCCCGCCCCGCTCTCGACCCGGCCGTGGTCACGCGGGATCAGTGAAGCGCTGAGTACGGCGGCCGCCCCATTTAGAAAGGCACCAATCACAAACGGGGCTTGCAGCCCGAACACAGAGCCGGCTAGTCCGCCCACCATCGGCCCGAGCGCGAATCCGGCACTGGAAGCGGCCGTGAGCAGCCCGTAGGCTTGGCCGCGCCGCACTTCCGGCACCACATCGGCGACCAGTGCGTTGGCGGCTGGAATAATGGCCGCGCTGCCCAACCCCTGGAGAACGCGGCAAAATACGTACAGGATCGGGGAACCATGCAACAGAAATCCGGCCGTTCCAGCAGCCTCCACCACAGCCCCCCAAACCATGGCAGCCTTCCGGCCGATTCGGTCTGTCGCGGCCCCCAAACCCAGCTGTCCGACAAACGAGACGGCCGCATAGGCAGCCGCCATCACCCCCATGTCCGCCAGTGGAAACCCATGTCGATGGACAAACTCCGGCAACAACGGCAGGATAGCCCCAAATCCCGTCTGCACGACCAGAACGGAGAACAGCATGCCTCCAAAGACGCGACGCGAGCGACGGCTCAAATCTCCCGAGAATGCCAGCACTAGAAGAACCCCAGTTGGCTAGTCTCTCCCAAATTCTTGAGTGCCCCGTGGCCTCGCAAAAGCTCCACGATGGATTTGGACAGGCGGGCACGCTGACGCAAATCGTCAATCGACAGAAAGGGCTGTTCTTGACGTGCGCGGATAATATGCTGAGCGGCGTTAACCCCGAGACCGGGCAAGGCGGCAAAGGGAATCAGCAGCCCATCCGATTCCATCAGAAACCGGGTAGCATGGGACCGTTCTAAATCGATGGGGTAGAAGCGAAATCCCCGGGCTAGCATTTCGCGCGCAATCTCGAGAACAGTCACCAAGTTCTTTTCCTTGGCGGACGCCTCATTTCCCTTGTCATCGATGGCGGCCAACGTCTGATTGACCCGCTTAATCCCACCTAATACGGTTTCCGCGTCAAAGTCACCCGCCCGAACCGAAAAGTAGGTGGCGTAATAGGCTAAGGGGTGATGCACCTTGAACCAGGCAATGCGCCAGCCCATGGTGACGTAGGCGGCCGCGTGCGCCTTGGGGAACAAATAGCTTATCCGACGACAGGACTCAATATACCAAGTGGGCACCCCATGCTCGCGCATCACCGCTTCTTGGTCCTCTTTGAGGCCCTTGCCCTTTCGGACGGCCTCGGAAATGGAGAAGGCCACCTTGGGCTTGATACCCCGCGACAGCAGATAGGTCATGATGTCATCGCGGGTGGCAATCACATCGGAGAGCGTCGCCACTTTTTGCCGAATGAGCTCTTGCGCATTGTTGGTCCACACCTCGGTCCCGTGAGACAAACCCGAAATCCGCACCAGTTCGGCAAAGGTGCGCGGACGCGTATCCATCAACATCTGACGAACAAAGCGAGTGCCAAACTCAGGGATCCCCAAGCTGCCCACGGGTGTGCCAATATCCTCCGCCTTAACCCCTAAGGCCGACACGTCATGAAACAAACTCATGGTCTTCTCATCCTGGAAGGGCACCGATTTGGCCGAGATTCCGGTCAGATCCTCTAGCATGCGGATGGCGGTCGGATCATCATGTCCCAACAAGTCCAGTTTTAACAAGCGGCCCTCAATGGAGTGATAGTCAAAGTGGGTCGTCACGACGTCAGACGTCTTGTCGTCGGCGGGCCGTTGCACCGGTGTGAAATGATGAATATCCTCGTCGCTCGGCACCACCATCAGGCCGCCCGGGTGTTGGCCGGTCGTCCGCTTGACCCCCACAATGCCCTGCGCCAGCCAATCCACTACGGCCGGACTGGGATCGCGGCCTGTTTCCCGGGCCCAGCCTTTGACCAACCCAAACGCCGTCTTTTCCGCAACCGTGGCGATGGTGCCTGCCCGAAACACATGCCCTTCCCCAAACAGCACCTCCGTGTAGCGGTGAATCTCCGGCTGGTAGTCCCCGGAAAAGTTAAGGTCGATATCGGGCACCTTATCCCCTTCGAATCCTAAGAAGGTTTCGAACGGAATATCCTGACCGTCCCCGATCAGCCGCGTCCCGCAGGCTGGGCACTGCTTGGCGGGCAAATCGAAACCCGCCCCCACACTGCCGTCGGTAACAAATTCCGTATGGCGGCAGGACGGACAGCGATAGTGAGGCGGAAGGGGATTCACCTCCGTAATGTTGAGAAAGGTCGCGACCAAAGATGATCCCACCGATCCGCGGGACCCGACCAGGTAGCCGTCTTCGAGTGACTTCTGCACCAGTCGGTGAGCAATGTAGTAGATGCTGGAAAACCCGTTGGAGACGATGGCGTTGACCTCTTTGGCCAAGCGTGCCTGGATGATTTCCGGCAACGGATCGCCATACAGCTCCCGCGCCCGGCGAAACGGTTCCTCCGAGACCACCGTTTCTGCCTCGGGCAGTTTCGGCGAGAAGAGCCCGGTAGGAACAGGCTGAACAGGTTCCAAGCTCTGCACCACCGCAGCCGGGGCCTCATAAATTACCCACTCGCGGTCGGCATCCGACAAAAACGCCAACTCATCCTCGAGTTCCTGGGCGGTACGGAGGTGCAGCGCGTCCTCTCGGTTGTGCATCTCACCCTTAGCAGTGGCGGCAAGAATATCGCGATAGACACGATGCGCGGCCTTGAGGTAGTGGGCGTCGGATACCGCCACGACGGGCCGCTGATGCGCCCGGCCGAATGCGACCTGCGCCTGAATGAAGTCTTGCAGTGCCGTCATCTCGCCAAAGAATTCCTCGTTGAGAAAGCTCTGGGCGCTGCTCGGTGCGGCTACTTCCCAGTAATCATAGAAACTTGCCAATAGCTTCATGTCCTCGGGACTGGCATTCCGAAAGAAGGCTTCGGCCACCTCTCCGTCGTGAAACGGAGACCCAACCAGCCAATGCTGCCGGCCTTCTTGAATCAGGCGGCGGGGAATCCGCGGCGTACGATGAAAGAAGGTCAGATGCGACTCCGACACAAGCCGATAAAGCGCCGCCACGCCCTCCTGATTCTTCACCAGCAGCGTGACGGGAACCGGCCGTCCCACGGTATGGCTGACCGGTAGCACGTCGCTCGGCTGAAACTCGGGAAACTTCTCGTCTAAATCTTTCATAAGCCGCATCGCCAAATGTCCGGTGGCCTCCGCATCCGCCAACGCCCGGTGATGTTGCGACAGAGGAATCTTGTAGTAATCGGACAGCGGGCCCAGCCCATAACTCTTAAGGCCCGGCAAGACCGCCCGGGCCAGCGCCAAGGTATCCAAGACCGCTGGTTGAAACGGCTTTTCGGGAAAGAGCAGCCGATGTCCCTGGGATAGAAACCCCATATCGAAGCGGGCGTTGTGGGCCGCTAACAGCGCCCCCTCACTGAAGGCGAAGAAATCGCGCCACAACGCGTCGGCGGACACTCCCTCGGCCAACTCCTCTTCCCGGATGCCGGTAATGCGGGTGGTGGCGGCGGAAATGGCTCGGCTCGGCTTGACCAACCGATGAAACACATCAACGATCGCACCGTCTACGACTTTGACTGCGCCCAATTCAATAACCTCGTGCACCCAAGGGGTTAACCCGGTGGTTTCGACGTCCACAACCACCAAAGGCCGATGGCGCCAATCCTCCGGCATCGGCCCGGTGAAGGGCCGGACCTCGGTGTCGACCATATAAGCCTCCACCCCATAGAGCGCCCGCACCCCCGTTTTCGCCGAGAGCGCCTCAGCCTCGGGGTAGGTTTGCACCACCCCGTGGTCTAAAATGGCCACTGCCTCCATCTTTAGCGCCTGTGCCGCTTGAAAGAGATCTTTAGGCGCAATGAGACCATCCATGGCACTCATTTTGCTATGCGCATGCAGCTCAATGCGCGGTCGCGCGTCCGGAACAAAAAGCGGCGGGGCCTCGGCCAAGGCGCCATCCTTGACCCGAATAACCCGCTCCTCGGTAAACTTGTCCACCTCAAGAACGCCCTGGGCCAGAAGCCAGCTTCCCTGGGGCCAAAAGTCGTCATTCACCTTGGGCGCGCCACGGCGTTCGCTCCACTTCAACCGCACCGCCCCGAGATCATCCGAAATGGTCCACGTCCAATGGCGCGACCCATCTCGACTTTCCCGCACATCGCGCAAAATGATGCGTCCGGCCACCGCAACTTCGCCGCTTTCCGGCAGTTGGTCCAAGGGAACCACCCGCTCGGGGTCGATGGTCCGGCCCAACTTTTGCCCGGAGTCTCCAAGGCTGCGGATATCGACCGCCACCGGGGCGTCCGGGACCGGGGGAGCGATTTCATCCGTGGCAATGATTAACTCCTGGTTCGCCATTTCCGGGATCTCTTTCACCAACCGGGTCTGTCCGCCCCATTTTTCGAAGAGCGTCTTGGCGAACGGACTCTTAAATCGAATCGTGACCCGCCCATCCTCGACCTTAATCGGATGCTCCCGCAGCAACGCACCCAAGGCAGCCTGGGTGCGGCCGATGGTCTCAGGTATTAACGTGCCCAAATCCCTGCTCTCGAGCGAAAAGGACACTGTGCGGTTCCATCGCTGAGACAGTTCGTCGGCGAATGCCTCCAGCGCCTTCTCCCCGCCTTCTGGAGTTGCGCCGCGAACAGAAAGTCGCAGAGCTTGTCCTTCGAGATGAGCCGACACCACCTTAAGCGGCACGTCCGTCCATCCCTGACGGCGTTGCCACTCCTCGAACCGCGTCTCTTTACTCAATTCCACGACACCTCAACCTGCCTAGATTCGCGGTATTTCCCGAATGATTTCCCAATACATGCGCATACGGGCCGAAAAGCCCTTAACCAACCCCATTTTCTCTTCTTTCACAACCTGCGTAACGTCGTGCAAGACGACCTCGTGGGGCACAATGCCCATGCGTTTGAGTTGGCGGTGCAACTGCAGTTCGACGCCGTAACCCGCCATGTCAATATGTTCAAATCCGACCAGCAATTGTCGTTTCAAGGCTCGCTGGCCCGAAAGGAACGGGGCCACCGCTTGGGCCCAATCGGTAGATGCCCGTCCGCCCTCGAAAATACCCACGGTCGCTTCTTGGTCACCGCGGACCACAGGCCCGACCAGCTCCTCAATGTGATCGGCGGTTAATCCCACCAAGTCGGCGTCTAAGAACAACACCACATCGCCGTGAGCGATGGCAGCGCCCGCCTTCATCGCGCCACCCTTGCCTTGATTCTCCGACAGGGACAGCACTATCGCGCCGGCCTGCCGGGCCACCTCGGCCGTATTGTCCGTGGAACCATCATCCACGACAATGATCTCGCCGATGGAAGGCACTTGACGCAATACCCGCAACACCGATCCGATGTTCTGCGCCTCGTTATATGCGGGAATAATCGCCGACACTCGGCTCATCGTGACCACCTCTACCATCCATCAGATGCCAGACTCGTCTTTAATATGCACGAGCGAACAACATCCGCTCCTGTGAGGGTTGTCCACAGACCACACAGCCGGTTCCCTCCGGCGTACGGTCCAGCGGCAAACAGCGAATAGTCATTCCCGTATTGGCCTTCAACTGGTCCGCACACGCCTCGCTCCCGCACCAGTCGCCCTCAAAGAATCCCCGATGCCCATATTTTTCCGCTTCTCGGTAGTTTTCAACCGCCACCGTATGCGCCTGTTGGTGTTCCAACGCTTGTTGGAGGAGCGACTGCTGAATGGCGTCCAGCATCGCCGTGACGGCACTTTCGAACCCCGCCTCGCTGACGGCGGTTTTTTCGCCCGTGTCTCGCCGGCACAACACCATGCCCTGCTTGGCCAAGTCCTTGGGTCCCACCTCAATCCGAAGCGGGACGCCGCGCATCTCCCAATCATTGTACTTGTATCCCGGGGTAAACTCCGGCCGGTCATCCAAACGCACCCGAACTTGTGCCCCGGCTAGACGGTCCTTCAACAGCCGCGCGTAGGCCAAAACTTGCTGCTGTTCCTCATCGGTGCCACGGGCAATCGGCACAATCACAACTTGCACCGGAGCCACCCGTGGAGGCAAGCGCAAGCCCTTGTCGTCGCCGTGCACCATAATAAGGCCGCCGATCATCCGCGTGGAGCTGCCCCAGGACGTGGTCCAGCCGAACTTTCGCGTGCCGTCTTCGTCCAGATACTGGATGTCAAACGCCTGCGCAAAATTCTGTCCAAGAAAATGCGACGTGGCAATCTGCAGCGCCCGGCCATCTCCCATGAGCGCCTCTAACGTAAATGTTTCCACCGCCCCAGCAAATCGCTCGCCGGCACTTTTACGGCCCGCGATGACGGGAATAGCCAATTCGCCCTCGATGACTTGACGATAGATCTCTAACTGTTGGCGCGTTTCCGCCAGCGCTTCCTCCGGGGTGCGATGCACCGTATGGCCTTCCTGCCATAGAAACTCGGTCGTACGCAAAAAGGGGCGCGTGGCTTTCTCCCACCGCACCACGTTGGCCCATTGGTTCATCAACACCGGCAAATCCCGATACGACTGAATCCACTTGGAGTACATGGCCCCAATGATCGTCTCAGACGTAGGCCGAACCGCCAGCCGTTCGGTGAGCGGCTCGCTTCCCCCTTGGGTGACCCAGGCCACCTCCGCGGAGAAACCTTCGACATGCTCTGCCTCTTTCAACAAGAGATTCTCCGGAATGAGGAGAGGAAAATAGGCATTCTCGTGCCCTGTAGCGCGAAACTTGGCGTCCATGGCCGCTTGGATAAACTCCCAAATGCGGTACCCATAGGGCTTAATCACCATAAACCCTTTAATCGGGGCATAATCCACCATGTCCGCCTTTTTAATTACATCGACGTACCACTGGGAGTAATCAACCGATTTGGGGGTGATCTCCTTCAGCACGTTGTCCACGCGCCCGAACCTCCTCTGCCGCATCTTGAATTTCTTTCCATAACTCTTCCACCATGTCCGCCTGTTCCACGCGACGTTTAATTTGTCCATGACGGAAAATGAGGCCATGATTCTTTCCGCCAGCTAAGCCCACATCCGCCTCACGGGCCTCACCGGGTCCGTTCACGGCGCATCCCATCACGGCCACCGTGATGGGCTCCTGAATGGTCGCCAACCGCCGCTCGAGCTCATTGGTGACCGGCCACATATCAAACTGAAGCCGACCGCAGGTTGGACAGGCAACCAGGTTGGCGCCCCGTTCGCGCAGTTTGAGGCTCTTCAATATTTCCCAGGCCACGCGGATTTCCTCTTCGCCCGGGGCGGTCAACGAGATGCGGATGGTGTCGCCAATCCCCTCGTTGAGCAAAATCCCTAGTCCCACCGACGACTTTACGGTTCCTTGAAACAGAGTGCCAGCCTCAGTGACCCCGAGGTGCAAGGGGTAGTCGTACCGCTGAGCCATGAGGCGGTAGGCGGCCACCATCGTGGGGACGTCGGAAGCTTTTAGCGACACCACGATGTTGTCATAGTCCAAGTCATTCAAAATCTGAATATGCTTAGCCGCTGATGCCACCATGGTCTCGGCCGTGCGTCCCAAGTCGGCTAAAAGTCCTTTTTCAATGGAACCGGAGTTCACGCCGATGCGAATCGGTATCTCGCGTTCCTTGGCGGCTTGCACTACTGCCTCTACGCGTTCGCGGCTCCCAATGTTTCCGGGGTTCAGGCGCAACTTGTCAACGCCCTGGCGAATGACCTCCAACGCCAACCGATAGTCAAAATGAATATCTGCCACCACCGGGATGGGGGAATGCTTGACGACCGACCCCACCGCCTGGGCCGCCTCCATGTCTGGAACCGCAACCCGCACAATCTCGCAGCCAACGTCCACATAGCGCAAAATTTCATCCACGGTCGCCTTGACGTCACGGGTGTCGGACTTGGTCATTCCTTGCACCCGGACTGGGGCACCGCCACCGATGACGACATCCCGCACTCTTACGGCTTTGCTCATGGTGCACCTCAATTTCTCAAAGTACGACCGGCCGAAGTCGTCTCCGACCCCAGACCGGCGTTCACGGTTACCTTCATCTTAGCATCATGAAACAGGATAGACTAGCGCGCTATCCCAAATGCAGGTAATGAACCAGATCGTGGTAGGTCACAAAGACCACGAACACCAGCAGGAACGCCATCCCTACCAGGTGAATCATGTTTTCCCGCTCGGGATCCATCGCCTTGCGGCGGATGCCCTCAATAATGATGAGCCAGAGCTTGCTTCCGTCCAAGACGGGCACCGGCAGGATATTGAACAAGCCCAAGTTGGCGGACAAAGCTGCTGCCAGCATAAACAAATCGGCCCATCCCTGATGTGCGGCCTGGCCAACCGTCACCGCAATCCCTATCGGCCCCATGAGGTCGAACCGGCTCTGACCGGTAACCAGCAAAAACAGGGCCTTGAACCAGGCGCCGGTCATGGCCACAGTTTGCGCCACTCCGGTGGCGATTGATTTGCCGAATCCTAGATGAACCACCTTCATCCCCAACTGAATCCCGATCAGATATTGATGAGGCTTCACATGGGTATCAAGCTTGGCCCGCACCGCGTAGGTCAACATTCGTCCATGGCGCGCCACCGTCACCCGTATCATCTGTCGGGCATGATGGCTGATGGCCTGCGACAGCGCCGTGCCGCTGTGGACCGGATGTCCATCGATGGCCAAAACCCGGTCCCCGGCCTGCAACCCCGCTGTTTGGGCGGGGTAATGCGGCATGAGATGGGCAATCGTGGTGGTTGCTGTAGGCACCCCAATTGGACCAAACAGGAGGGCGAACAAGATGAATGCGAGAACCATGTTCATCACCGGTCCCGCGAAGATGACCAAGAATCGCTGCCATCGCGGCCGATTGGGATAATAGTCCGGATTGCCGCTCGGCTCCCCATCCATACCCGCCAAGCGAACATATCCGCCCAAAGGAATCAGGCGCAGAGAATATTCGGTGGTGGCACTGGACACTTTGAGCAAACGCGGCCCAAAGCCCAAAGAGTATTCATCCACCTGCATGCCGAACCCCTTGGCAACCAAGTAGTGCCCCAATTCATGGACCGCGACCAAAACCCCGAACACCACGATCCAGGCGACAACCGTCAGCATGCTCTCCCCCCTAATTGAGACTCAGAGCCAAAGCCCGCTGGCGGGCCCAATGGTCGGCCGCAATCACCTCATCCAGATTGTCCGCCGGCCCGCTAGGCTGAAATCCGCTTAACGTCTCCTCCACAATCTCTGCAATTCGTAAAAAAGGAATGCGGCCCTCCAAGAATGCCTCGACCGCGACTTCATTGGCCGCACTTAACACCGCCGGGTAGAGCCCCCCTGACCGCCCTGCTTGATATGCGAGCGACAAGGCGGTAAAGGTCTTCAAATCTGGGGCTTCGAAATGCAGATGTCTACCCGCCCATTGAAATGGCTCCACGGTCAGCGACCAGCGCTCCGGCCAGGCGAGGGCAACCTCAATGGGAATGCGCATGTCAGGAATTCCGCACTGCGCCATAATCGCTCCATCAACGTATTCCACCATCGAGTGCACCACGCTTTCCGGATGCACGACAACCTCGATGGCATCATAATCAACCCCAAACAAATAGTGTGCCTCAATCACCTCGAGCCCTTTGTTCATCAAGGTGGCGGAATCGACGGTTATCTTTTTGCCCATGGACCAGTTGGGATGGTGCAACGCTTCCTCCACAGTCACGGCTTGAAGGTCCGCGCGGCTGCGACCCCGGAAGGGACCGCCTGAACAGGTCAAAATAATGCGGCTAACCGGCTGGTTGCCTCTCAGACACTGAAAAATGGCTGAGTGCTCGCTGTCCACGGGAACCAGGCTGCCGTGGCCCATGGCAGCGGTACGTTGCACCAAGTCTCCAGCCGCCACCAGCGTCTCCTTATTGGCCAACAGTACCCGCATCCCTCGTTTTAGCGCGGCCAACGTGGGACGAAGCCCGGCGAACCCGCTCATGGCCCCCAACACGTGGGTCGCGTTGGCGCTCGAGATTTGCTCCACCAGGGAATCGCCACCAACCACAATTTGCGGTCCCGGTTCCCCTCCATGACTCCGCGTGAGCTCCCGAGCGGCCTGCTCATCGGTGAGCGCAATCCAGGCTGCGCCCATCTTGAGCCCCATGGCCCATAGCTGCTCGCCGTTCCGATGAGCCGCCAACCCTTCCACTTGAATACGATCACGATGCTCGTGCCAGACCTTATAGGTACTCTCTCCGATGGATCCGGTAGCTCCTAAAATTACTAGCCGCATACTTTTCCCCCTCAAGCGCGATCCCGCACTTGACGCACCGCGTTTAGAATGACGGCGGTCACCGGCCCCACGATCACGCCGACGCCGCCGAACAAACGAATTCCCATGTATAGGGAGAATAATACCACGAGTGGGTGAAGCCCTGTTCCCTGTCCGACCAGTCTAGGCTCCGATAATTGGCGGACCACGGCCACCGCGGCCAGCACCAGCAGCAAGTGAATGCTGAGAGGCCAGTGTCCGGCAACCGCAGCTCCTGCCGCCCAGGGCACCAGCACAATGGTTGGGCCCATGAATGACACCAAATCGAGTAGTCCCGCCATCAGCCCCACCAGTACCGCATAGGGCGCGCGAATGAGCAGAAGCCCGCCCGCCGTCGTCAATGCTGTGAGCGACACTAAGGCGAGTTCCGCCCGCACGTAACCCCAGAGTCCCCCGGCCATCATCGTGGTAAACCGCCCCATGCTACGGCGCAGTGCAGGCGGGCTGATTCGGCGCATCCAAGTAAGGATGCGGGGGTAATCACGGAGAATGAAAAAGGCGGCGACGACAGCCACAACCATCATCAGCGCCATTTCGGGAAGCACCACCAAAAGATGGCCCACGCTCTTCACCACCACCGTCAACATGCGGTAGAGGGAGTTGATTTCCTGACTAAAGCTTCCCCGCCCCAAGCCCAATTGGTCGCGCAGACGATTCCACTCGTGAAAGGCCTTGGCAATACCGAACGGACGCGATTTAAGATAGGTTGGCAGACGATGGCTCGCTTGGACCAGTTCGGCCGTCAGCAGCAAGAGAATGGCGCCGGACAGCACCACTAAAGTTGCCATCACCCCGCCCAACGAGAGCAGCACTGCCCAAACGCGTCCCAGACCGAAATCTTCCAGCCGCTCCACCAGCGGCAGCACAAACCAGGCCAAGGTGCCCGCCAACACAAATGGCAACACATAAGTCGCCATCCAGCGCCAGAAGGCATACGCTGCCAGAAGCAGCAAAGCCCAAAGGACAAACTCGCGCCAGTACCGGGACGCGTTCAGGGTTCTCACCTCGGAGCTACCTTATGCCCAAGCCTTTCAATAAATAATAGGCAAATGGTAGAGCCAGCAACGCGGAGTCAAAGCGATCCAAAATCCCACCGTGTCCGGGTAAGATGCCTCCCGAATCCTTTACGCCGGTAAACCGCTTAAATTGGGATTCCAAAAGGTCTCCCACCACCCCGATGGCGGCCACTAAGAGCGCGAAGATGGCACCATCAAACCAACGAACATGAATCAAGGGCGAGGCGATAATCCCCAAAATGACTCCGGACAGCACGCCGCCCAGCGTGCCTTCCCACGTCTTTTTAGGGCTGACGTGCACCATTAACTTATGCTTTCCAAACCGTCGGCCTATGAAGAAGGCCATTGAATCGGTGGCCCAAATCACCACAAAAAACACGAACACCAGTCGTCGGCCTTGGTTCAAGGCGCGAAGCGCCACCAGAAACTGAAACAACAGCCCGACGTAGAGACTGACCCACGCCGTGGTCATGGCACCCTCGAAGCTTTTCGCCTCGCGACCCAAGACAACCGCGCCCACGACAATCACCAACAGACCGGCCAAAATCCCCCAAACCAACGGCCAATGGAAGGCCTGACAAGCCAATAGCGCCCACACCCAAAAGACCGCCATGCGGGCAAAAAATGTCATATTTTTGGCCTCAAACATTCGGGCCACCTCATAGACCGCCACAGCTTCAAACAGAGCGACCGCGCCAATGAGGGGCCAACCACCGAGATAGATGAGGGCCAATAAAACCGGAATGCCGATGACTGCGGTGATGACCCGGCGTAGCAACACGCTTTCTCGCCCCTATCCTAGTCCGCCAAAGCGCCGATGACGCGTTTGGTACGCACGAATGGCTTCGCGCAGCTGCTCGGGCCCGAAATCCGGCCAGAGCTTATCGGAAATATAAATTTCAGCATAGGCCAGCTGCCATAATAAGAAGTTGGAGACTCGGAACTCACCACTGGAACGAATTAGAAGATCGGGATCAGGGAGCCCTTGGGTATCCAGGTATTGACTGAATCCTTCTTCGGTAAGCTCCGTGCCTTCCGGCGTCTCTTTGCGCCAGCGGTTCACAGCGCGCAAGATCTCATCACGGGCACCATAATTCAGAGCCAAATTCAACACCATGCGCGTTTCCTGGGCTGTCTCTGCCTCGGCCCAGGCCAAGGACTGACGAGCAGCCTCAGGCAGTCGTGACAGGTCGCCAATGGTGCGCACGCGTACCCCTTCGTCCTTCAGCTCCGGGGTTTCGGAGGCCAGAAATTCCACCAAAAGGGCCATCAGCACATCGATTTCACGGCTCGGCCGGCGCCAATTTTCGGTGGAAAAAGCGTAGACCGTCAAGACTTCGACGCCGAGCCGGACAGCCTCCTTGACAATCGGCTTGAGCGCCTTGACCCCCTGTCGGTGCCCAATGGTGCGGTCCATACCCCGCATTGTTGCCCAACGGCCGTTGCCATCCATAATGATTGCAATATGACGCGGCACACGGCCGGTTAACTGCGTCGTTTGTGGGCCAGGCATCAGGCATCCCCCTTTGCGAAAAGGCTATGGCGTCATAATATCCTTTTCGCGCGCCTCCGCGAGACGATCCAACTCTTTAATGTATTGATCGGTAAGCCGTTGAATGTCGGTCTGTCCGCGTCGTTCTTCGTCTTCGGACACTTCCCCGGCTTTCTGGGACCGCTTCAGAGCATCCAGCCCGTCACGGCGCACGTTGCGTACCGCCACCTTGGCTTCTTCCAACTGCCGCCTCAACTGCTTAACTAAGTCCCGCCTACGTTCCTCCGTGAGTTGAGGCACGTTGACGCGGAGAAGAGCGCCGTCCACGCGGACGGAAACCCCCAGATCCGCCTTCATTAGGGCCTTTTCAATGCTAGACACGGCCGACTTGTCAAATGGCTGAACCACCAACACCCGGGGCTCCGGTGCGCTAATGGCGGCTAAGTGCTGAAGCGGGGTTGTCGTCCCGTAATAATCGACCGGCACCTTCTCCAACAGCGCTGGATGGGCCCGACCCGCCCGCATCCCCGCCAGGTCGCGTTGAAATACCTCCACCGACTTTTGCATATGTTCCTCGGTCTCTTTAAGAATGTCCTTCAACATCGCGTTGCCCTCCACCCACATAGGTGCCAATGGGTTCTCCCAAAACCACCTTTAGAATGTTGCCATAGGTGTTCATATTGAACACCACAATCGGAATGTTGTTGTCCATACAGAGGGACGTGGCCGTTGCGTCCATGACCTTCAAGTTCTCTTTTAGGACATCGAGATAGCGAATTTCATCTAACATGCGCGCATTGGGGTTCGTACGCGGATCGGCATCGTAAACGCCCGCCTCTTTGGTCGCCTTTAGCATGACGTCGGCCTCGATTTCGGCTGCCCTGAGGGCCGCTGTGGTGTCCGTCGAGAAATAAGGGTTGCCGTTGCCCGCAGCAAAAATGACGACCCGGCCCTTTTCCAAATGGGTGATGGCCCGGCGCCGAATGTAGGGTTCGGCCACCTCCTTCATCTCGATGGCAGTCTGTACTCTGACCACCACTCCATGCTTTTCTAATGCGTCCATGAGCGCCAGGGCGTTAATCACGGTGGCCAACATCCCCATGTAGTCGGCCGTGGCCCGATCCATTCCCTTGCTGGATCCGGCCTGTCCGCGCCAGATGTTGCCGCCGCCCACTACCACGGCGATTTGAACGCCAAATCCCAGCACTTCCTTAATTTGCCGGGCAATGCTGTCAACTACTGTCGGATCGATGCCAAATCCGGCCGAGCCCGCTAATGCCTCTCCGGACAACTTCAAGACGACCCGTCGATATTTAGGCTGTTCGGACACCGTCATCCTCCCCTGCATCATCACCTAAAAGAAAAGGGCACATCGTGCCCTTTATTCCGACTCCGCCGGACTTAACTCCTCGCCCCGCTCAAACCGGGCAAAGCGCCGTACTTGAATCTGCTCCCCCAGTCGCGCAATATGCTCTTTAATGAGCTGGTCGATGGTCTGATCGGGATTTTTCACGTAGGGCTGCTCCAAGAGGCAAACCTCTTTAAAATACTTGTCGATACGGCCTTCGACCATCTTTTCGACAATGGCTGGCGGCTTGCCTTCATTTTGAGCCTGGACTCGAAGGACCTGCCGTTCGTGCTCCAGCGCGCTTTCCGGCACATCTTCGCGGCGGACATAAACGGGACGTGCGGCCGCAATATGCATAGCCACATCGTGAGCCAGCGCACGAAAGTCATCCGTGTTGGCCACAAAGTCCGTTTCGCAGTTAATCTCCAGCAAGACACCAATCCGTCCACCGGAATGAATGTAGCTTTCGATTAATCCTTCCGTCGTACTGCGCCCCGCTTTCTTGGCAGCCGCTGCCAATCCCCGCTCTCGCAGGATGTCGACAGCCCGATCCAAATTTCCGTCGGCTTCTTGAAGCGCCTTCTTGCACTCCATCATTCCGGCTCCGGTCCGCTCCCGGAGCGCCTTTACGTCCTGCGCGGAAATAGCCACAAAAATCCTCCTCGTAAGGAAGGGGCCGTCTCAAAAGGTATGTCGGCAGTGATGCCGTCCCTAAAATGTGCCTATTTTACCCCGCGTAGTGGAGGAAGTAGGTCACTTTCCTCCGCGTTTTTAGGGGTCAAGTGGGAGAAAATTTTAGGGCCAAAGCCTTTTGAGACAGCCCCTTCTCGGTCAACGTTCAGGCGCGCTTATTGCACAGCCTCTTCAACCTCTTCAGCACCCGTGGTCTCGCCTTGGCGACCCTCGATGAGCGCATCGGCCATCTTCGCCGTCAACAAGCGCACCGCGCGGATAGCATCGTCGTTTCCCGGAATCACATAGTCAATTTCGTCAGGATCACAGTTGGTGTCCACAATGCCCACAATGGGAATGCCCAGCTTGCGGGCTTCCGTGACAGCAATGTGCTCCTTGCGGGGATCAACCACAAACATGGCTTGCGGCAGTTCCCGCATTCCCTCGATGCCGCCTAAATACTTCTCCAACTTTTCTTTCTGGCGCGTGAGCGAACTCACTTCCTTCTTGGGCAACCGCTCCCATTGGCCGGATGCTTCCTGCTCCTTCAACTCGGCCAAACGTTTGACACGCCGCTTGATGGTGTCGAAGTTGGTCAGCATTCCGCCCAACCAGCGCTGATTAACGTAGAAATCGCCAGAACGCCGAGCCTCTTCAGCGACCGCTTCCTGTGCCTGCTTCTTGGTGCCGACAAACAAAACCTTGCCGCCATCCATGCCAAGTTGGCGGACAAAATTGTAGGCCTCATCCACTTTACGCACCGTTTTTTGCAAATCAATAATGTAAATTCCGTTGCGCTCGGTGAAAATGTACGCCTTCATCTTAGGGTTCCAGCGCCGGGTCTGGTGTCCGAAGTGAACACCGGCCTCCAACAGCTGCTTCATTGAGACAACTGACATGTTTTCCTCCTGGTTAGCCTCCGCAGTTCGACAGATCACCAGGTTTGAACTGCGTGCTAGATTTGGCGATCTTTGGTTGAAGACAGCCGATGGTAGTATAGCATAGGGCGTGCGAGGCTTCAAGAATCGTCATTTCATTTCGATTGTAACTGGAATGGGGATTCGCCCCACGTTGACCCAAAGGCGTAGTTTAACCGGTCGTTCCAGCACTTTTTCTACAAGGCGGGGAGTGAGGAATTGACTGGGGCGGAACCGATAACGGAGATAACGTGATAGGTTGGCCTCCAAAACCTGTTGCATTTTGTCCGCCACCACCTGGCGAACACTGGGAGGCAAACGAACCGGCACGCCACCAATGTCTATGCTGGTCCGCCCTACAATCTGGCCAATTTGGCGCCGCATAATAGGCCGAATAGTCGTCATCATAGGTCCCTCCAAAGACGGCCACCGTGCATCCAATGCATTGGCCAGGGCGTGGCTGGCCGCTACCGCCTGGCTTTTAGGTACGGTCGTCTGCACGCCAATCCCATAAATGGTTGCTGCCTCCACCGCCAGCACGAGCCCTGCACCCGCTAGCGCACTTGCCCACCATTTCACCGTCGTCGCTCCTTACCGTTTCCTTCCAGTATGAATGCATCCCCATCTTCTCATAATATGGGCGCACGTGGTTCGGCCGTCGTCCTTTTTCTTTTCACACCGAACTCACCCGACCTCGTCGGCATGCAAAGGAGGGATATCGATGAAAAAGCTGTATGCCGCCTTGTTTATGGCCTCTGGACTAGGATCTCTATGGCTGGCAGGCTGTGGTACGCCTGCTCCAGCACCGAAACCGCATACCAACTCATCCAAGGCATCCAAAAAGCCGACTACCACCACGAAACCAGCCAAGGCTGGTAAACCGCTCAAGGTAATCGCCTTTTACGACCAGACGCAATCGGCCGCCGCGCCGGATCCTTTTGCCTTGGTTAAAGCTCATCCGGGTTTAGTCGACTTTTTGTCGCCATTCTGGTACGAGGTGTCCCCCACTGGCACTCTCATTGCGAAGCCCCAGGGCAACGCGGCCATTTTAGCGAAGCAGGACCACCTGCCACTAATGCCCCTCTTTACCAATGCCGGAGGCACTGACTCCTTCCTTCAAACGGCCGCCGCGCGAACGAAAGCGGTTGATGCCATTGCCTCGACGGTGAAGGCCCATAACTATCCAGCGGTACAAATCGATTTCCAACTGCTTCCCAAGTCAGACCGGACCAACCTGACCACATTCATGAGCCAACTGAAAAAGGCGTTGCCGACCTCCGTCGCCTTGTCCATGTCGGTGGTTCCGTTGACGTCCGGCAACGGTGAGAGTGCTGCCTATGACTTTAGGGCACTGGACAAGATTGTGGATTCCATGGTGTTGATGGCCTACGACTTGCACGGTAACGGCACACCGCCCGGACCCGTGAGTCCGTACGCCTGGGTTCAGAAGTCCATTTCGACCGCCGAGGCGGCTGGCGTTAGCCCGACGAAGCTCTATCTGGGCATCGCCGACTACGGATACTTGTGGACGGATGGGTCAACCAAGGCTACCACCATACCGTTGAAGGCCATGCACCAGCATAAATACGGCGTTTACACCTGGAACTCCACCTACAAAGAGGCCTACGACAAGTACACGGCCAATGGCGTGACCCACGTCATCTGGTTTGTCAATGATCGCGCCGCCAAGGACCGTATCGATTTGGCGAAAAAGGACCATTTGGCTGGTGTCGCATTTTGGCGAATTGGATACGAAGATGCTAAATGGTGGGACACCGTAGCCGCGGCCATCGGGACCGGGGCCACTTCAGGCGCAGGCGGCCCAACGGGGACGAATGCCGCACGCTCCCCGGTCACGCCCAAATACGCCAAACAGACCGGAACCAAAGCTAAGAAGACCCTCATCGGCCCTGCCAAAGACGTAAAAAAGACCGCCAAGCGGGCCGGTAAAGGCGCCAAGACAGAAGCCAACAAGGCAGCCAATACGGTGAAGAAAAAGACCTAAACAACACGACAAAAGCGGCCACCGCGGCCGCTTTTGCCATTTAAACCATGGGCAGTTCCACTCGCCGTCGCGGCGACGGCGGAGATACCGGACGCCCGGCTTGTTGACCGGTGAGATAAAAAGTCTTGGCACCGGTGATGCGAACCGGAACAAATCGGTCAATCAAGTCCTCGGCCGGGTCGCGATCGATGAGGACGACCTTATTATTATGTGTGCGGCAGGCCCACACGCGATCGTTCTTTTTGCTCACGCCCTCAACCAGAACCAATTCCTGTTTGCCAACAAGCTGCTCATTGGCTTCCAGGCTAATCTGGTATTGCAACGCCATGAGCCGGTTAAGGCGGTCCTTCTTGACTTGATTGGGCACCGGGTCCCGTCCTTCCCACCGAGCCGCCGGCGTCCGTTCCCGGGCCGAATAAATAAAGGTGAAGGCCGAGTCATAACGCACACGCCGCACGACGTCTAGCGTTTCCTCAAAGTCGGCCTCCGTCTCCCCCGGAAAACCGACGATGATATCCGTTGTTAACGATGCGTCCGGAATCTTAAGCTTGACCCGTTCGATCAGATCCAAGTAGGCTTCCTTGGTGTACTTACGGTTCATCCGCTTTAATATCGGATTGGAACCCGCCTGAACCGGCAAGTGGACATGGCGGGTAATCTTTTGCGAGTCGGCAATCGCGTCAATCAACTTCTGACTGAAATCGCGTGGATGGGGCGTAGTGTACCGAAGCCAGCGCACCCCGTCGACCTTCTCCAACTCCACCAACAGATCAGCCAAATCGCGGGCCGGTTCTAGGTCGTGCCCATAGGAGTTGACATTCTGTCCTAGAACCGTGATGTCCTGGTAGCCTTCATCGGCTAATGCCCGCACTTCCTCGATAATCGGCTCCATCTCCCGCGACCGTTCCCGGCCCCGGGTGAAAGGCACAATGCAATAGGTGCAGAACTTGTCGCAACCATAAATAATGTTGACAAACGCCCGGACGCCATCTTTACGCCGCGAGGGAAGATGCTCAACTACCTCGCCGGCACTTTGCCACACATCAACCACCATTTCGTCCGATTCTGCCGCGCGGTCCAACATCTCGGGCAGTTGGTGCATATTGTGGGTTCCAAACACCAAGTCCACCTGCGGTGCATGCTTTTTTAACCAAGCAATGGTTCCGGCTTCTTGTGCCATGCATCCCGCGACCGCGAGTGTCATCCCCGGACGCTCGTCCTTCAGCTGCCGCAGCTGGCCAATATACCCGAACGCATGCTCCTCAGCACTTCCGCGGACGGCGCAGGTGTTAATCACGATCAAGTCCGCATCCCGGTCGGACGCCGCCGGCTGATACCCCATCTGGTCCAGCTGCCCTGCCATTATTTCCGAGTCGCGTTCATTCATCTGACAGCCATAGGTCTTAATAAAGTACCGCGGTTGTTGAGACACCCGGCCGCCTCCTCTCAAAAATCATCACATTATTGTACCATCTTTCTCGGGATTGCCGCCCTGTCCTTTTCTCGCCGCCTGGTCCAAAAGGTGGAAAGCCCGTTCGGTGCCCCGAAGGGTCAACACCGCCCCCGATCGGCCATCGTGGCGATCTAAAATGACAAATTCACGCCAAATGATCTTCCACGACTCCTGATCCTCCCAGGCGATCTCCACCTGTTCTTCCCGCAACAACGCGGCTAGCTGTCGGGCCATTTCACCGAGCAATTCACTCATACCGTCGCCCGAAACCGCCGAGACAGCCACGCCAAGCGGTGGGATACCCGTCCCCGGCCGCACCCGGTCCCATTGGCTGTACACCCGCAGTCGGCGTATCGCCTCAGCCTCAAGACGCCGCAGAGTATCCTCAATGACCCCGACCTGTTCCGCCATCGGAACCGGAAATTCCGGATCGGCCGATACGACCTCCAAAATCATATCTGCGTCCCGAACCTCGTCCAAGGTCGAGCGGAAAGCCGCCACCAGTTCGTGGGGCAATCGATCGACAAATCCTACCGTATCGCTCACCAAGACCGGGCCAAAGCCTGGAATCACCATCCGCCTGACAGTTGAATCCAATGTCACAAACAAAGCGTTTTGAGCGAATTGCGGTCGATGGGTTAGCGCGCTGAACAATGTGGACTTGCCCACATTGGTGTAACCCACCAAGGCCACCTGCGGAAGCTCGGTGCGCCGGCGCCGCTGACGCCGTCCCCGCCGTTCCTCCTCCACCCGCTCGAGTTCCTCTTTCAACGCATGCACGCGCCGTTGAACGCGCCGACGGTCCAATTCCAGCTGCGTTTCACCGGGCCCCCGCGTTCCAACCCCGCCTCCAGGGCGCGACAACACACGGAGCCCCCGAAGACGCGGCTCCAGATACTCATATTGGGCCAGCTCCACTTGCAGGCGCCCCTCGCGGGACGATGCCCTCCGTGCAAAGATGTCCAAAATGACTTGGGTGCGGTCAACCACGCGCGCCCGTGCCCCGAGTCGCGTCTGAACCCATAAAAGCTGGCTCGGGCGCATTTCTTGGTTAAAAACCACCAGATCAGCTCCCATGGCCTCTACTTGGGCAATCAAGGCGTCTAACGCGCCTTGTCCCAAGCCTGCTTCGGGAACGTCGCGCGCCTGCCGTACCACTCCCGCGGTGTCAGCTCCAGCGGCCCCGACCAGTCCCTGAAGCTCCTCGAGCTGCCGGTCTACCTCTCGAATATTCGTTCCTTTTGGATAGACCGACACCAATATGGCTTTTTCCAGCGCTTTGAACCTCCTCATGCGTAACCTTTACATCCAACCGAGAATCTCGCGGACACCCCGGTCCGCAAGACAGGCAGCCATTCCATCGGCCAAAGGAAGGGCTGCCGCCTCCTTTTCCTCCACCCAGCGCACCTCATCAAGGTCCGATCCGGCACGCAAAACGCCGGAAAAGTCGGTCACGAGAAAATCAATCAACACGAAATGGTAATCACTGCCCAATAGTTGGGCAATGTAAATGGGGCGGCTGGGTATAATCAACAGATCGGTTTCTTCTTGGACTTCGCGGCACAATGCATCCTCGAGGCGCTCGCCAAACTCCACGTGGCCTCCGGGAAACGCCCAGAGCCCATAGCCCGGATCGTGGCCGCGGCGCCCCAGCACCACCCGTCGGTCATTCACGATGATGCCAGCAACACCAATTTTAGGATTCTTCGCCATGGTCGTCGGCATCGTAAACGGTGAGCTCCCATTCATCCTCGAACTGTCTTAAACCGAAAATAAGACCGCGCTCTTTCAAGGACTGGTTCAAGAACGTCACCACCTGATAGGGACGAAAACCTTCAAAGCGCCTCTGCGCCAAGCGGGTTAACTTAGCATGCTGGGCGGACAGCTTCATCATTAACACCTCACTCTTCTGGTACCTCTATTATATCCCACAGCGCGAGGGCAACGGATACCGCCGGCGCAGTGTACTTTGAGCATGGCGCGGTGACTTCCGTTAACCGTTCCGGCTAGGCCACCGCACCCGCCGGTACAGCCGCCTTTCAGGATGCCGCTATAATCAGGACCTTCAATTTTGAGGAGCAGTTGAAAAAGCTTACCAAACCGTTACAATTGCCATAAGCATTAATACCGATAATTCCGCGAAGGTTAGGTGCGCCGGAGAGGGATGAAACTCATGGGACCTCTCAGAAGTTGTAAGAACTATGGTGTGTTAGTTTGGGTTCTGGCTGTCGCGGTGGGATTGAATGCCCTTTTTCCGCACTGGAACTTTCTCTATGAGGTGGCTATCGGCATTCCCCTTGGGGCCGTTGTGAACGTATCGGTATCGTCGCTATTCGCCTATTTATTAACCTCAAAACGAGTCCGTCATGACCGGGCGACACTCCGCCGATCTCATGACACCTAGAAGCCCACGGACCGGGACCGAAATGATGCCAAGCGCTATGATCGATGTTCATGAACACGTCCCAAACCATTCCTCGCGTTTGCTCCTTCACGGCAAGCAATGGACATCATGACGAATCGTAGAAGAAATCTAATATCCCCTTATAGGAGATTGCAGAAAATGGACACACCAGCTTTCAATGGACGTTGGCTTTTAAGTGGACTGGTCGTGTTGTTAGTGGTCTCGCTAATCGCAAGTCTGACAGGGAACAATGTCCCGTCTGCTCCCCGGGGCACTTTATTACCTCGCCAGGGTAGCACTACGGTGTACTATGCGAGCCAAAAGAAAAACGGTGCACCGATTTCCCTAACGCTCATTCGAAATCCCCAATTTGCCCCTGACTTGGGCATGCCCTCCCGTACCAAACTCTATAGTTTGAAGTATTGGAGCCAAGGTTATGCGGTTCAGGGGTACGTGGTCGTTCCGCCGAGCCGTGGGCCGATGCCCCTTGAAGTGAACTTACATGGAGGGTACATGCTCCCCGCCGGTTTGCACACCAACAAATACGCGGAGACGCAGTCCGATGCCGAACTGTGGACGTCCAATAGTTTCATAACCTTTTTACCCAATTATGAGGGATACGGGCTCAGTCAAGGGGATGTCAGGGGTGGCTATGGAGATTATTTAGACACAGAAAATGGACTAAGAGCGCTTTTTAGAGTTTTTGGACCGAAGATCCAGGGGAATCACACCTATCTCTACGGGGTTTCGTTGGGGGGGTTTGTGGCTATGAAATTGGCTGAGAGCGATCCCGGGGTTAAAGCCCTTGTCCTCCTTAGTCCATTCCCCGGGGCCGAGGCGTTCGTGTCATGGGTAGAATCACGGCCAAGCCAGCAAATCGATGAGGTGGACCGGAACGACGTTTCTGCCATGCTTAAGCAAGAAGGCGCGAACCCAAGGGCCAGCTGGTACCTAAGCAACTCTCTTGGCGATAGCAAAATAAAGATTCCGGTTTTGATTATTGGAGGGGAAAAGGATCCGATAATTCCACCTGCCATGCTTCGCCAACTCAAAGGTACATTGTCAAAAAATGACCCAAATGTGGAGTTGGCATTTTTCCCCGGCGGGCATGCGCCGGTCGGTATGCGGGAGACCGAAATGATTACGTATTTTATGAACAGCCATTGAAGCACCTCCAAAATTTCTACCTCGGTCGGGAATCCGATGACGTGGCTTAGACTGCCCAGGACGCAGGTGCCGGGGGGTGGGTACTGCGGGGCTTGGGTGGTGGCGCACCAAAGCATGTTTGTCGCGGATTGTCAAATGACTTTCTCCCCACAATCATGCACACGGACAAACCGATGACAGACGATGAAGTAACTCCTAACATTCCCCGTTGATATGAAAGCCATACTAGGCGTGTCACCACAAAGGAGGTGCGCCAAGCATGGCAAAGTGGACAAAGACACCATCGGTCTTGCCCAACGAGGTACGGGACAAGTTCAAGTATGAAATTGCCAGCGACCTCGGTATCCTTGACGAAATCGAGCAAAAAGGCTGGGCCGACATGCCTACCCGGCAGCTGGGGCGCGTGGGTGGGAAGATTGGCGGCAACATGGTCAAGGTGATGATTAAATATGCTGAGCAGTCGCTCGCCCAAGGTGACAAACTGGAATAATTCCGGTCTTTTCAGGCCAAAATACTGGCGAACCCGCAAGCTCGCCAGTATTTTTTATACCCAATCCAAGGCTCCCGTTTTGATATCGAAAATGGCACCCAAAATTCGTGTATCCGGTCGAAGCCACGGGCTATTGCGCAGCCTCGCGAGGTCGTCCTGGAGCGACTGTTGCAAGTCCCGAATGGGATAAAGTTCGATGGCTTCAGCACCGCTGCCGGACCGCGGATGAATGTTGTCGGGCTGAAGGCCGATCACCCCGCACCCCGTATGAGGCATGACAACAATGGTATCGGTACCCAACGCTTGCTGAGAGATGGCCAACGAACGGATCATATCCTCGGTAACGCGGGCACCCGCGTTGCGAAGCACATGCACTTCCCCAAGGTGCAACCCCAAGACCCGGAGCGGGTCGATGCGGGCATCCATGCAGGTGAGCACCGCCAAACGGGCACTGGGCCGAGCGCTCTCGATGGGTGCATGATCCGCTTGATAGCGACGATTCCCCTCGTCGATTCGTTCCCTGATATCCACCATAATAGCTGAGGCCAACTCCAGCATGAATGCCGGAGAAAAAGCCGCTTTCTCTCCTTTCGGATCTGCTGTGTTTTGTCCGCGGGATCCAGACGGCGGGACAATCGGGAGCGTGCCAAGCCGTCGCCGACCATCAGGCTCTTGGCTTTCTCATGAATCGATGGGGCCGCCAGCACTGACGGGAGGTGACCGATGACTGCCTTCCGTCCCCTTTACCTGCATGATATCATGACGCTGAGGGGGTCAGGAAAGCGTGCGCCGTGAAATGGCTTTGACGTTCGATCGAGTGGCCCGCCAATATGACAAAGCCCGCCCCGCCTATCCTACCGAACTCACACGCGATTTAACCCAGTTAGCCGGAATCGGTGCTCAATCCCGGGTTCTAGAGATTGGCGCAGGCACGGGCCAATTCACCCAAGATCTGTTGACGACAGGTGCTCAGCTGGTGGCGGTTGAAATGGGACCGCACTTGGCTCAAATATTGCGCGAGAAAATGAGTCAACATCCCAACGTGTCGGTGGTTAACGCTGATTTCGAAATCTGGCCGCTCCCCACCATGCCCTTTGACCTGGTTGTTTCGGCCACGGCCTTTCATTGGCTCGATGAATCCACGCAAAAAGAAAAGACCGCTCGGGCCTTGCGAACCGGAGGTTATCTGGCCGTGATTTCCACTCATCCGATCCAAGGCGGAACCGATACCTTTTATGACGCCGTTCAGCCGCTGTACGAAACGTTCTTGCCATCCACCCATACCAAGCCTTTTCGGTTATCGACAGCGGAAGAGGTTGCCGCTCCATTTCAGCGAATGGCGGAGTCAAGCCGCTATCGTGCAGCAAGCCAGCACCGCTACCCCGTGGTCCGGTCGTATTCCGCCGAAACCTACACACGTCTCCTCGGCACCTATTCGGATCATTTGATGCTGGGGGAGGACGCCTTAGATGGCCTTTTGCAAGGGGTTTACGACGTCATCGAACGTCGCTACGGCGGTGCGATCACCATTGCATCACTGCATATCCTAGAAATTTTTCAGCGCCAATAA
This sequence comes from Sulfobacillus harzensis, assembly GCF_012933365.1. Classification (GTDB taxonomy): domain Bacteria; phylum Bacillota; class Sulfobacillia; order Sulfobacillales; family Sulfobacillaceae; genus Sulfobacillus_B; species Sulfobacillus_B harzensis. The sequence goes on along the minus strand of NZ_JABBVZ010000013.1, from coordinate 1,328 downwards.
TGGCGCATCATTGGCTAGGAGGGATCCCATGAAGGACCTATCATATTGCCGCCATGAATTTCCCAGCCTGCAACGGACGGGCCCGGACAACCTGCCGTTGGTGTTTCTGGATGGCCCGGGAGGCAGCCAGGTGCCTGCCTCGGTCATTACTGCCATCACCAATTACTATCTTAATCACAACGCCAACACGCACGGTCAATATGCGACTAGCCGGGAGAGTGACGCCGTCATTTTGGCAGCCCGCACGGCCATGGCCGCCATGTTAGGGGCGGAAGATCCCAGTTGCATATCCTTTGGTCAAAACATGACGACGCTCAATTTCTTCCTTAGCCAGGCTATCGGGCGCACCCTGAATCCAGGCGATGAGATTATTGTGACGGAACTCGACCACGATGCCAACGTCGCTCCCTGGCTCGAGTTAGAAGAACGCGGGGTGATTATTAAACACGTGCCGGTGCTGCCAAGTGCAGAACTGGATTTAGACGCGTTTCGCGCACTGATTTCCGATCGCACCCGGGTTATTGCCGTAGGTTGGGCTTCCAACGCTGTTGGCACGGTAAACCCTCTCGTTCAAATAGCGGAATGGGCTCATGAAGCTCAAGCCCTTTTAGTGGTCGACGCGGTGCACTGGGCTCCCCATGGTCTCATCGACGTGAGCCCGTTGAAGCCTGACGCGCTGCTCTGCTCCGCCTATAAGTTTTTTGGCCCTCACGTGGGAGTGCTGTACACGCGCCCGGGGCTTTTAGCCACCCTACCCACCTTGCGCGTACGACCTCAAATGCCGGAGGCGCCGGAACGCATTGAGACAGGAACGCTCAATCATGCAGCTCTGGAGGGTGTGGTCGCTGCCGTTGACTTCATCGCCGCGTTTGCCGACGACCCCGACGAATCCCTCAGAACCCGGATTCGCCAAGCCATGGCACACGTGTACCACTATGAACACGAACTGGCTTCGAAGTTATACCGCGGGCTGGGAGCCATTCCGGATGTGCGCGTCTGGGGTCCGCCGGTGGGAGCTCAAGATCGCGCGCCGACCATCAGCTTCACGGTCCGGGACCGCTCCTCCATTGAAGTGGCCCACGCGTTAGGGGAACGAGGTATTCTCGCCTGGGACGGCGACTTCTACGCCGTCACGTTGGTGGATCGGCTGGGTCTTCGCGCTCAAGGCGGCCTCGTACGCCTAGGACTAGCCCCGTACAACACCCGAGTGGAAATTGAACGCACCTTAAACACCATTGAGGACATCGTCACCCCCTAGGAGCCTTTTCATTTAATCCGAACCCGCACGGCGCGCGGGTTTGACGCATTGGACGCTGCGATTTTCCTAC